>NZ_LR134117.1:1240601-1550751 GCF_900635445.1 Serratia odorifera
TTCAACGCCGCCAATTTCAAACGGGTCACCGTAGCGTAATCGACCCAATCACTGGCACGCGCTGTCGCCAGCTGCTGCTGGGTAGACGCGCTCTGCCACCATTGCTGTGCTGCGGCGCTGCGTTGGAAATCGTCTACCGCATTGACATCGATATACACCACATTCAGCCAGCGCCGCGATGACGGGCTGTACGGGCTGGCACTGTCCGGGCAGGCCGGATAAAGCGCATGAATCGGGTTCAAGCCGACAAACGCCCCGCCGCGTTCGCCTACTTCGGTCACCATGCGGCGCAAGTCGCCAAAATCGCCGATGCCCCAGTTACGATCGGAGCGCAGCGTGTAAAGCTGCACGCAAGCCCCCCACAGCTTCTTTCCTGTCAGCAGCGCATCAGGTTCGTAACAGCGTTTGGGAGCGACAATCAGACGGCAGGGCCAAGCCTTGTCTCCCTGACGCAACGTCAGTTGGTGATAACCCGTTGGCAGTTCTCCCGCCGGCAACGTCAACGTCTTACGCGCGCTGGCGCGCCCCTGCAAACGGCTGCCGTCTTCGCGTATCAGCTCCCAGTGATATTCGCCGCTGCCGGCCAGCGGCAGTACGATCGGACTGTCCTGATAAAACACTTTCACAACCGGCAGCGGCGCATCAGCCACCGGCACCACGGTACGGCTCATGGCATCCAGCAGTTTGCGCTTGGTTTCCTGCGCAATCGCCTGCCGCGTACCATGTGCATTGATGTAGTCGGCGGCGATGCCCGCCCGGGCCGCAGCCTGATCGATCCGTTTGCGCTCCATTCGCTCTCCTTAACGCTTGGCTTGCCAGATTCGCTGCTGATAATCGCGAATCGAACGATCCGAGCTGAACATTCCCACGCGCGCGGTATTCAGAATGGTGCGACGCGTCCATTCATCACTATCGCGGTAGAGTTCATCAACCCGCTGCTGCGCCTGGCAATACGAGGCGAAGTCCGCCAGCACCAGATACGGATCGCCGCCTTCCAGCAGACTGTGCAGCATCATGTCGAACGCCTTCTTGTCGCCATGGCTGAATGCGCCGCTGGCCAGTTCATCGAGTATCGCCTTCAGATGCTTGTCTTTTTTACGGTAACTCAGTGGGTTATAGCCCTGCGCCAACAGCGCCTTCACCTGTTCGACCGTGTTGCCAAAGATGAAAATGTTGTCTTCGCCGACCTGCTCGGCTATCTCCACGTTGGCACCGTCCAGCGTGCCGACCGTCAAGGCGCCGTTCAGCGCCAGTTTCATGTTGCCGGTACCGGAAGCCTCTTTGCCGGCGGTAGATATCTGCTCGGAGATATCGGCCGCCGGGATCATCAGTTCTGCCACCGAAACGCGATAATCAGGAATGAACGCCACCTTCAAACGATCCTTCACCAGCGGATCGTTGTTGATCTTCTCGGCGGCCTGGTTGATCGCATAAATAATGTTCTTGGCCAGATAGTAGCCCGGCGCCGCCTTGGCGCCAAACAGGAATACGCGCGGCACCATGTCCAGGTTCGGCTCATCGCGCAATTGGCGATACAGCGACAGGATGTGCAGCAGGTTGAGGTGCTGACGCTTGTATTCATGCAGCCGTTTGATCTGCACATCAAAAATGGCGTCCGGGTTGAGCGTCAACCCCATGACACCGTGCACGTAGTTTGCCAGCGCCACTTTATTATCGCGCTTGATCTGCCGGTATTTTTGCCGGAACGCCGCGTCGTCGGCGTATTTTTCCAACTCTTTCAACGCGTCCAGATCGTTTGCCCACTCAACCTTCAGGGTATCGTCAATCAGCCCCGACAGCGCCGGGTTGCACTGCTTGAGCCAGCGGCGCGGCGTAATACCGTTGGTGACGTTATGAAACTTGTTTGGCCACAGCTGGTAGTATTCCGGGAATAAATCCTTCACCACCAGATCCGAGTGCAGTTGGGCCACGCCGTTCACCGCAAAACCGCTAACCACGCACAGGTTCGCCATGCGCACCTGTTTGTTGTGATGCACTGCCAGTTTGGCCCATACCGCGTCGTCGCCCGGCCAGTGTTTGGCCACCAGCTTCTTGAAGTTGGCATTGATCTGCTTGATGATCGAAAAATGGCGTGGCAACAGGCTGCGAACCAGCTTTTCATCCCAGCATTCCAGTGCTTCCGGCATCAGCGTATGGTTGGTATAGGCAAAGGTGTTGCTGGTGATCGCCCAGGCGGCATCCCAGGACATCTGGTGTTCATCCAGCAGGATACGCAGCATTTCCGGAATGGCGATGGTGGGGGTGGGTGTCATTCAGCTGAATCACTTCGTACTTCGGCAAGTCTTCAATTTTTCGTCCGGCCTGATGATGCCGACGCAGGATATCCGCCACCGAACAGGCACACTGGAAGTACTGCTGCATCAAACGCAGCCGTTTACCAGCCTGGTGGTTGTCATTCGGGTACAGCACCTTGGTCAGCTTGGCCGCCTCGCAGCCCTGTTTCTCCGCCTGCAGGAACTTGCCGTCGTTAAAGTCGCCCAGGTCGAACGGATGCGGATGGCTCGCCTGCCACAGGCGCAGCGGCTGGCTGACGCCGTTACGATAACCGAGTACCGGCAGATCCCAGGCTTCGCCGCGCAGGGTCAGCGCCGGATGCCACAGTTCGCGGCCATCGGCCAGTTTTTCCAGCTTGCCACCGACGCCGACATCCACTGCCAGTGCTGAGTTATGCTGGAACCACGGGTAACGTTCGCGCTGCCAGTCATCCGGGCTTCCTGCTGCTTACCGTCCTGGAAGGACTGGCGGAACAGGCCGTATTGATAATTCAGACCATAGCCGGTCGCCGGCTGCTCTACCGTCGCCATTGAATCGAGGAAGCAGGCTGCCAAACGCCCCAGCCCACCGTTGCCCAATGCCGGATCGGTTTCTTGTTCCAGCAAATCGGCCAGCTGTACGCCCTGCTCCGCCAGCGCCCCGGCTACCGTGTCATACCAGCCCAGATTGATCAGATTGTTGGCGGTCAGACGTCCGATCAGAAATTCCATCGAAATATAATTCACATGGCGCATCGATGTAGCCTTACTGCGCGGTGCCGGCTGCGCGGCCAATCGTTCGGCCAGCGCGCGGCTGACCGCTTGCCACCATTGCTGCTGGGTCATCTGCTGGGCGGAACTCAGGCCGAATTGCTGCCACTGGCGGGTCAATGCTGCCAGGAAATCGTCCTTTTTAAGCGTAGACTGTGACATAAGAGAACTCTCTGCTCTGTAGAAGTGTGCCAATTTTTCGCTATCCTGCCGGGAGGAACACGTCAAGGCATCATCCCGCCTGGGGATTAGCTGGGGAGGAGAGTTGGGGCGTAGTCAGAAGTGTGATCTCAGGCACTTTTTACCCCTCAGCAAGCAATGAGGCGACCCTAGAACATCAACGTCGCCAGCGGCGATCAAAGTGTAGTCGCTGGTAACCCTCTTCCCGCAACGATGTGTTATTTCTCTTGCCAGGCGATTAAACCAGAACGGCATTTTTGCTTGTCGATTTATGCCGAACGCGATAACGCCTCCGATGTGTAAAAAAGTGTGATCGACTGCAACTTACCGCCAAGCGAAAGCGGAAGCTTGTTGCAATACGTCTGGCGTTGTCAGAAGTTAAACGGGGTGATTAATTACGAACCCTAAAATAATTAACCTCACCCCGTTCCCGACAGGTAAAAAGCAACGGTGCCTGCGGGCAGGTTTCGGCGGCAGGAACCGCGCTTTGACTCTGGAATACTATGCTTATCCCATCAAAATTGAGCCGCCCGGTACGGCTGCAAAATACCGTGGTACGCGATCGTCTGCTGGCCAAACTGAGCGGTGCGGCGAACTATCGCCTGACGCTGGTCAACTGCCCGGCGGGATACGGGAAAACCACGTTGATCGCCCAATGGGCGGCCGGCAAGGCGGATCTCGGCTGGTATTCCCTGGACGAAAGCGACAATCAACCGGAGCGTTTTGCCAGCTATCTGATTGCCGCCTTGCAGCAGGCGTCCGGCGGGCACTGCGTCAAAAGTGAAGCGCTGAGCCAAAAACATCAATACGCCAGCCTGTCGGCGCTGTTTGGTCAGGTGTTTATCGAACTGGCCGAATGGCATCAGCCGCTGTACCTGGTGATCGATGACTATCACCTGATCACCAATGACGTCATCCACGAAGCGATGCGTTTTTTCCTGCGCCACCAGCCGGAAAATCTGTCGCTGATCCTGCTGTCACGCACCCTGCCACCGCTAGGGATTGCCAATCTGCGCGTACGCGATCAACTGCTGGAACTCGGCACGCCGCTGCTGGCATTTACCCATCAGGAAGCCAAACAGTTCTTCGACTGCCGTCTGAGCGCACCGCTGGAACAGCATGACAGCAGCCGGTTATGTGACGAGGTCGAAGGTTGGGCCACCGCCTTACAACTGATCGCGCTTTCCGCACGCCAGTCCAGCTCCTCCGCACACCAGTCCGCCAAGCGACTGGCCGGGCTGAATGCCAGCCATCTATCAGACTATCTGGTCGATGAAGTGCTAGATCACGTGGACGCCGAAGCGCGCGCCTTCCTGCTGCGCTGTTCGGTGCTGCGCTCAATGAACGACGCGCTGATTGTGCGCCTGACCGGCGAAGACAACGGCCAGCAGCGACTGGAGGAGCTGGAACGCCAGGGTATGTTTATCCATCGCATGGATGATACCGGCGAATGGTTCTGCTTCCATCCGCTGTTTGCCACCTTTTTGCGGCAGCGTTGCCAGTGGGAACTGGCGCTGGAGCTGCCGGGTCTGCATCGTGCCGCCGCCGAAGGCTGGCTGGCGCTCGGTTACCCGGCCGAAGCTATCCACCATGCGCTGGCGGCCAGCGATGTCAGCATGCTGCGCGACATCCTGTTGCAACACGCCTGGGCGCTATTCCATCACAGCGAACTGGCGTTACTGGAAGAGTGCCTCAACGCGTTACCTTACGATCGGCTAATTCAAAACCCGAAACTGGCGCTGCTGCAAGCCTGGCTGGCGCAGAGCCAGCACCGTTACATCGAGGTAAATACTCAGCTCGAACGCGCCGAACAGGCCATGCGCGATCAGCAAATCACCGTCGACCAAACGCTGCGTGCCGAATTCGACGCGCTGCGCGCGCAGGTGGCGATCAACGCCGGCAAACCGGAGGAAGCGGAACGGCTAGCGACCGAAGCGCTGAAGTTCCTGCCGCTGTCGAGCTATTACAGCCGCATCGTCGCCACCTCGGTAACCGGTGAAATTCATCACTGCAAAGGTGAATTGGCACGTGCGCTGCCCATGATGCAACAAACCGAACAGATGGCGCGCCGACATCAGGCTTTCCACTACGCGCTGTGGGCACTGCTGCAACAGAGTGAAATCCTGATTGCGCAGGGCTTCTTGCAGGCGGCCTATGAAACGCAGGACAAGGCATTCGAACTGGTACGTGAGCAGCATCTGGAACAGTTGCCAATGCACGAATTCCTGCTGCGCATCCGCGCGCAGGTTTTATGGTCATGGTCGCGGCTTGACGAAGCCGAAGACGCAGCCCGTCAGGGGCTGTCGATTCTGGCCAACTATCAGCCGCAACAGCAGTTGCAGTGCATCGCCATGCTGGCGAAATGTTCACTGGCACGCGGCGATCTGGACAACGCCCATGCCCATTTGCAACGCTGCGAAGCCCTGCTGCATGGCACCCAATACCACCGCGACTGGCTGACCAACGCCGATAAGCCACGGGTGATGCTGTGGCAGATGACCGGAGATACCGCCGCCGCCGCCAACTGGCTGCGCCACGCGGAAAAACCGGGCATGGCGGATAACCACTTCCTGCAGGGCCAGTGGCGCAACATCGCCCGCGTGCAGATCCTGCTGGGTCAGTATGACGAAGCCGAAGTGGTGCTGGATGAACTGAATGACAATGCGCGTCGGCTGCGGCTGGTTAGCGACCTTAATCGCAACCTGTTGTTAAGCAACCAGCTTTATTGGCAAATGGAGCGTAAAGGCGACGCACAGCGCGTGTTGATCGAGGCCCTGTCGCTGGCCAATCGCACCGGTTTTATCAGCCATTTCGTGATTGAAGGCGAAGCCATGGCGCAGCAGTTACGCCAACTGATCCAACTGAATACGCTGCCGGAACTGGAACAGCACCGTGCACAGCGTATCCTGCGTGATATCAACCAACATCATCGGCACAAGTTCGCGCATTTTGACGAGAACTTCGTCGATAAGCTGCTAACGCACCCACAGGTGCCGGAACTGATCCGCACCAGCCCGTTGACCCAGCGCGAATGGCAGGTGCTGGGGCTGATTTATTCCGGTTACAGTAACGATCAGATTGCCGGTGAACTGGCGGTTGCCGCCACCACCATCAAAACGCATATCCGCAACCTGTATCAGAAACTGGGCGTGGCTCATCGTCAGGAAGCGGTGCAACAGGCTCAGCAGTTACTGAAAATGATGGGTTATGGCGCCTGAAACTCCGCAAGACGGCCGGGTACCAGCGATGGGTATAAAACCTTAACAACGCTCTGGTCTTAAATGGCGCAGTTTTGGATACAATAGCAGCGTCCCCCCATTAAAAGGCAGTCGGAAGTCATGGAACAGTTTGAAGCGATCAATGTTGAGCAGGCCTACACGCGCTGGAAAGACGGCAGTGCGGCGCTGGTCGACATTCGCGATCCACAAAGTTTTGAAGCCGGCCATACGCCGGGCGCTTATCATCTGACCAACGCCACCCTGTCGGCATTTATGCAGCAGAATGATTTTGACCGGCCGGTCATGGTGATGTGCTACCACGGCAACAGCAGCCGCAGCGCAGCACAATATCTTCTTAATCAAGGATTTGATTCCGTTTACAGCATCGACGGCGGCTTTGAAGCCTGGCTACGTCAATATCCGCAAGAGGTAGAAACCTCCGTCTGACCACCGGCACTCCGAGGCTGTGACAACGCTGCTGGCTGCTACACCCCGCGGCGTTGATGGGATACCTCGGTGGATCCCAGCCGATGAGCCATGTCAGGGGTAAGGCAACTTCCCCCCGGCAAATTTGTCAGCACCGCCAAGGGCGCGCTCGCGCTTCCTGCGGACTTTATCCCACACCCTCAAGGCACTACCGCACCCTTTTCTTTGTCACAACATCGATTGCCCTCTCCCGTTAACGCACAATGCGTTGCCGAAAGTTAAAGCATTGCCAATGCCCGGGGCTTCGACGTTATAATCAGCCGTCGATTGCCGCTGGTGGTGCAAACCGCGGCAGAAATCATCTACTTATCACGGATCCCCCTATTTATGGTTCGAGTGATCGCCGTATCCAACCCCCGTCTGGCGCAGGCCTTTGTCGATTACATGGCTACGCAGGGCATCACGCTTGAGGTGCATAACACCGGCGAGGCGGCGGAAATCTGGTTGGCCGACGACGGTCGCCTGGAGCAGGTACAGCATGAACTGCAGCAGTTTATGATTGACCCGCTTAACCGCCGTTACCAGGCCGCCAGTTGGCAAACCGGCACCACCGGCACCGATATGCCCTACGAGCACGTCTCCTACCTGCAGATCATCCGCAGCAAAGCCGGCCCGTTGACGTTAACGGTGATGGTGCTGTGTATTCTGGTCTACCTGCTGATGCAGGTATTGGGCGATGATAACGTGATGTACTGGCTGTCCTGGCCGCAAAATAGCGAACAATATAGCCAGCTGTGGCGCTGGGTCAGCCATGCCCTGCTGCATTTCTCGCTGCTGCACATTATCTTCAACCTGCTGTGGTGGTGGTATCTCGGTGGCCCAATGGAAAAACGCCTCGGTGCCGGTAAACTGTTCGTGCTGGCGGTGGTTTCCGCCTTCTTCAGCGGCTGGGCGCAATCGCTGTTCAGCGGTGCGCTGTTTGGCGGCCTGTCCGGCGTGGTTTATGCGCTGATGGGCTACAGCTGGCTGAGCGGCGAACGCGCGCCGGAACGCGGCCTGATGCTGCCACGCGGTCTGATGGTGTTTTCCGTGCTGTGGCTGGTGGCCGGCTACTTCGATATTTTAGGAATGTCGATCGCCAACGCGGCACACGTCGCCGGTTTAGTGTTAGGGTTACTGATGGCATTTTGGGATACGCGACATCGCGCAAGCCACCAACAATAACAGCCAGGTACATATATAGGGGATTATCGTGAAGCAAACACAGCGTCATGACGCAATTATCGAGCTGGTGCGACTACAGGGATATGTCAGCACGGAAGAACTGGTCGAACATTTTGACGTCAGTCCGCAAACGATTCGCCGCGATCTGAATGACCTGGCCGATCAGAACAAGATTCAGCGTCATCACGGCGGCGCGGCGCTGCCGTCCAGTTCGGTGAACGCCGCTTACCACGATCGCAAGGTGATGTGGTCAGAAGAAAAGGCGCGCATCGCCCAACGCGTCGCCAGCCAGATCCCGGATGGCGCCACGCTGTTCATTGATATCGGCACCACGCCAGAAGCGGTAGCTCACGCGTTGATGAACCACAAGAACCTGCGGGTAGTGACCAATAACCTCAACGTCGCCACGCTGCTGACCGCCAAAGAAGATTTTCGGCTGATTCTGGCCGGCGGCGAAGTGCGCACCCGCGACGGTGGCATTATGGGCGAAGCGACGCTGGATTTCATTTCCCAGTTCCGCCTGGACTACGGCATCCTCGGTATCAGCGGTATCGATATGGACGGCTCGTTGCTCGAATTCGACTATCACGAAGTGCGCACCAAACGCGCCATTATCGAAAACTCGCGCTGCGTCATGCTGGTCACCGACCATTCAAAATTCGGTCGTAACGCAATGGTTAATCTCGGCAACATGAATCTGATCGACTATCTGTTCACCGACCAGCTGCCACCGCCGAGCGTGATGAAAATCATCGAGCAATACGACGTCCAACTCGAACTGTGCTAATCCCCGCCCGTTATTAACCCTCTCTCCCTGCGGGAGAGGGTCGCCCCAATACCACTACGTTTTGTATTGGTATTATCACCAAACTGTTATCTCTATCACGCCAGAATGTTTTTGTTTGGTTAAGGCTTGGCTTGTTTGTTGGTTTTTGATTACAATCATGAGCGAAAACGAACATGAAAGAGCTATTTCGAACATCTGGAGGAAGGTGACGTGGAAACCAAAGACTTGATCGTTATCGGTGGCGGCATCAACGGTGCCGGCATCGCGGCGGATGCTGCCGGGCGCGGGCTGTCCGTACTGCTACTGGAAGCGCAAGACTTGGCCTGCGCTACGTCTTCCGCCAGCTCCAAACTGATCCATGGCGGCTTGCGCTACCTGGAACACTATGAATTCCGTCTGGTGAGCGAAGCGCTGGCCGAACGTGAAGTGCTGCTGCGACTGGCGCCGCACATCGCGTTCCCGATGCGCTTCCGCCTGCCGCACCAGCCGCACCTGCGCCCGGCCTGGATGATCCGCACCGGTCTGTTCCTGTACGATCACCTGGGCAAGCGTACCAGCCTGCCGGGCAGCAAAGGGTTGCGATTTGGACCAGAATCGGTACTTAAGCCGGAACTGAAGCGCGGTTTCGAATATTCTGACTGCTGGTCGACGATGCCCGCCTGGTGGTACTGAACGCGCAGGAAGTGGTGGAACGCGGCGGCGAAGTGCGTACCCGCACCAAAGTGACCCGTGCATGGCGAGAAAACGGCCTGTGGATGGTTGAAGCCAGCGATATCGACAGCGGCAAAACCTTCACCTGGCGCGCCAAAGGTCTGGTGAATGCGACCGGCCCGTGGGTGAAGCACTTCTTCGACGACGGTCTGAAGCTCAAATCGCCGTACGGTATCCGTCTGATCAAGGGCAGCCACATAGTGGTGCCTAAAGCGCATAACCAGCCGCAATCATACATTCTGCAAAACGAAGACAACCGCATCGTGTTCGTCATCCCGTGGCTGGACGAGTTTTCAATTATCGGCACCACCGACGTGGAGTATCACGGCGATCCGAAAGACGTGAAAATCGACGACAATGAAATCGACTACCTGCTGAAGGTGTATAACGACCACTTCAAGAAGCAGCTGGGACGCGATGATATCGTCTGGACCTACTCCGGCGTGCGCCCACTGTGTGACGACGAGTCCGACTCGCCGCAGGCGGTCACTCGCGATTACACCCTGGACGTGCATGATGCTGCTGGCCAGGCGCCGCTGCTGTCTGTGTTCGGCGGCAAACTGACCACCTACCGCAAGCTGGCAGAACATGCGATGGAAAAACTGGCCCGTTACTACCCGGGAGCCGGTCCGGCGTGGACCAAGAACGGCGCATTGCCGGGCGGTGACATCGGCGGCGATCGCGACGGCTACGCGGCCAAACTGCGACGTGAACACGGCTGGCTGCCAGAGTCGCTGGCACGCCGTTACGCGCGCACCTACGGCAGCCATAGCGCACTGATCCTGGCCGATGCCAACAGCCTGGCTGAACTGGGCGAAGATTTCGGCCACGGTTTGTATGAGGCCGAACTGCGCTATCTGGTGGAAAAAGAGTGGGTGGTCGAGCTGGATGACGCCATCCTGGCGGCGTACCAAACTCGGCATGTGGCTGGATCAGGCGCAACAGGCCCGCGTCAAAGCCTGGCTGGCAGAACACGCGAAAGCGAAAACGCTGTCGCTGGCCTCGTAACAACCGCGTACTCACCCCGTGAAACCAGGGCCGGATAATCCGGCCCTTTTTTATTACAGCTTCACCGGCTTGATGTGCCAGATCTGGTCGGCATATTCCTGAATGGTGCGATCGGACGAGAAGTAGCCCATGTTGGCGATGTTCAGCACCGCCCGCCGCGTCCACTCATCCTGATGGCGATACAGCTCGTCGACCCGGTCCTGGGTGTCAACATAGCTGCGATAATCCGCCAGCAGCTGATAATGGTCGCCGAGATTAACCAGCGAGTCGAACAGATTACTGTAGCGCTTGGGCTCCTCCGGGCTGAAGGCGCCAGTGGCGATCTGCGTCAGCGCCTGGTGCAGTTCGGCGTCCTGTTCATAATACTGGTGCGGGTTGTACCCGTTACGCCGCAGCTCCTCGACCTGTTCGGCGGTGTTACCAAAGATAAAGATATTGTCTTCGCCGACGTGCTCGCGCATTTCAACGTTGGCACCGTCCAGCGTGCCGATGGTTAGCGCACCGTTGAGCGCAAACTTCATGTTGCTGGTGCCGGACGCCTCGGTGCCGGCCAACGAGATCTGTTCGGACAGGTCTGCCGCCGGAATGATCATCTGCGCCAGGCTGACGCCATAGTTGGGAATAAACACCACTTTAAGCCGATCGTGCACGCGCGGATCGTGGTTGATCACCTTGGCCACATCATTGATCAAGCGGATAATCTGTTTGGCGGCGTAGTAGGCTGACGCCGCCTTGCCGGCAAAAATCACCACGCGCGGCACGCGTTCGGTTTCCGGATCTTGCAGTAGCCGGTTGTAGCGGGTGATGACGTGCAGCACATTCAGCAGCTGGCGTTTATATTCATGAATGCGTTTGATCTGTACATCAAACAACGCATCCGGGTTGACCACCACGTTCAGCTTGCGGGCGATGTAAGCCGCCAGCCGCTGTTTGTTTTGCTGCTTGGCCTCCTGTACTGCCAGTAGAAAACTGGGGTAATCGACGTTGGGTTTAATCTCGCTCAACTGGCTGAGATCGGTGCGCCAGGTGTGGCCAATGGCATCGTCCAGCACCGCCGACAGCGGGCGATTGGCCAGCCCCAGCCAGCGTCGCGGCGTGACGCCGTTGGTTTTATTGCAAAAGCGATCGGGGAAGATACGGGCAAAATCGGCAAACAGCGATTGCACCATCAGTTCGGAATGCAGCGCAGAAACGCCGTTCACCTTGTGACTGACCACCACCGCCAGCCACGCCATACGCACTTTGCGGCCGTTCTGTTCGTCGATGATCGACAAACGCGCCAGCAGATCGTTGTCGCCCGGCGCCTCCTGTTGCACATACTTGAGGAAATGATCGTTGATTTCGAAGATCAGCTGCAGGTGGCGCGGCAGGATCTTGCCGATCATCTCCACCGGCCAGGTTTCCAGCGCTTCGCTCATCAGCGTGTGGTTGGTGTAGGAAAACACTTTTTCCACCACGCTCCAGGCGTCGAGCCAATTGAATTTGTGCTCGTCAATCAGCACCCGCATCAGTTCCGGGATCGACAGCACCGGGTGGGTATCGTTGAGGTGAATGGCGATCTTGTCTGCCAGATTATCAAAGGTCTTATGCATCGCCCAATGGCGGTTGAGGATATCCTGCACCGTCGCCGATACCAGGAAATACTCCTGCCGCAGCCGTAGCTCACGCCCGGAATAGGTCGAGTCATCCGGATACAGCACCCGCGATACGTTTTCAGAATGGTTTTTATCTTCCACCGCGGCAAAATAGTCGCCCTGATTAAACTTGCCCAGGTTGATTTCATTACTGGCCTGCGCACTCCACAGCCGCAGGGTATTGGTGGCGTCAGTGTCAAAGCCGGGGATCACCTGATCGTAGGCAATCGCCAGCACCTCTTCGGTTTCTACCCAGCGGGTTTTCGCCCCTTCCTGCTGGACTCGTCCGCCAAAACGCACTTTGTAACGGGTGTTATGGCGCGGGAACTCCCATGGATTACCGTACTCCAGCCAATAGTCGGGTGATTCCATCTGCTGGCCGTCCACGATGTTCTGTTTGAACATACCGTATTCGTAGCGGATGCCGTAACCGCGCCCCGGCAGCGCCAGCGTCGCCAGCGAATCCAGGAAACAGGCGGCTAACCGCCCCAAGCCGCCGTTGCCAAGCCCGGGTCGTTCTCTTCTTCCAACAGCTCGCCGAGGCTCAGGCCCATCTCTTCCAGCGCGTCCTGCAGATCCTGATAAATGCCCATCGACAGCAGGGCGTTCGACAACGTGCGCCCAAGCAGGAACTCCATCGACAGGTAATACACCTGCCGCACGTCCTGCGACAGCTGGGCACGGTTGGAACGCAGCCAGCGTTCCACCATGCGATCGCGCACCGCAAACAGGGCGGCGTTAAGCCAGTCATGCTGGGTAGCAATGGCCGGATCCTTGCCAATGATAAACATCAGCTTATAGGCAATGGAATGTTTCAGCGCTTCGACACTGACCGTGGGTGAGGTGTAGCTAAACGGTGAAGTCATTTTTCAATCCCGAGTGCGTGATTACAACAAGCATGGATATACCCTACCGGGCAGGTGTTACACCCAGGCGGCGCGCTGTGAATCGGTAAGCAGCCGCCTGGGACGAACCAGACCAGGAGCCGCCTCAAAGCAGCCGGCTATACAGCGACAGGTATTCTTTTGCCGCTACCTGCCAGCCAAAGTCGAGACTCATGGCATGACGCTGTACGTGACGCCAGTGTTTCTGGCGGCTCCACAACACCATGGCACGCCGAATGGCATTGCCCAGCGCGACGGCATCACAGTCATCAAACACGAATCCACTGGCGGTGCCGTCGGCCAGATTTTCCAGCGCGCAGTCCACCACCGTGTCCGCCAGTCCACCGGTGCGCCGTACCAGTGGTAACGTGCCATACTTCAGGCCGTACAGTTGCGTCAGGCCGCAGGGCTCGAAGCGGCTCGGCACCATAATCACATCAGCCCCGCCGATAATGCGGTGGGAGAAGGCTTCGTGATAGCCGATCTGCACCCCGACCTGTTCCGGATAATCGGCGGCCGCCGCCAGAAACGCCTGTTGCAATACCGCATCGCCGGCACCGAGCAGCGCCAGTTGCCCGCCCTGCTCCAACAACGCTGGCAACGCCTCCAGCACCAGATCCAGCCCTTTTTGGCTGGTCAGCCGACTGACCACCGCAAACAGCGGCACCGACTCATCCATTTTCAGCCCCATGGCCTTTTGCAGATGCAGTTTGTTTTTCACTTTTTCTTTCAGATCGTCGGCGTCATAACGCGCCCGGAGCCGCGCGTCGTTGGCCGGATCCCAGATTTTTTCGTCGACGCCGTTCAGAATGCCACTCAACCGCCCCTGATGCTGCCGCTCCTGCAATAGCCCTTCCATACCGTAGCCAAACTCCGGTCGGGTGATTTCACGCGCGTAGGTCGGGCTGACGGCGGTGATGTGATCGGCATAGAACAGCCCAGCCTTCAGAAAGGACATCTGCCCGTGAAACTCGAGGCCGTAAATGTCATAGAACGACTGGGGAAGCCACAGCTCGGTGACGTGATGTGCGGAAAACATGCCCTGATAGGCCAGGTTGTGCACGGTAAACACCGAACGTGCCGGGTGACCGTTTGCCGCCAGATAGGCGCAGGTCAGCCCGGCGTGCCAGTCATGGGCATGTACCAGCGTCGGCCGCCAATAGCGATCCAGCCCTTTGGCCAGTTCACAGGCCATCCAGC
This sequence comes from Serratia odorifera, assembly GCF_900635445.1. Lineage (NCBI taxonomy): Bacteria > Pseudomonadati > Pseudomonadota > Gammaproteobacteria > Enterobacterales > Yersiniaceae > Serratia > Serratia odorifera. The sequence continues at coordinate 1,254,918 of NZ_LR134117.1, forward strand.
CAAGCAGCGCAAAGCGCCGGTGGTTGTCGGGGTAGGCATACATCGACTGGTCGTGGTACGGGCTGCCGGGTCGATCGTAAAGCCAGGGCGCATCAATCAGATAGATGCCAACGCCATGATAGCTGCCGTAGCGCAGCCCGACGCGGCCGGCGAACGAGTCGATTTCCGCCACCAGTACGGTTTCGGCAATGCCGGTGCGCAGATCAGGGAAAGCGGGCAATAACACCCGCACGTCGGCGCCGGCGTCAATCTGCGCCGCCGGCAGCGCGCCGACCACGTCTGCAAGCCCGCCGGTTTTGAGCAGTGGGAACATCTCAGAACATACGTGTAATACCTGCATCGCTACTCCTGAAATTCGGCCCGCTAACGGGCGCTGGGAGACACGTAAGGACGCGACCAGCGCGCCCACGGGGTCCAAGGGCGACCCGCTATAACTTCGACAGCATGTCGCGCGTGACCAGCACGATGCCGCCTTCAGAGCGATAGAAACGCTTACTGTCTTCATCGGCATTTTCGCCAATCACCATGCCTTCCGGGATCTGACAGGCACGGTCGATGATGCAGCGCCGCAGTCGGCAGGAACGGCCGACGTTGACGTCCGGCAACAACACCGTGGAATCGATGGTACAGAAGGAGTTCACCCGCACACGCGGGAACAACACCGAATGCACCACCACCGAGCCGGAAACAATGCAGCCGCCGGACACCAGCGAGTTCATGGTCATGCCATGGCTGCCGGAGCGATCCTGTACGAACTTGGCCGGCGGCAACGGTTCCATGTGTGTGCGAATCGGCCAGGCGCGGTCGTACATATCCAGCTCCGGCGTCACCGACGCCAAATCCAGATTGGCGCGCCAATAGGCTTCCAACGTGCCAACATCGCGCCAATACGGCGGCAGCTCCGGATTGGAGGTTACGCAGGACAGCGTAAAGGGATGCGCCCAGGCGGCGTGCTGCGCGGTAATCTTCGGTATCAGATCCTTGCCGAAGTCATGGCTGGAATCCGGCGTCGACATGTCCTCTTCCAATAGGGTGAACAGATAGTCCGCATTAAAGATATAAATGCCCATGCTGGCGAGCGCCATATCCGGGTTGTCCGGCATCGCCGGCGGCTGCGCGGGTTTTTTCCAGAAATTCCAGCACTCGGTCGTTTTCATCCACTTTCATCACGCCGAACTCGCTGGCTTGCTGCAACGGCACAGGCAGGCAGGCCACGGTGCACTGCGCGCCCTTTTCGACGTGGTCGATCAGCATGCGCGAATAATCCATCTTGTAGATATGATCGCCGGCCAGAATCACCACGTATTCCGCATCGTAACGGCGGATGATATCCAGGTTCTGATACACCGCGTCGGCGGTGCCCTTGTACCAGTGTTCGGTGCTAAGCCGCTGCTGTGCCGGCAACAGATCGACAAACTCGTTCATTTCCTCATTGAGGAACGACCAGCCACGCTGAATGTGCTGTACCAGGGTGTGGGACTGGTATTGAGTGATCACCCCAATCCGTCGGATACCTGAATTCAGGCAGTTGGACAGGGCGAAATCGATAATGCGAAACTTGCCGCCAAAGTGCACCGCAGGCTTGGCGCGGGTCGAGGTTAAGTCTTTCAGGCGTGAGCCGCGGCCACCGGCCAGAATCAGGGCAACGGATTTGATCGGCAATTGCCGCGCCAACATCAAAGGGTCTTTGTTTTCAAATCTAACCATGATTGACTCCTTTTAATTATTGTCTGCCAGTACGCAAAGCGAGTGCGCAGGCTGGCGCCAGGCGGGCAAATCCGCCTGCGAGTCTTCCTGAACAAACGGGGTGACTAGCTGCCAATCGCCGGCAGGCAAGGTCATATCGACCGTCTCGGGGCCGGCATTAATCACCACCAGCCAACGTTGGGACAGCCGAATTTGCAGCTGTGGTGGCGCATGCTCCCACTGCGATGCGCCAAGCGGCTGGCCCTGCGCATTCAGCCATTGCACGCAGCCATCCCCCTCCTGCCACCAGCGATCCTGACGCAGGGCGGGAATTTGTCGCCGCAGGCGGATCAGTGCAGCGGTATAGTCGAGCAGCGCCCGATCCGCCGACTGCCAGTCCAGCCAGGTAGTGGCATTATCCTGGCAATAGGCGTTGTTGTTACCGTGCTGGCTGTGACCATGCTCGTCGCCAGCCAACAGCATCGGCGTGCCCTGCGACAGCAACAGCGTGGCAAGTAGCGCTCGTTGGCTGCGACCGCGGCGCTGCCTCACCTCGGCATCATCGGTTGGCCCTTCCACGCCGTGGTTATAGCTGTAATTACGCCCGTTGCCGTCACGGTTGTCTTCGCCGTTCGGCTGGTTGTGCCGCTGGTTGTAGCTCACCAGATCCTGCAGGGTAAAGCCGTCGTGGGCGGTGAGCATGTTGACGCTGGCATAGGGTGCCCGGCCACGCCGGTCAAACACCTCGCTGGAGGCGGCAAAGCGCTGGGCGAATGCGCCAAGCGGCAAGTCGCCCAGCAGCCAGAAACGCCGCATATCGTCACGATAGTGGTCGTTCCACTCGGCAAAACGACCGGGAACCCCCCCCACCTGATAGCCGCCCGGGCCGATATCCCAAGGTTCGGCGATCAGCTTGCAGCGGGACAGGGTGTCGTCCGCCAGCATCGCCTGAAACAGCGGCGCGTCACGATCGAATGCTGGCCTGCGGCCCAAGACCGTGCCCAAATCGAAACGAAAGCCGTCGACGTGGCACTCGCGCGCCCAAAAACGCAGGCAATCCATCACCCATGCCACGCCCGACGGTTGGTCAAGCCGCAGCGTGTTGCCGCAGCCGGTGACGTTGGTATAGTCGCCGTCCGGGTTCAGCCAGTAATAGCTCGGGTTGTCGATACCGCGCAGCGACAGCGTCGGCCCGTCGATATCCAGCTCGGCGCTGTGGTTAAACACCACGTCCAGAATCACTTCAATACCGGCGCGATGCAGGGCTTTTACCGCGTCGCGGAACTCGCGCAACGGCGACGACTGGCTGGCATAGCGATGATCCGGCGCGTACGGCGCCAGCACGTTATAGCCCCAGTAGTTCTGTAGCCCGAGCTGCTGCAAGCGTGGCTCGGTGGTATGTTGCTGGACTGGCAACAGCTCTAGCGCAGTAATGCCCAAGTGAGTGAAGTAGGCGATCATCGCCGGGTGACCCAATGCCGCAAAGCTGCCGCGCAGCGCCGGCGGGATCGCCGGGTGTTGCAGCGTCAGACCGCGCACATGGGCTTCGTAAATCACCGTTTCTCCCCACGGCGTGGCCGGCGCGCGATCGTCCTGCCAATCGTAGGTCTCATCCACCACGATACATTTGGGCATCAGGGTCGCGCTGTCGTGTTCATCGGCCTGCTGATAACCACCGTGCAGCCGAGGATCGTCGTCAACCGGGCCTTCGACCGCGCGGGCGGCCGGATCCAGCAGCAGTTTTTGCGGATTGAAACGCAACCCCTGCGCCGGCGCAAACGGGCCGTGCACCCGATAAGCGTAACGCAGGCCCGGCCGACCTCCCGGCAGATAACCGTGCCAGATATCGCCGCTGCGCGCCGGTAACGGCAGGCGGGTTTCACGCTGCTCGGCATCAAACAGGCACAGCTCCACCCGCGTGGCATTGGCTGAAAACAGCACGAAGTTGACGCCACTGCCGTCGAAATGGGCGCCGTAAGGGGCGGCAACACCGGGTTGCAATTCCCTCATGGCGCCTCCCGCAGCAGGTACAGCGTTGCCAGTGGCGGGACGGTAATGTCGATCGAATGATCGCGGCCGTGGCTGCCGATCGCCTGCGATTGAACCCGGCCCTGATTACCGGTATTGCTGCCGTGGTAATGGTGCGAATCGGTATTGAGTATTTCCCGATAGGTGCCCGGTTGGGAAAGGCCGATGCGATACTGGTGGCGCGGCACCGGGGTAAAATTGCTGACGGCAATCAGTTGGTTACCGTCGGCGTCGTAGCGGGCAAAGGCAAAGACCGAGTTGTCGAAATCGTCTACCACCAGCCATTCAAAGCCGTCCGGCAGATAGTCGCGTTGGTACAGCGGCGGCGTGTTCTGGTAGCAATGGTTGAGATCGCGCACCAGCCGCTGAACGCCGTGGTGCCAACCGTCCAGTCCTTCCAGCAAATGCCAGTCCAGGCTGGTGTCGAAGTTCCATTCGCGTCCCTGGGCAAATTCACAGCCCATAAACAGCAGTTTTTTGCCGGGGTGCGCCCACATAAAACCGTAATAGGCGCGCAGATTGGCGAACTTCTGCCAGGCGTCGCCCGGCATCCGATCCAGCACCGAACGTTTGCCGTGCACTACTTCGTCATGGGAAATTGGTAGCACGAAGTTTTCGGTGTAGGCATACAGCATGCCGAAGGTCATTTGGTTATGGTGATATTTGCGATGCACCGGATCACACTGCATGTAGTTCAGCGTGTCGTGCATCCAGCCCAGGTTCCATTTGTAATGGAACCCCAGTCCGTTAGACTCCGGCGCAACGTGACGCCGGGATAGTCGGTGGACTCTTCCGCCAGCGTTACCGCGCCTGGCCGCGCCTTGCCCAGCGTGTGGTTGGTGTACCGCAGGAAGGCGATAGCTTCGAGGTTTTCATTGCCGCCGTAGTAGTTCGGTACCCACTCGCCCTCGGCGCGGCTGTAGTCGCGATAGATCATCGAGGCGACCGCGTCCACCCGTAGGCCATCGATACCGTAGCGTTCCAGCCAAAAAAAGGCGTTTCCCGCCAGATAGTTACGCACCTCATGGCGACCGTAGTTGTAGATCAGCGTGTTCCAGTCCTGGTGGAAACCTTCACGCGGGTCGGCATATTCATACAGCGCGGTACCGTCAAAATTGGCCAGTCCGTAGGCGTCGCTGGGGAAATGCCCAGGCACCCAGTCAAGGATCACGTTGATACCAGCCTGATGCGCCGCTGCCACAAAAGCCCTGAACTCCGCCGGCGTGCCAAAGCGACGGGTCGGAGCATACAGCCCCAGCGGTTGATAGCCCCAGCTGCCGTCGAACGGATGTTCGTTGATCGGCAGCAGTTCGAGATGGGTAAACCCCATCTGTTTCACATACGGGATCAGCTGTTCCGCCAGCTCCTGATAGCTGAGCCAGAAATTGTTGTCACTGTGCCGACGCCACGAACCAAGATGCACCTCATAGATTGAAACCGGCCGATCGAAACCGTTGGCTTGCTGGCGCTGCGTCGTGTTTTCTACCACCTCGGGCAATGGGGCGACCAGCGAAGCGGTATCCGGGCGCATTTGCGCCTCAAACGCATAGGGATCGGCCTTGAGCTGGGTATTGCCGTAACAGTCGATGATTTCATATTTATACAGCTGACCTGCGCTCACCCCCGGCAGGAACAGTTCCCAGATGCCGTTCTCTTTGCGCAGACGCATCGGATGACGGCGGCCATCCCAAAAGTTGAACTCCCCCCACCACCGAAACGCGCTGGGCATTTGGCGCCCATACCGCAAAGCTGACGCCAGCCACGCCGTCCAGTTCGCTCAGATGGGCTCCCAGGCGTTCATAGGGTCGCAAATGGGTGCCTTCAGCCAATAGCCAGCTGTCGATCTCCTGCAAAAGTGTGCCAAAACGGTAGGGATCTTCCAACAATTGTTGATGTTGTTGCCATTTAACCGAAAACTGGTAGTGAAAAGGATTTTTACGACGAGGAACGGTAGCGCAGAAGAAGCCTCTCGGTTCCAGGCAGTCGAGCTGCGTTACCCGACGACCGGTTTGTGCATCCACCAGCCATACCTCGCTGGCATCAGGGAATAACGCTCGCACCTGTAGGCCCGCTGCGGTGACATGCATGCCAAGCAGGGAGAACGGATCGGCATAATTACCGGAAATCAACTGATTAATCACGTCACGATCGGGAAGTACAGGCATGTTCTTCTCCCTTTGCTTAATAGCATGATCCCTAAGGGCTACATTTTTTAAACGTTCGCCGTTGTGTTTATCATGCAATTCATTCGATGACTAAAGCGTGATTGCGGTCGGTTATTGATTAAACTTTACGCGTCCGACCTGTAGATCGCTCTTTCTGCTTCTTTTTAGACATATTCCTAGCAGAGATGAAAATTCAATCATCTACACAGTAAGCATAGCCAAAGACGAATAAAAAAACGGCGATAGCGGTGAGGAAAATTTTTCAGCCACAATGGGGAAAACGGCAGAAATGGGGGCTTGATGGGGCTGGCTGGCACCAGCCCCGGTATGTGTCGGTTATTTTTACAGTAGAATGCGCAGCATGCGACGCAGCGGTTCCGCCGCACCCCACAGCAACTGGTCGCCGACGGTGAAGGCCGACAGGTATTCCGGCCCCATGTTCAGCTTGCGCAAACGACCGACCGGGGTGTTCAGCGTGCCGGTCACTGCGGCAGGCGTCAGTTCACGCATCGTCAGTTCGCGGTCGTTCGGGATCACCCGCACCCAGTCATTATGGGTTGCCAGCAGCTGTTCGATTTCCGGCAGCGGCACGTCTTGCTTGAGTTTCAGGGTGAACGCCTGGCTGTGGCAGCGCAGCGCGCCAACGCGCACGCACAGGCCATCAACCGGGATAACGCTGGAGGTGGACAGGATCTTGTTGGTTTCCGCCTGGCCTTTCCACTCTTCACGACTCTGGCCGTTATCAAGCTGCTTGTCGATCCATGGGATCAGGCTGCCGGCCAACGGCACACCAAAATTGTCGGTCGGCAACACGCCAGAACGGGTGGCCCCGGTCACTTTACGTTCGATATCCAGAATGGCCGACGCCGGGTTTTGCAGCTCTTTTGCCACGTCGGCGTGCAGCATGCCCATTTGCACCAGCAGTTCGCGCATATGGCGCGCGCCGCCGCCGGATGCCGCCTGATAGGTGGAGACCGATGCCCACTCCACCAGATCGTTGGCAAACAGGCCGCCCAGCGACATCAGCATCAGGCTGACGGTGCAGTTACCACCGACAAAGGTTTTAATGCCTTTATCCAGCCCTTGCTGGATAACCGCGTGGTTGACCGGGTCCAGAATGATAATGGCGTCGTCCTGCATGCGCAGAGATGACGCGGCGTCAATCCAGTAACCCTGCCAGCCACTTTCACGCAGCTTGGGATAAACTTCGTTAGTGTAATCGCCGCCCTGGCAGGTGATGATAATATCAAGCGCGGCTAGCGCATCGATATCGTAAGCATCTTGCAGCGTGCCGTTCTGCTGGCCGCCGATGGCTGGCGCGGCGGAACCGTGCTGAGATGTAGAAAAGAATACCGGCGGATGGCGTCAAAATCGCGCTCTTCTGCCATGCGTTGCATGAGCACAGAGCCGACCATACCGCGCCAACCGACTAAACCAACGTTTTTCATGATAACTGTCCTGCCTTGGAGGATGACGACAAATTTGTAGAGAGGGACACAATGTCCCCACCTTACAAAATGTCGGCGCAGGCGCAAAGTGAATTTAATCGATGGCTGGGCATTTCTCAGCAATCCTTCTTATAGGCGGGAGGGCAGGCAGCCATTTTACTGCCCCTGACCGCGGTTGAGGTAATGATGACAGAGATGATTTCAGCGACGGTGTTGCTGTTTTTAATTATGGATCCACTCGGTAATCTGCCGATTTTCATGTCGGTGCTCAAGCATCTGGAACCTCGCCGTCGGCGCATTGTGCTAATCCGCGAGCTGCTGATTGCGCTGATACTGATGCTGATATTTCTGTTTGCCGGCGAAAATATTCTGGCCTTCCTCAACCTGCGCACTGAAACGGTCTCCATTTCCGGCGGCATCATTCTGTTCCTGATTGCCATCAAGATGATTTTCCCGTCACAGGAAGGCAACAGCAGCGGTCTTTCCGCCGGTGAGGAGCCTTTTCTGGTGCCGCTGGCGATCCCGTTGGTGGCCGGGCCATCGATATTGGCAGCGCTGATGCTGCTGTCGCATCAATACCCTAACCAACTGGGACATCTGGTGGTCGCATTGCTGATTGCCTGGGGGATTTCTGCCGCCATCCTGCTGATGTCGAACCTGTTTTTGCGTCTATTGGGCAGCAAGGGCGTCAGCGCGCTGGAGCGTTTGATGGGACTGGTGCTGGTGATGCTGTCAACGCAGATGTTTCTGGACGGCGTGCGCGCCTATCTGAAACTGTAGCAAGGGGAAAGGAAGCGCGAACAATAGGGCCGGTCAGCATTCACTGACCGGCCCTGTCAGGCAAATATCGCAGCAGATTACATCATCGAGAATGCAATCATGCCGACAACGGCACCGGTGGTGCCAAGAATGGTTTCCATCACCGACCAGGTTTTCAGCGTCTGCGCTTCGGTGGCACCGGTAAACTTGCCAAACAGCCAGAAGCCGGAGTCATTCACATGGCTCAGTACGATAGAGCCACCGGCGATGCAAATCGACAGCGCCGCCATCTGCGCGCCAGAATACCCCAGTTCACCGATCACCGGCATCACCAGGCCGACGGTGGTCAGACACGCCACGGTGGCTGAACCCTGAATCACCCGAACTGCCGCAGACAGCACAAAGCAGGCAATGGCAATCGGCAAGCCGGCGCCAATCAGCGCGTTACCCAGCGCCGGACCAACGCCAGAATCGACCAGCACCTGCTTGAATACCCCACCGGCACCGGTCACCAACAGGATGATCCCCGCAGGCTGGATTGCCGCAGAGCAGACTTCCATCACCTTGTCTTTGCTCATGCCACGGCGAATCGCCAGGCCGTAAATCGCCACCAGACAGGCGATCAGAATCGCAGTGAACGGGTGGCCGATAAATTGCAGCCATTGATACAGCGAGCTGCCTTCAACGGTGAAGCGCGCGCCGATGGTTTTCATCCCTACCAGTACCAGCGGGAACAGCACCAACGCCAGGCTGAAGCCAAACGACGGCAGCTTGCTCTTGTCGATGCTGGGTTCTTCGATATCTTTTGGCAGTTCCAGCGTCACGTGCTTGCTGATGAACGAACCGAACAGCGGGCCGGCCAACAGCATACCCGGGATTGCCGCAGCCAGGCCAATCAGGATCATCCAGCCAAAGTCGGCATTCATTTGCGAAGCCAGCAGCATCGGCGTCGGCCCCGGCAGCAGGAAGGCGGCGGCGGCGGCAACGCCGGCAAACAGCGGAATCACCTGCTTGATCAGATTGCCGCCGGTGCGGCGGGCAACGGCGAACGCCACGCCAATCAACAGTACGATCGCCACGTCGAAGAATAGCGGCAAGGCACAGACCAGACCGGCAATACCCAGCGCGTAGTGCGCACGCTGCTCACCGAAACCCTTCAACAGTTTGACCGCGATCTGATCCAGCGCGCCAGTTTCATGCAGGATTTTGCCGAACATCGCGCCCAGCGCAACAACGATCGCCAGGAAGCCCAAGGTGCCGCCCATGCCTTTTTGCATGGTGTCGGTGATTTTTTCCAGCGACATGCCAGAGAACAGGCCCGCCCCCATCGACACCAGCATCAGGGCGATGAAAGCATGCATGCGCGCCTTCATCACCAGGAAGAGCAATAGCAACACCGAACCAACGGCGGTGAAAACCAGCGTTAACGTATCCATAATTATTCCTGAGCGGTTACTGTGGTTATCAGTTTAATAGTGTCAGCAACCACGCCTTCTAAAGGCTGGTTGATATCGATCGCATGAACATCGCCTTCATCGGCGCCTGGTTCTTCCAGTGCTTCAAACTGGGAAACCAGCATCTGCGGCTTGAAGAAATGCCCTTTACGCTGTTTCAAACGTTCTTCAATGATCGCTTTGGAACCTTGCAGGTAGATGAAATGCAGATTGCTGTTACCGGCACGCAGGCGGTCGCGATAACGCTTTTTCAGTGCAGAACATACCAACAGAGCAACATCATTGGTCCGCTGCATGGCAAAAATGGCATCATTCAACGCCGTCAGCCAAGGGGCACGGTCGTCGTCATTGAGCGCATGGCCATCGGCCATCTTGTTGATGTTGCTGCGTGGATGCAGATAATCGCCATCCAGCATCGCAGCGCTGATTTCATGAGCAACAGCATTAGCTACCGCTGATTTACCGCTGCCAGATACGCCCATTAAGATAAAAACGTGGTGTTGTGTATTACTCATAATATTACTGCCCTGTTGGGGTCGCCAGCCAAAATGTTACTGGTAACAAGTTATCGGTAACATTGTCTTTGTAGATGAAGTATTAAGCAACAAACACCTATGATGATTTTACATATCTGTGAAGGCCATCAAAAATCCATGCTGGGCTGAAAAACTAGGAATATGCTTAAGCGCGCGATGGCGACGCTACAGACTGCCGCCAAGCAGGAGGGTAAAACCGGTGTCAATCATACGCGGATTAACCGCTTCGCCACGCAGTTTCGCCAGTAGGCTTTGTGCGGCCACTTGCCCCATACGCTCACGCAATGTCAACACGCTGGCAAGTTTTGGCACCATCACCTGACCGATATCATGGCCGTGGAATCCGGCAATCGCCATGTCCTGTGGAATCGACAGCCCCTGACGCTGGCATTCAAGCATCGCGCCCACCGCCAGGTCATCGTTGGTACAAAATATGCTGTCTACCTGAGGATATTCTTTCTGCGCCAAACGTAGCAGCTCACCGCCAGAAGAATACGAAGAAGCCCGATCGGTCATGATACAATGCGGCTGTAACCCTGCATCCAGCATCGCCTGCTCATAACCCTGTTGTTTAATCAGGGTTCGTTCATCAAGGCGTGCGCCAAGATACACCACGTGCCGATGGCCATGAGCAATGATTTGTTGAGTCATTTGGCGCGCGGCTTCAAAATTATCAAAACCGACAGCCAGATCCAGACAGGGTGTGACGCAATCCATCAACTCCACGACGGGGATACCGGCCACTTCAATCATTTTTAACGTACGTGGCGTATGGTTACGTTCGGACAGGATCAAACCGTCAATATTGAAGGAAAGCAGCGAAGTCAGGCGTTCTTCTTCGCGCTCCGGCAAATAGCCATAGTGCGCCAGCATGGTTTGATAATTATGCGCATCGGTAACGCTTTCGATACCGCGCAGCACTTCGGCAAAGACCTGGTTGGTCAACGATGGCAACAGCACGCCGATCGCCCGGCTGGTGGCGTTGGAGAGAATGTCCGGCGCCCGGTTGGGGATATATCCCAGTTCATCCAGCGCCACCGCAATTTTTTGCTGCAAAGCGGCGGAAACCTGATCGGGATTGCGCAAATAGCGGCTCACCGTCATCTTGGTGACGCCTACCTTATTTGCCACATCTTGAAGTACCGGCCGTTTTTTTCTTCATTATCAATGAACTGGCTAACCATGAATGGGTGCTCATTTTAGCAAAAAAAAAGCCGTGCTGATATTGCTGGTTAACGAGCGTCAGTCACAAAAAAGGCTCAACCCGCAGGTTGAGCCTTAATGGCGGTTACCGCGTCAATCAGACCGGCGGCAGATCAAACAGCAGGATTTCACTGTCTTCATCGGCATGAATCGACAACTCGGCTTCGTCCCATATCGCGAACGCATCGCTGGTCCCGGCCTTCTGCCCATTGATGGTCACCGTACCGCGTACCACCTGGATCCAGATGCGGCGCTCGGCCTCCACCTGATAGGCTGACTGCCGATCTTTTTCCAGCGCCCAACGCGACAGCGTCATGTCCTGGAACACTTTCAGCGAGCCTTCACGGGCATCGGGCGACAACACCAGTTGGCGACCCTGTGGCGCATCGAACATGCGCTGCTCGTAACGCGGCGGCAGACCGTTGGTATCTGGAATAATCCAGATCTGATACAGGTGCAGTGGCCGATCGCTATTGCCGTTGTATTCGGAGTGTCGCACACCGGTACCGGCACTCATGATCTGGAACTCACCGGCATGAATCTGTTCTTTATTGCCCATGCTGTCCTGATGCTCGACGGTACCGCTGAGCACGTAGGTCAGAATTTCCATATCTTTATGCGGATGGGTACCAAAACCCTGCCCCGCATCGATCACGTCTTCATTGATCACCCGCAGTGCGGAGAACCCCATAAAGTCGGGATCGTAGTAATTGGCAAATGAGAAGGTGTGCCAGCTGTCCAACCAACCATGATTGGCATGACCGCGGTCTTCTGCTTTACGTACATAAATCATATTCAACTCTCCTCAACGTTTTTTACAGTCTAGCCCTGCATGGGAAATAAGAAAGCGTAAAAAACTCACCCCTCTGTTCAAAAAATTCGATGGAATTGGCAGAGGAGCCGCAGAAGATTTGTGGTGCGTAAAGGTGGATGATTTTGGGCAAAAAAAAAGCCAGCACCCGAGCTGGCTAAGTAACACTGGAAGCAATGTGAGCAATGTCGTGCCTTCTAGCGAGAGTGGCAAGGGTTGCTACCCTCCCGAGAACGCATAGCAATAATAATCATTATCATTCGCATCTGTAAAGCGTTTTTTTGACCAAGGCGAAATATTATTGACTCGACACAATAAACCGATAATTTTAGAGGTTATTCAAACGCTAAGCCAAAGGAGAGCAAGCATGGGAGACATTACCATCCGCCACGTCGAGATAACCGATGCCGCAGCACTACAGCAGCTCTATGCTCATCCGGCGGTGTACCGCGACACGCTACAACTCCCCTTGCCTTCCGAAGCCCTGTGGCAACAGCGTCTGGCCGACAGGCCCGCGGGGAACAGTAATCTGGTGGCCTGCATGGGGGACAAAATCGTCGGGCAATTGACGCTGGAACTCAATCAACGCGTGCGCCGTCGACACGTTGCAACTTTTGGCCTTGGCGTAGACCCGGCTTATCATGGCCAGGGCGTCGGCAGTGCGCTGATGCACGCCATGATCGACATCTGTGATAACTGGGCGGCGATACAGCGCATCGAGCTGACGGTGTTCACCGATAACCAGGGGGCCATTGCGCTCTACCGCAAGTTTGGTTTTGACATTGAAGGCACCAGCCGGCACTTCGCCATGCGCGACGGCAAGCTGGTGGATGCCTATCATATGGCGCGTTTTCATGGTGTTTAAATAAAGCAAAAGGGCTATCGCCGATAGCCCTTGGTTTATCCGAGATACGGTGCCGCCGTCGCCGCTTAGATCCCCGCCGTTTCCTTGATATAGCGTCGGGCTTTTACCGCATATTCAAACGGGTTGGCGAGCGCCGGATCCTGTTCGGCTTCAACCACCATCCAGCCTTTATAGCCACGCTCGTCCAGCAGTTTGAACACCGGGCGGAAGTCAATCACGCCGTCGCCGGGTACGGTGAAGGTGCCTTTCTTCACCCCGTCCAGAAAACTCAGGCGCTGCGCCTTGACCTGCGCTACCACGTCGTCACGTACGTCTTTCAAATGGACATGATTGATACGCGGCAAGTATTTTTCCAGTATTGCCATCATCGCCTGCTGACTGCCCTCGGAATAATAGGCATGGCCGGTATCAAACAACAGGTAAACATCGTCGTTCACCATGCTCATGTAGCGATCGATTTCTTCAGTGGTTTGGATGCCGGTACCCATATGGTGATGCAGACACACCTGCATGCCCTTTTCGGCAGCGATTTGCGCCAGTTGGTTATAGCCGTCGGCTACGCGCTGCCACTCTTCATCGCTGAAATGCGGTTTTTCTTCCAGCACCGGCTTGCTGGTGCCCTGAATGCTCTTGCTCTGCTCTGAACAGCCAATCACCCTGGCCCCCATGGCGTGCAGGAAATTCATATGATTGACAAATTCGTCGATGGTTTTTTCTTTCTGGCCATCGGCAAAGAAGGTGCTGAACCAGGCATTGCAGATTTGAATGCCGCGAATATCCAGCATCGGTTTCAATACTTTTGGATCGCGTGGATACTTGCTGCCAACTTCACAGCCGGTAAACCCTGCCAGCGCCATTTCACTGACGCACTGCTGGAAGGTATTTTCCTTGCCCAATTCTGGCATGTCGTCGTTGGTCCAACCGATCGGCGCAATCGCCAGCTTTACATTATCTTTGTTCATTTTAAGCCTCTGTCGCATTTCGGTGCACCGGCGCATTCCCTGCCGGCGTTACCGACAAGGTTATTTGCCCAACAGCTCTTTTTCGATACGTTCGCGCGTAGCTACCGCCTGGGTTTTCATTTTTTCCGGGTAGCCGAACAGTGAGGTACAGATTATCGATTCGCCGCCGACCTTGAAGTTGCGATTGGCAAATTCCATATCGCGCAACGTCTGGAACAGCGCATCAAAATCGACTTCGCCTTCGCCAATACCAACGTGCTGATGCACCGCGGCATCCACGCCGGGTGGATTGACGATGTAACGGCAATGGCGGGTATGGTTCATGGTGTCAGCGATCAGCACATGGGAAAGATCGTCGCCGGCGTATTTGAGCATGTTCGCCACGTCGCCCTGCCCTTTGTCGTAATAGAACGAATGCGGCACGCTATACAGATATTTAACGTGATCGCTGCGCAGCGACTTCACCATATCGGCGGTTTCATTACTCAATTCGCAAAAGTCCCACGGATGAGACTGGATCTCCATGCGAATGCCTTCACGTTCGACGATCGGCAACAGCTCTTCCATCGACTTGTACCACAGCTCTTCGCAGATCTCCGGTTCATTGGGGTTGCCAGCCAGTTCGGTATTAATCACCTGCACCCCCATTTCAACGGCGATCTCAATCATGCGCCGCCAGTTCTTCACCGCCGCCTGCCGGCGATCCTCCCCTGGCCCCGACCAGCGATACACCACGATAAATGAAGAGATCTCCACGCCGGTGGCCTTCAGCGCGTTTTTATATTCCGCCATGACTTCGCGTGCGGCTTTCGGATGCTTGTAGAAAGGGTTGATCTGCGGGTGCGGCGACTGCTCGATATACTTGTAGCCCCAGTCGGCCACCTGCTGCACCATCCGTGTGATCCCCAAATCCTTGATCACATCCACATCAAAGGCGATTTTCATGGTTGCTCCTCATTCAATCGGGTTTGGAGTGGTTGATTAATGGCCGTAGAACGACGGGCGCGTCGGCAGCGTCACCGGCACGATCTCGCCGCTAAGTTGGGCGGCCACACAGGCGTCGGCGGTCACCGCAGCAGCATAGCCATCCCAGGCCGATGGCCCCTGTAGCTGACCCGCAAGTACGTCGTTGATAAAACCTTGCAGTTCGACGTCATAGGCATCGATAAAGCGCTCTTTCCAGTCCATCAGGATCTCGTTCGACAATTTTGCGCTACTGCGCAGCTGGATTGACGACGGTTCCGGCAATTTGGCAATACCGGTTTCACCCACTACTTCGCACTGGATGTCATAGCCGTACTGGCAGTTAACGAAGATTTCAACGTCAATGCGCGTGCCCTTGGCGGTTTCAAACAGCACGATTTGCGGATCCTTCAGGTGGGCGAACGCCTTGGAGGTCTTGCGTGGGAACACCACCTGCACCGAAACGTAATCGTCGTCCAGCAGCCAGCGCAGCACGTCGATTTCATGAATCAAGGTGTCGGTAATTGCCATGTCGGTGGTATAGGCTTCGCCGACCGTCGGGTTGCGGTGCGCGCAATGCAGCATCAGCGGTTCGCCAATCTGGCCACTGGTCAGCACCTGTTTCAGGGCGCGATAGCCCTGATCGTAAGGGCGCATAAAGCCGACCTGCACCAGGCGCTTGCCGTGCTTTGCTTCGGCCTCGACGATGTTTTTACACCCCTGGGCGGTGACCGCCAGCGGTTTCTCGCAGAATACCGGTTTGCCGGCAGCGATCGCAGACAGCACGAACTCCTCGTGGCTCGGCCCCCAGGAGGTGACCAGCACCGCCTGTACGTCGGCCGCGTTAATCAGATCGTGGCCGTTATCATAGACTTTTGCCTCCAGCTGCAGGTCGCTGACCACCTTGGCGGCATTGTCGCGATTGATATCATTGACCGCGACCACCCGCGCACCTTGCAATACCTTGCTGCAACGACGGATATGATCTCGGCCAATAGCGCCGGTGCCGATAACCCCAATGTTCAATGTCATTTCGCTATCCTCTAGATTTGCCCTTCATGTTTCGGGTTGCCTGTTGGGCTGCTGGCCTTCGCTGATCCTGGTTGCACGGCGAGCCATGCGCTCAGGGGATTACCGATTTGCCGCTCAAAGCCCCCGAATTAGGTTGGGCAGAAAGTGTAGGGCTGAGATAAAAGCCGGTGACGCTTAATAATCACGGGCCTGGTCAATGTTTTCCTGCAGTTTGCGCGCTACCTCGACGATCCTGTCGCTGTTCGCCACCTGTGCACCGCCAACGCGCCACCAGCTGAGATATTTATGCACCATGGTTTTTGGCAGCACTTTTATGTCCAGCAGGGTGGAAACCGTCTGCTGACGGGCATCATCCAACGCCTCAATCAGTTGTTGTTCGGTAGTAATGCTGTAGGTTTTGCAGCCGTACGCCGCCGCCAGCATGGCGAAGTTCACTGGCACCAGGCCACCGTCCAGCCGGTCACCCTGACGGAAGCGGAACTCGGTGGTATAGCTGTCCATACCGTGTTCCATCTGCAGGTTGTTGATACAGCCGTTGGTCATGTTGTCGAACAGCACCACGTTGATTTTGCAGCCTTCCTGAATCGACGTGACCAGCTCTGAATGCAGCATCATGAACGCGCCGTCGCCGACCATGGCGTAGACCTCACGCTGTGGCTCCGCCAGCTTGACGCCAAGGGCAGCGTTGACTTCGTAGCCCATGCAGGAATAGCCGTATTCCACGTGATAGCCGTGTTCATGGCGGTTGCGCCAGACACGTTGCAAATCCCCCGGCAGGCTGCCCGCCGCCGCGACAATAATGCTGTCTTGCGGCAGGTTGTGGTTCAGCACGCCCAGCACGCGGCTTTGGGTCAGTGCCGAACCGGTCTGTTCGATAAACTCGGCAAACACTCGCTCGCGGTCCAGGTGGTCGGCAATTTCCGGCACAAAATCGGCGCCGGTATAGGCGACGGAATACACCCGTTCGGTCTCTTTTTTGCTGCTGCGCCAGCGCCTGGGTCACGGCGTCGCCCCAACCGGCACGATAGTCGGCGTGCGCCGCCTGTTCGGCGAGCGCGGTCAATGCATCGCGGGCATCCGCCAGCAGCTGTATGCCGTCCAGCTTGCCGGCATCAAATGCGCTGACGTTGATATTCAGGAACGCTACGTCGGGATTCTGGAACAGCCATTTGGAAGAGGTGGTGAAATCGGTATAGCGTGTGCCGACGCCAATCACCAGATCGGCATCTTTGGCCAGGGTATTGGCGGCCAGACAGCCGGTTTCACCAATGCCGCCGACGTTGAACGGATGGCTGGACACTACCGCGCCCTTGCCGGCCTGCGTTTCAGCAAACGGGATATGGAAACGTTCGGCAAACTGTTGCAGTGCCTGCCCAGCCTGAGAATATTTAACTCCGCCACCGCAGATCAGCAGCGGTTTGCGCTTGCCCGTCAGCATCGCCAGCGCGTCCGCCAGCATACCCGGCGTCGCGGGGCGACGCTCCAGCCGATGAACGCGTTTCTGGAAGAAATAATCCGGGTAGTCGTAGGCCTCGCCCTGTACGTCCTGAGGCAGACACAGCGTCACCGCACCGGTTTCCGCCGGATCGGTCAGCACGCGCATCGCGCTGATACAGGCGCTCATCAGCTGCTCTGGCCGCACGATGCGATCCCAGTATTTGCTCACCGCGCGGAAGGCGTCGTTAGTGCTGATACTGAGATCGTAGGATTGTTCTATCTGTTGCAGCACCGGATCCGGCTGGCGTGAGGCGTAAACGTCGCCCGGCAACAGCAATAAGGGAATACGGTTGGCGGTGGCGGTGGCTGCAGCGGTGATCATATTGGCGGCACCGGGCCCGACGGAGGAGGTGCAGGCATAGATTTGCTGACGCAGTTTCTGCTTGGCGAAGCCGGTAGCGGCGTGGGCCATCCCCTGTTCATTACGCCCCTGATGAACAATCAGGCTGCCGCAATCCTGCTCCAGCGCCTGCCCCAGCCCCAGCACGTTGCCGTGGCCGAAAATGGCGAATATGCCCTTGACGAACTTGGTTTCGACACCGTCCACCAGCAAATACTGGTTGTCGAGGAATCTGACAAGCGCCTGCGCCATGGTCAATCTGATCTTACTCATGTTTCCCCCTTGTTGGCGGCGCGTCTTTAACCCGCCGGTTAATACTGTCGACAACCTGAAACGTGAAGCGATTATAAACAAATATATTTTCCATAAAATCACATTCCAGAAGAAACATTTCATTTTGCGATAAAGATCGCATTCTCATGAAAACACCGTTTCATCACGCCGGGTCAAACCAGGGCGTAGCCCGCGCCTGTAGCGGTATTATCACCGGGCGGTGTCTCTGCCGTCGCTCCCCCTGCCGTTGCCCCTACCGGTGACGCGGTGATTTTAAATGCATCACATTTTTGGGGTGTTAATTTCATTCCGCCTTGAATTTGAAATTTTTATTCCTCATACTGCCAATCATGCTTCCTGCGTATCTCCGCTTGCCGGGTGGCAGTCGGGTTTTGCTTAAACAGAAGGAAACGGGTATGGCTTCACAACAAAAACAGCTTGATGTCATCTGCCTCGGCCGCATCGCCGTCGATTTCTATGCACAACAAATCGGCGCTCGCCTCGAAGATGCCAGCTCATTCGCAAAATATCTGGGCGGATCGTCAGGCAACGTCGCTTACGGCACGGCGATCCAGGGCCTGAAATCCGGCATGCTGGCGCGTGTGGGTGACGAGCATATGGGGCGCTTCCTGCGTGAGGAGTTGCAGCGTGTGGGCGCAGATACCCGCAGCCTGATCACCGACAAACACCGGCTGACCGGCCTGGTGATCCTGGGGATTAAGGATCAGGAAACCTTCCCGCTGATTTTCTACCGTGACAACTGTGCCGATATGGCGCTGACCCCTGAGGATATCGATGAATCCTACATCGCCTCATCGCGCGCGCTGGCGATTACCGGCACCCATCTGTCGCACCCGAATACCCGTGCCGCAGTGCTGACGGCGTTGGAATATGCGCATAAGCATGGGCTGCGCACCGCGCTGGATATCGATTATCGCCCGGTGCTGTGGGGGCTGACGTCGCTCGGCGACGGTGAAACACGTTTCGTCGAGTCGGCGCAGGTCACCCGTGAACTGCAGGAGGTACTGCATCATTTTGATCTGATCGTCGGTACCGAAGAGGAATTCCACATCGCCGGCGGCAGTACCGATACCCTGACCGCACTGGCCAACGTACGCAAGGTCAGCCAGGCGACGCTGGTGTGCAAACGCGGTGCGCAGGGCTGCTCGGTGTTTGAAGGTGCCATCCCCGCCGATTGGCAGCAGGTGAAGCTGCATTCTGGCGTGCGGGTGGAAGTGCTTAACGTGTTGGGCGCCGGCGATGCCTTTATGTCCGGCCTGCTGCGCGGCTATTTAAATGACGAAGGCTGGGATCAGGCCTGCCGTTATGCCAACGCCTGCGGTGCGCTGGTGGTTTCCCGCCACGGCTGCGCGCCGGCGATGCCGACCCGGCAAGAGCTGGATGATTATCTGGCACGCGAACAGCAGGTGAAACGGCCGGATCGGGACGCACGGCTTAACCATCTGCACCGCGTCACCACCCGTAAACGGCAATGGTCGGAGCTGTGCGTATTTGCCTTCGACCATCGCAAGCAGCTGGCAGATATGGCGCGCGAGGCCGGCGTTGGTGAAGAACGCATTCCGCAATTGAAGTCCCTGCTGCTGACCGCCGCCAGGCAGGCGGCAGCAGAAGCCGGACTGGACGGCAACAGCGGCATTCTGGCGGACACCACCTACGGCCAGGCGGCCTTGAATGAAATTACCGGTCAGGGCTGGTGGATAGGTCGCCCGATCGAACAACCGAGTTCACGACCGCTACGTTTGGAACACGGCAATATCGGCTCGCAGCTGATTGATTGGCCACAGGAGCACGTCGTTAAATGTCTGGTGTTCTATCATCCTCACGATGCCGAGGCGCTGCGTCGGCAGCAGGATGAGCTGATCGACGACGTCTACCGCGGCTGCTGTAAGTCGGGCCACGAGTTGCTGTTGGAGGTGATTCTGCCGGAAGACAATGCGGATAAGGACGAACGGTATTATCTCGACATTATTGCTCACTTCTATCAGATGGGCATTCAGCCGGACTGGTGGAAACTGCCGCCGCTCAGCGCGGAAAACTGGCAGAAGGTCGGCGCGTTGATTGAGGCCAACGATCCCTACTGTCGCGGTGCGGTGATCCTGGGGCTGGATTCACCAGAAGAAACGCTCAAAGCCGGCTTTGCCGCCGCTGCCGATGCCCGTTGGGTCAAAGGCTTCGCCGTCGGGCGCACCATCTTTGGCCAGCCGTCACGCCGTTGGTTGCAGGGTGAACTAGATGATTCTGCTTTGATCGCGCAGGTGAAACAGAAATATCTCACGCTGATCGGTTCTGGCGTTTATATCGTCCGCAGCCAGACAGCGCTCACGGCAGCCGTTGATCGCTGCTCGGTAACGCAGAAACTTCCCCTTAAAGTGATTTTCGCGACTTTAAGGGGATTTTTTTGCCCATTTTCTGTGAACTAACGCAACTTGCGATGAAATAAATCGCTTTTTGAGGAAATGAAATTTCCGCTCCGTCTGTTAGAATGACGAGTCAACAATTCAGGCGTCAGAACCGCTGCGCCTCAGCCAATACTGCGAGCCGAATGGATGAATAACCCAACTCAACTTTCGCTGTTACAAGACGAAATTCGTCACCGCTATGAGACGCTCAGCAAACGTTTGAAGCAGGTCGCGCGTTATATTCTGGATAACAGTAACAGCATTGCTTTCGATACCGTCGCTTCCATCGCCGCACAGGCCAGCGTGCCGCCGTCGACCCTGATCCGCTTTGCCAATGCGTTCGGCTTCAGCGGCTTTAACGAAATGAAACAGGTTTTCCGTCAGCATCTGATGGAAGAAACCGTCAACTATACCGAACGGGCCCGCCTGTTCCGCCAAACCTCGACCGACGATAACGTCGCACCGGAAAAACCGGCCGAAATCCTCAACGTATTCACCATGGTGAACGCGCAGGCGTTGCAGCAGCTGGCGATGCAGATTAGCGCAGAGCAGTTGGACAAAGCGGTCGAGTTGCTCAACAACGCCGAAAATATCTATGTGATTGGCCTGCGACGTTCATTCAGCGTCGCCTCATACCTGACCTATGCGCTACGCCATCTGGAGCGCCGCGCATTTTTGATCGATGGCCTGGGCGGTATGTTCACCGAACAGCTGAGCATGGTGAAGCCGAAAGATGTGGTGATCGCCATCAGCTATTCGCCGTATGCCAAGGAGGCGCTGGAACTGGTGGAGTTGGGCGCCAAGCAGGGCGCGCAGCAGATTGCCATCACCGACAGTCAGGTGAGCCCACTGGCCGCCTTCAGCGACGTATGCTTTGTGGTGCGTGAAGCGCAGGTGGACGGCTTCCGTTCGCAGGTGGCGTCAATGTGTCTGGCGCAAACCCTGGCCGTTTCGCTGGCCTTGAACAACGCCAAAGAGGTCTAAAAGCAAAAGGGCGAATAGCAGATTCGCCCTTTTGTCCTCGATCGGCACGATCCTATGCCTTGGGATAATCGTCGCTGTTGATCCAGGCGTGATCCTGCTCCCAGGTGAACTTCCACAGGCGCACCGGCCCGGCCATCACGTTGAGGTAATAGTTGTCGTAGCCGGCCATGGTCGCCACCGGGTGATAACCGCGCGGCACTTTCACCACGTCACGGTTGTACACCGGCATACATTCGTCCAACGATCGATCGTCGGTGTAGACCCGTTGCAGGCAAAAACCCTGTTCCGGCTGGATGCGATGATAATAGGTTTCTTCCAGATAGGTTTCGTCGGCCGAATCCTCCTGGTCATGCTTGTGACTGGGATAAGAGCTGGTATTGCCCTCATCGGTATAGACTTCCACTACCAGCAGGCTATCCGCCGGTTCGCTATCCGGCAAAATGTTGTGCACCAGCCGCTGGTTGCGACCTTTGCCACGGCGTTCCACCCCCACCTCCGCCGGCGTGATCAAGCGCGAAGGCAGATGCCCGTGCCCCGGCGCGCTACACACCGCCAGTTCGAGATCGCTTTCCGCCCGCACCTGTACGCGATCATGATGTGGCACATAGACGGCATACGGCGGCGTGCGTTCGAACGGGCTCATGCGTTTACCGATATGCGGGTACTCCGCGCGCTGCGTTGCCACTGAAGCGATGCCGGCCACCAGCACCAGGCACAACTCCCTGTCCGCGCTTTCCAGTTGCAGCGTTTGCCCGGCCTCAAGGCGGTAAACATCAAAGCCGACGAAGCGCCAACCGGCGTTTTCCGGCGTGACATGCTGGACTCGGCCTTCGGCGTTCGGTTGCTGATATTTAGCGAGTAATGAAGACATGCAATCCTCCGATAAGCCCCAGCGTCATTCAGCTTGCCGGCCATTGCCTGTCTGGCGGCTGCCGTTGCCCGACGTTGCACAGGCTTATGCGACCACTGCCTTGACGCCGTTTGCATGCGCTGGGTGATGAATGTAACAGCGGCCGCGACCCACTGGAGTAACGGCCACTGGCGACTGCCCGACGCAAATCAGCCGAGCGTCGGCATGCTGTATTCAGATACCGTTTGCTGACCGGAAGGCCAACGCGCGGTGGTGGTTTTCATCCGCGTATAGAAACGCACGCCGTCGGTGCCGTGCACATTCAGCGCACCAAACACCGAACGCTTCCAGCCGCCAAAGCTGTGGAAAAGCCATCGGTACCGGCACCGGTACGTTGACCCCCACCATACCGGCCTGCACTTCATGCACAAACTGGCGTGCATAGTGACCATTGCTGGTAAAGATGGCGCTGCCGTTGCCAAACTCGTGGCCATTGACCGTGTCGATTGCCGTCTGGTAATCGGCGACGCGGACGATGCCCAATACCGGCCCGAAGATCTCTTCACGGTATATGCGCATGCTTGGCGTCACATGGTCAAACAGGGTGCCGCCAACATAATAGCCTTGCGGATGCCCTTCCACCTGATAGTTGCGACCGTCGGTTACCAGCGTAGCACCTTCTTCCACGCCCAGGCTGATGTAGCCCAGCACTTTTTTCTGGTGCGCCGAGGACACCAGCGGGCCCATTTCGTTTTCTTCGCCACCGTGCTGCAGGCCAGGCCCGACGCGCAACTGGGCAATCAGCGGCTTCAGTTTGGCGATCAGCTTATCGGCGGTATCGTCACCGACCACGACGGCGATCGGCAATGCCATGCAACGTTCGCCGGCCGAACCGAAGGCTCCGCCCATCAAGGCATTAACCGTCGCATCCAGATCGGCGTCCGGCATGATGATTGCCTGATTCTTGGCGGCGCCGAACGCCTGCACCCGCTTGCCGTGCGCGCTGGCGGTGGTGTAGATATGTTCCGCCACGGTAGAGGAACCCACGAAGCTGACCGCCTGAATACGTGGATCGGTGCACAACTGCGCGGCATTTTCATTGGCGCAGTGCACCACGTTGAACACGCCGTCCGGCAGGCCGGCTTCTTTCAGCAGTTCAGCCAGGCGCACGGAGGCGGAAGGCACCAATGCTGGTGGCTTCAGTACAAAGGTATTGCCGCAGGCGATGGCAATCGGGAACATCCACATCGGCACCATCGCCGGGAAGTTGAACGGGGTAATACCCGCAACCACACCCAGAGGCTGCATCAGAGAAAAACTGTCGACGCCGGTGCCGACGTCGGCGGAATACTCGCCTTTAATCAGATGCGGAATACCGCAGGCAAACTCCACCACTTCCATGCCGCGCGTCAGTTCGCCCAGCGCGTCAGAATAAACCTTGCCGTGTTCGCTGACGATCAGCGCCGCCAGCTCTTCACGATGCTGTTCCAGCAACGCCTTGAAGTTGAACATAACCCGTGCGCGGCGCAGCGGCGTGGTACGTGACCAATCGGCAAACGCCTGATGGGCAACGTCAATCGCCTGCTTCACTTCGGCTGCGGTGCTCTGCGTGACAAGACGCTCAACCTGGCCCGTTGCCGGATTATGCACTTCAACGGTCTGGTTGCTGCTACTCAGGCAAACCTGCCCGCCAATAAAATTACCCACGGTTTTCATGTTTCACCCTCATTTCAAGTGCCGCTGACGCCAGGAAGTCTAGGCAGAATCCTGACCGGATGATGCAAACTCTATTGCATTGAAAAAAAAGTTTCAAATAAATTATTTTAGAAAATTTGTTTTTAGTGCGGGCGATCGCACTTTTCTGCCACAGCCTACCGAGCGCATTACATCGCACGATTGCTGCCGATGCCCTTGAAAACCACGGGATGTAACGATGATCAATCACTTTTATTCAGCATAAACCCTCCAAATCCTGCCACTACTCTGCATCCTGCATCGCAGGAAAATCCGGTCATTAGTGCCGTTTCCGTTGATTTTTTTGAACTGGATCTAAAAATCAATATTTCATTATTCCATAGTTATGAAATAAATGTTCTTCTCCGTGACAGGATTCCAAGAATAGACACCGCCTTGTTGACAGGCACGGCTCACCTTGCTGCCCCCTCTCTCCATAGCGTCAGCCGCGGGCAGAAAAATGGATTAAAATCGGAGCGTTATATGTCACATCAGCGAAAGCACAATACAGGATACGTACTGCGGATCTGCGGTATTGCCGCCCTCGGCGGTATTCTGTTTGGGTATGATACCGCCGTGATTTCCGGCGCCATTGAAGCGTTGAAAAGCTATTTCGATCTCAGTCCGGCGCAAACCGGCTGGGCCGTTTCCAATGTGGTGCTCGGCTGCGTGCTCGGCGCGTTTGCCGCCGGGCCGCTGGCCGGTCGCTATGGCCGTAAAAAAGCACTGATTCTGGCCGCCGTGCTGTTCACCATTTCCGCCGTCGGCGCGGCGCTGGCGGCCAGCTTTACCGAATTTATCATTTATCGCATGATCGGTGGGTTGGCGGTGGGCATCGCGGCCACCGTGTCACCGATGTACATGTCTGAAGTCTCCCCAAAAGACATGCGCGGCCGTGCCCTCAGCATGCAGCAATTCGCCATTGTCTTCGGCCAGATCCTGATCTTTTACGTTAACTTCAAAATCGCCAGTTACGCGTCGGAAGCCTGGCTGGTTGAAATGGGCTGGCGCTGGATGCTCGGCTCGGAAGTGATCCCCTGCCTGCTGTTTTGCCTGCTGGTGTTTATCATTCCTGAATCACCGCGCTGGAACGTGATGGTCGGGCGGGAAGATCAGGCACTGGCAATGCTGACCCGCGTATCCAATGAAAGTCATGCGCGCAGCGTATTGCAGGAGATCAAGGACTCGCTGCAAGAAGATTTGAAAAGCGCCAAGCAAAAGCTCGATTACCACGACAAACGGGTGCGTTTCATTCTGTTTGTCGGCTGCATGATCGCCATGCTGCAGCAGGTGACCGGCGTCAACGTGATGATGTATTACGCGCCGGTGGTGCTGAAAACCGTGACCAGCAGCGCGCAGGAAGCGTTGTTCCAGACCATCTGGATCGGCGTGCTGCAACTGGTTGGCTCGGTGATCGGTGCCATGCTGATGGACCGCATCGGCCGACTGCCACTGATGCGCTACGGTACGCTGGGCACCATCGCCGGCCTGTTGATTACCTCTTACGCCCTGTATAGCGAAACCACCGGTTATCTCGCGCTGTTTGGCATGCTGTTCTTCATGCTGTTCTATGCCCTTTCCTGGGGCGTCGGCTGCTGGGTGCTGATCTCCGAAATTTTCCCGAACCGCATGCGTTCACAAGGGATGAGTATCGCGGTCGGCAGTATGTGGGTTGCCAACTTTGCCGTTTCGCAAACCTTCCCGATGATTAACGATAATCCGTACCTGTTCTCGACCTTCCACGGCGCCTTCCCAATGTGGGTGTTCGCCGCCTGCTGCGTGTTCAGCTACTGGTTTATCTGCCGTTTCATCCCGGAAACCAAAGGGGTTTCACTGGAGAAAATGGAGGGCGTGGTGATGGCGAAACGTTATCGCCAGCCGATCGTCGATGGCAAACCTCTGCCATTGTCTAATGAAAAACCGTAACCGTGACCAATCCAATAGCTTATGTACTCGGGAGTAATGCTCATGACCATTGCGCTAGACCGTTTCTGTATTAACCGCAAGATCGCCCCCAACCTCGATTTGGAACGTTTTTTCCAACTGGTGAACAGATGCGGGCTTCACAACGTCGAGCTGCGTAACGATATGCCCAGCGGCAAAGTATGCGATAACCTGAGCGATACGCAGGTCAATGCATTGGCGGCCAAGTACGGTATCAACATCGTGACCATCAATGCCCTCGGCATGTTTAATCTGCTGGACGACAAAACCCAGTTGCTGGATCGCGCTGAAGCACTGCTGGGTACGGCAAAGGCAATCCACAGCAAGGCGCTGGTGCTGTGCCCACACTGCAGCAGTGCCGACCAGCGCAACGACGCGCAAAAACAGTACGATACCCTGTCGGCGTTAACGCTGCTGGCACCGTTATTGCAAAAATATGGCATTGAAGGATATGTGGAACCGCTCGGCTTCGGTATCAGCTCATTGCGTTCATCATTGCTGACCCAGGCGATCATCCGCGATTCCGGCGCACCGTATAAAATGGTGCTGGATACCTTCCATCATTATCTCAGCGACGTCGATCAGGCCGAATTCGACGGACAAATCCAGGTTGGGCAAATTGGCCTGGTGCATCTTTCCGGCGTGGAAGATCCTCGCGACAAAGGCACGCTGAGCGATGAGGAGCGCATTATGCTCAGCGCGCAAGACCGGCTGGAAAGCAAAAAACAGGTGCAGAATCTGGAACGTCTTGGCTACCAAGGTATTTACGCGTTTGAGCCATTCTCTTCCCAATTGAATTCCTGGACAGAAGCGGACATTGAGCGGGAAATTCGCCAAAGCATTGCACTGTTGCAACAACCCTAACCCTCTGAAAACGGCCTCGCTAGAGGCCATTTGGCGGTGGTGACAGAGTTGTCTGCTGGAACGAGATACTCGGGCCTAACGCACCTCGGGGCTCTTCGGCGGCTCACGCCGCTACGACCCCAACGGCACGCTTTCCCTAATATCCGACGTTGTCAGCCGTCTGAAAACGGTCTCTAGCGAGGCCGTTTGGCGGTGGTGACAGAGTTATCTGCTGGAACAAGATACTCGGGCCTAACGCACCTCGGGGCCCTTCGGCGGCTCACGCCGCTACGACCCCAACGGCACGCTTTCCCTAATATCCGACGTTGTCAGCCGTCTGAAAACGGTTTCTAGCGAGGCCGTTTGGCGGTGGTGACAGAGTTATCTGCTGGAACGAGATACCCGGGCCTAACGCACCTCGGGGCCCTTCGGCGGCTCACGCCGCTACGACCCCAACGGCACGCTCTCCCTAATATCCGACGTTGTCAGCCGTCTGAAAACGGTCTCTAGCGAGGCCGTTTGGCGGTTATTTCAGGTTGCTGACTATCAGTTGGTGCCGCGGGTTATAAAACTTGCGGTACGCCAGGTAGCAGGCAAGGATGGTCGACAAAACTGGCCGTCGACAACATCATAAACGTCACCATGATTTGATATTTGATGGCTTTGACCGGATCGATACCAGCAAAAATCAGGCCGGACATCATGCCTGGCAGACTTACCAGACCCACCGTTTTCGCCGAGTCGACCGTCGGGATCAACGAGGCACGAATACTGTCGCGGATAAGCTGCGCCGAGGCGAATTTCGGTGATGCGCCCAGGCTCAGCATTTCCTGAATCTTCTGCTGTTCACCTTTAAACCGCTGACCAAGATTGTTGTAACACAACCCCACAGCGACCATCGCGTTGCCGGCAATCATGCCGGAGATCGGAATCACCTGCATGGGGGTAAATTCAATCGAGCCAGTCAATACCAGCACCAGCAGCGTGAGCACCGCCCCGGTGGTGATGGCAATAAACGAGATCACAAACGCGTGCTCGATATATTTACTGCGTTTTTTGGCGTTATACGCCGCGTTAAAGCAGATAAACAGCACCATTAGCACCGTCAGCATGGCGTTATTGATATCGAAAATATACTTCAGTACGTAACCGACGATAATCAACTGCACCACCGCCCGGCAAATACTCCAGATGATGTCTTTTTCCAGTGCCAGTTTTTCTTTATGACTGATGAGAATCGCCACCAGCACCAATATCATCGACAGGCCCAGGGATTCATTGGTGATGTTATGCTGACTCATGTAATGACTCCGATTGCGGTGCGTGATGCGCCTGCAGTTCAATGACATCATCTGCATGGGCAATTTCGTCTCTATCGTGCGTTACCCACAGCACGGCCACGCCCTGCCCAGCCACCAGTTGATGTATCATCTCGTTGACGTTGCGCTTGTTACTTTCATCCAGAGCGCTGGTAATTTCGTCCAATAGCAGCACCTTGGGTGTGAACTGCAAATTGCGAATCAGCGAAACACGCTGCTTTTCGCCGCCGGACAGTTCATTGATGCTTTTCGACAACAGGTTCTCCGGCAGCATCAGACGCGCCAAATCCTGCTTCATTTTTTGCTCATCGGGTTTTTGCTGGCGAATTTGATAGGGCAGTGCCAGATTGTCATATACCGTACTGCCGAATAGCGATGGCGTTTGGAAACAGTACGAAACCTGTTTGCGGTACTCTTCCGGCTGTATGTCGTTAATATTTTTACCATCAAAAACGATCTCGCCGCGCGTAGGGCCGATCAACGAAGAAACAATTTTCAATAATGTGCTTTTGCCGCAGCCTGAAGGCCCGGTGATCAATTTAAATTCCCCGACATTCAGGCTGAACGATACCGAGTCCAGAATAATCGCCTCATCTATTTGATAATTGATCTCATTTACTCTCAGCAAATTACCGCCACGCATTACAACTCCGGTTATGGCTGGAAACTGGCCGCCAGTATATGACCGAATAAATGTGACTGGCAAATAGGCGGCGGCAGAGACAAAAAAACCCCGGCGATTAAGCCAGGGTCAGATTGTTGCCGGTTACTTTCCCGGCCGTCATAATTGTGGCGTAAGCGTTCATCGAACACTCCAACGTTACGCGGCCTAAGCACGACCATGGCACAACAGAAAAAAGTACGGCGAAAGAAAATGGGCAATACGCTTTGCTGTTGGTCATCGACATTCGGGCTGGCGCCGAAAGATAAAGCAGAGGGTCAGACGGGGAGAGATTAATCCCGGCGTAAAACCGGGATTAACAAAGCGGGTGACGGTATCTTGACTGCTCCGGCTGACGCCATCTTCGCTATTGCAAGAACTCAGACCCGACTTTATATCTTACAGAACAACCACGTTGCCTGCAGATGGGCCTTTCTGACCATTTTCGATGGTAAATTCGACCTTTTGGCCTTCATCCAGCGTTTTGAAATCGTTGCTCTGGATAGCAGAGAAATGCACGAATACATCTTTGCTGCCGTCCGCAGGAGAAATGAAACCAAAACCTTTACCAGCGTCAAACCATTTTACTAAACCAGTCATTTTATTAGACATAGAAATTTCCTTCATTATTTATTGGCCGCCATAAGGCGATAGGGGCTTGTTTTCGGCGTTAACTTATGGGGGCACTAAATAAGAGAATTCACGGGAAAAGAAGTATCTGGAAGGATATCGCTAATACTGAGAACTGCTTTACTAAAACTGCTTTCATAAGGTCTGTACCACAAACCGGTGACGCTATTTACACATAGCCATGAGTTATTAGCAAACCTTTTTTATAATTATTTTAAATAAACCAGGGTTATTAGCAGCTTGGCTGCCGGCAAAATCGTCCTATAGCCAGTAACGCCACACTTCCATTACCGGCCACTCACTCGGCACCCGCTAGAAGCGGTATTACCGGGATGATTAGCCGCTTCAAGGCGAGAGCGCCGACGCTCATTACGAACCAGAACGTAACCATGGCGTGATGGTCACACCGGTCAGCAACCCCTCCGGGCTCAGCAAACGCGTCACCGTCTGACCCCAGGGCTCTTCACGCTGCGGGACCAGCAACTGATAACCGCGATCGCGCAGGATACGGGTTGCCGCAGCAATATCCTCAACTTCAAATTCGATCCAGCCTTGAGGCACCGGAACATCATCAGGCCATTGCGCACTGCCAAAACAGGAGTATGCCGCCTGGGATAGCGGCCACAGTGCAAAATGCTTAACGCCGCCGAGCACGTCGGCCTCTGTCAACAAATAATCGCTATTGCCATCCATAGACTTCAGCGGCAGTCCCAACGTTTCGAGATAGAATGTCTTGCTGGTTGGCGTATCTCGGGTTATCGGGCCAAACCCCGCGACAAACAGGACATTGATACCGCTTAATTCTGCTGCCATCGTTTACTCCTGTTAACCGGGTTTCATCGCTTAAGCGAACGCCTTAAGCACACAACGCCCGCAATAGGGTTTACTCAGCGCGCCAACCGCCTGTCAGCCGCGCGGCGCCGCCGCCAAGGCCTGTGCACAGGCCCAGGCCGAACTCCAGGCCCATTGGAAATTATAGCCGCCCAGCCAGCCAGTGACGTCCACCACTTCGCCAATAAAATAAAGGCCGGGCACACGACTGGCCTCCATGGTTTTGGAAGACAGCTCGCGAGTGTCTACGCCGCCCAGCGTCACTTCTGCGGTGCGATAGCCTTCGGTGCCATTTGGCTGCACGCGCCAATTTTGCAGGCTGTCCACCAGCGCCGCCTGCTGCGCAGGGGTAAGCTGCTTCAGCGTGGCTTCCGGTAATTGACCCAGCGTCTGCAGGCATTCGACCAACCGTTTCGGCAGATGCAACGCCAGCGTATTCTTCAGGCTCTGATTGGGGTGAGCCTGACGCTGTTGGTCAAGAAATCCCGCCAGATCTAGCTCAGGAAGTAAGTTAATACTCACAAACTCACCAGGTTGCCAGTAGCTGGAAATTTGCAGCACCGCCGGACCGGACAACCCGCGGTGGGTAAACAGAATTGCTTCGCGGAACAGGGTGCCGTTTTCGGCGGTGACGGTGGCCGGCACCGAAACCCCGGACAGCGTCTGTGAATGCTCCAGCAACGGTTTATGCAGGGTGAATGGCACCAATGCGGCGCGGGTCGGCAACACCTGCAAACCAAACTGTTGCGCCAGCTTGTAACCAAACGGCGAGGCGCCAAGCCCCGGCATCGACAGTCCACCGCTGGCCACCACAAGTGAGCGAGTGCTTACAACCTCACCATTCAGCGTCAGTTCGAAGCCGCCGTCGGTTTTTTCGACGCTCAGCACCTCGCTGCGCAATCGGGTAGTCACCTGGCCCAGCACACATTCCTGTACCAGCATCTCCACTACCTGCTGCGCCGAATCGTCGCAGAACAGCTGGCCAAGAGTTTTCTCATGATAGGCGATGCCATAGCGGTTGATCAGGTCGATAAAGTCCCACTGGGTATAACGCGCCAGCGCGGATTTGCAAAAATGCGGGTTATTGGACAGGTACGCTGCCGGTTCGGCGTACATATTGGTGAAGTTGCAGCGGCCTCCCCCCGACATCAGGATCTTGCGGCCCGGTTTTTTGCCGTTATCGAGCAGCAGCACCCGGCAGCCGAGTTGCCCTGCCTGCGCAGCACAAAACATGCCCGCCGCACCGGCACCGATTACTACGACATCAAACTGTTCCACCTTCGCCTCACTTGGATAAAATCACAATCACCGCAAAAGCGCGCCATTTTACGCGATTTCGCCGCCGGTCTCCGCTTATTTGCGACGGGCGATTGTAAAGGCTTGTGGCCGCCGGCACCATAGTAAGGAAATGTGATCATCGGTAAATTGGTGTAACACGCTGATATTTATTTAGTTTACACCATCAATATCGGCGTGCTGTCATCAGGAAATCAAAAAAACGTCATATTTTCCTTTTCCCCCAACACCGGTTGTCGCAGATAATGCGCGGCGTTCATGTCCACAAACCTGGCGTAACGCTTATGCTGCATTTGTTCGCTGGCCTGGATTTCAATACCGGCCTGATGTTGATACTCGCATTGCTGTTCGTACTGATTTATGAAGCCATCAACGGCTTCCACGATACGGCCAATGCGGTTGCTACTGTAATCTATACCCGCGCCATGCGCTCGCAACTTGCGGTCGTGATGGCAGGCGTATTTAACTTCCTTGGCGTGATACTCGGTGGTTTGAGTGTTGCCTACGCCATTGTCCACCTGCTGCCAACCGATCTGCTGCTGAACGTCAGTTCCGCACATGGTTTAGCCATGGTCTTTTCCATGCTGCTGGCGGCGATTATCTGGAACCTCGGCACCTGGTATTTTGGTCTGCCGGCCTCCAGTTCCCACACGTTGATTGGCGCCATTATCGGTGTCGGCCTGACCAACGCCCTGATGACCAACACCTCGGTGGTGGATGCGCTCAATGTGCCGAAAATGATCAGCATTTTCCTGTCATTGATCTTCTCCCCGCTGGTCGGGATGATGGTGGCCGGGCTGATGGTCTTTGTGCTGCGTCGCTACTGGAGCGGCACCAAAAAACGCCAGCGTATTCACATGACGCCAGCGGAGCGTGAAAAGGTCGACGGTAAACGCAAGCCGCCGTTCTGGACGCGCATCGCGTTGATCCTGTCCGCCGTCGGCGTCAGTTTCTCGCACGGCGCCAACGACGGTCAGAAAGGCATCGGCCTGATTATGCTGGTACTGATCGGCGTCGCCCCGGCCGGCTTTGTGCTCAATATGAATGCAACCGGTTATGACATCACCCGTACGC
This sequence comes from Serratia odorifera, assembly GCF_900635445.1. Taxonomy (NCBI): domain Bacteria; kingdom Pseudomonadati; phylum Pseudomonadota; class Gammaproteobacteria; order Enterobacterales; family Yersiniaceae; genus Serratia; species Serratia odorifera. Next base: position 1,287,526 of record NZ_LR134117.1, read on the forward strand.
GTGATGCCGTAAACCACCTGCAACAATATTATTTGCAGCACAGCGATTCACTGTCGCACGTGGTCGCCATGACACCGCTGGTGCCAACGCCGGAAGAGTCCGTTTCCGCCAATGAGCCGCCACAGTTCCATTGTGACAGCTCGCGCGCCATGCCGGCTATCCAGTTGGCTTCCGGGTTACTGAACGGTCTGCAAAGCTATGACCAGCTATCGGTCGAACAACGCAGCCATCTGCGTCGCTTGCTGATGTGCGTCACCGATACGGCCGATCGCGTCGCCAAGCTGCCAGAAACGCCTGCCGAAGATAAACGCTTCCTGAGTAACCTGCGTCAGGATCTGCTGCAAACCGTCGAGTATGCGCCGATCTGGATTATCGTTGCGGTAGCGCTGGCGCTGTCTCTCGGTACCATGGTTGGCTGGAAGCGCGTTGCCACCACCATCGGTGAGAAAATTGGCAAGAAAGGCATGACCTATGCCCAGGGCGTTTCTGCTCAGATGACTGCAGCGCTGTCGATTGGCGTTGCCAGCTACACCGGTATGCCGGTCTCCACCACGCACGTGCTGTCCTCGGCGGTTGCCGGGACGATGATCGTCGATGGCGGTGGCGTACAGAGTAAAACCGTGAAGAATATCCTGCTGGCCTGGGTATTAACCCTGCCGGTGGCGATTGTCCTGTCGGGCTCGCTGTACTGGTTGGCGTTGAAGCTGATTTAAATCGGCAAGTGACGAGAAGGCGGCCCCTGGTGGCCGCCTTTTTTATGCCGTCAGTACCAGATAGCCATCGCCACCAGGCTGATGACCACCAGCCCACACAGCGCAGAAGTCAGCATGAACTGGCCTCGAACCCGCTCGCAACGGCGAATGAACTCTGGATCGTGGTGATCGGTATAGCGCTGAGCATAGATATAGCGCACCAGCCGTAGCTGCTTGCTGGGCTGACCGTGGGCAGTAAAGAACCCGCCACCGTCAACGTATTGGTACAGCAAAGGATCGCAACCGCGCAACACCACCAGCAGCGCACGCAAAGAAGAGTAATACCGCACCATGTTTACCACACATACCACACACAAAGCCCAAAATAGCGCGACGGTACTGATCATGATTCCTCCTCAAGGCGTTGTGATCCACGGCAACCCACCGGGCCAACTGCCCTACTTCGCATCCAATACTCAGCCGGAGCCTGCTGCTCCTGTCCGCTTTACAACCCCACACAGGCCGCGATACCCGTAACTACTGGCGACGGGGCATCGATACGCAAATGCATATTGAACGCCGTCCGGCTCAAGGAAAAAGGGTGAGGCCTTATCATCATTGTAGAATAATCAAACGCAAACTGGCCCCGGTAAGCGAGAAAATTTACCCCAGTGCGTAAATCGGCCACAGGCCTGTGCCGCCGCGCGACACGGCATTACCCCGCTTTTCAACTATACTCACAGCAACAATGCTTATATTTCAAACGGTCAAATACAAATTAACCGCATAAAGAATAGGATTTTTTACGCTTCGGGTGTAAAACTGAAAGGGTAAACATGGCAAAACTTATTGATACGTTGCGGTGTGATCGGCCCAACATATCACCGCATTATCTGAATGATATTATGCAGGTAAACAAATGTGCCAGGCTGGTACGCTGATGCCTGCTAACCCTTTAATCGGCATTAAATGGAAGGAGTATTCTCATGGCTTACAAACACATTCTGATTGCGGTGGACCTGTCGCCGGAAAGCAAAGTCCTGGTGGAAAAAGCAGTATCAATGGCGCGACCGTACAATGCCAAAGTCTCCTTGATCCACGTTGATGTGAATTATTCGGATCTGTATACCGGCCTGATCGACGTTAACCTGGGCGACATGCAAAAACGCATTTCCGAAGAAACCCACCATGCGCTGACCGAACTGTCGCAAAACGCCGGCTACCCAATTACCGAAACCCTGAGCGGCAGCGGTGATTTGGCACAGGTATTGGTGGATGCCATCAAGAAATACGATATGGATCTGGTGCTGTGCGGCCACCATCAGGATTTCTGGAGCAAGCTGATGTCTTCCGCACGCCAGCTGATCAACACCGTGCACATCGATATGCTGATTGTACCGCTGCGCGACGAAGACGATGAGGAAGAAGAAGCTTAAAGTAAGCGCTTCCTAACATCGAATGCCTACGCCCGCGCCTGCGGGCGTTTTTTTTGCCCGTACCGTGCAGAATAGCGTGTTTAACACGCACCCCGCAGTGATATAGTCAAAAAAGACACAATATCTTCCCCCGTATTTTCAAACCGATAACCATAAAGGGGGCAACCACTATGCCACAGGAGTTCTCCATGGATCAGGCCGTATCTCTTGACGCTTTCCTCGCGACTTTACAGCAGCAAAATCCTTATCAACCCGAATACCTGCAAGCGGTGCGTGAAGTCTTCACCTCGCTTTGGCCGTTTATTGAGCAAAACCCGCGCTACCGCGAATATGCCCTGCTGGAACGGCTGGTCGAACCTGAGCGCACCATTCAATTCCGCGTCAGTTGGGTGAACGACGCCGGCCAGGTGCAGGTCAACCGCGCCTGGCGCGTACAGTTCAATTCCGCCATCGGACCGTATAAAGGCGGTATGCGTTTTCATCCATCGGTTAACCTGTCGATACTGAAGTTTCTCGGCTTCGAGCAAACCTTCAAGAACGCGTTGACCACGCTGCCAATGGGCGGTGGCAAAGGCGGTGCCGACTTCGACCCGAAAGGCAAAAGCCAAGGTGAAATCATGCGCTTCTGCCAGGCGCTGATGAGTGAACTGTATCGCCATCTTGGGCCGGATACCGACGTGCCAGCCGGTGATATCGGCGTTGGCGGGCGTGAAGTCGGTTTTATGGCCGGCATGATGAAGAAACTGTCCAACAATACCGCCTGCGTATTTACCGGCAAAGGTCTGTCCTTTGGCGGTAGCCTGATACGTCCGGAGGCCACCGGCTACGGCCTGGTGTATTTTACCCAGGCCATGCTGCAGCGCCACGGGCTCGGATTTGAAGGCATGCGCGTGGCGGTTTCCGGCGCTGGCAACGTGGCGCAGTTCGCCATTGAAAAAGCGCTGGCGATGGGCGCCCGCGTTGTCACCGCGTCCGATTCCGGTGGCACCGTGGTTGATGAAGCCGGTTTCACCAGCGAAAAGCTGGCGCACCTGGCCGAGATCAAAAACCAGCGTTACGGCCGTATAGAAGACTACGCCCGTGAGCGCGGCCTGATTTTCTTGTCAGGAGAGCAGCCGTGGAACCTGCCGGTGGATATCGCGCTGCCGTGTGCCACTCAAAATGAACTCGATCTGACCGCCGCTCGAACGTTGATTCAAAACGGCATCAAAGCCGTGGCCGAAGGTGCCAACATGCCAACCACCATTCAGGCCACCGATGCTTTCCTGGAGGCCGGCGTCCTGTTTGCGCCCGGCAAAGCGGCCAATGCCGGCGGGGTAGCCACCTCCGGGTTGGAAATGGCGCAAAATGCCGCGCGCATCGGCTGGAAGGCGGAGAAAGTTGATGTTCGTTTACAACATATCATGGCGGATATTCACCAGGCCTGCGTGGAACACGGCGGCAACAGCAAGCAGACGCACTACGTTCACGGTGCCAATATTGCCGGTTTCGTCAAGGTTGCGGACGCCATGCTGGCGCAAGGGGTACTGTAACCGCCACGGCGGGTGATCTGCCTCACAAAGCGGGTAAAAGCTTTCATGCCGGCGTCAACGTCGGCATTTTTTTATTCTCGCCATCGCGAAAATGTTATTTATATGTATGTAAATTGATAATCATTTGGTTAATAACGGCTAACAAACTGTAGTAAAATTACCACGCCATATTTATTTAACTTACATTTAACATATTAAACCACTAAATTTTACCTTAATCTGCACAGATCACATTTTTCCAACTTTGGCTACGCCCCCTCTTCCATTCCTTTGTAACCTGCAGCGGTGGAAAAACCGCCACCCCTACAGATAAGAAAAGGTACAGCTATGAAATTTAACCTCGCATTATTAAATGCATGTGTGGTTTCTGCGTGCATGTTATCAACACCGGGCTTTGCTGCTGAAAAATATGAAATCGCCGTGGTCGCCAAGGTCACCGGCATTCCGTGGTTCAACCGCATGGAAGTCGGCGTCAACGACGCGGCGAAAAAGCTCGACGTCAACGCCTATCAGACCGGTCCGTCAACGCCGGACCCCGCCGCGCAGGTCAAGGTGATTGAGGATCTGATCGCCAAAAACGTCAATGCCATTATCGTGGTGCCAAACGACGCCAAGGTGCTGGAGCCGGTGCTGAAGAAAGCGCGCGACAAAGGCATTGTGGTATTGACCCACGAATCGCCGGACCAGCAGATCGGTCAGTGGGATATCGAAACCATCGATAGCGAGAAATATGCGCAGGCCAATATCGATGAGCTGGCCAAGGATATGGGCGGCAAAGGCGGCTACGCCATCTATGTCGGTTCGCTGACCGTGCCGTTGCATAATGCCTGGGCCGATTCCGCGGTTAAATATCAAAAAGAAAAATACCCTGACATGTTCGAAGTCACCCAGCGTCTGCCGGTGGCCGAAAGCATCGACAAGTCCTATTCCACCACGCTGGATCTGATGAAAACCTACCCGCAAATGAAGGGCATCATCGGCTTCGGTTCATTGGGGCCAATCGGCGCCGGGCAGGCAGTGGCCAAGAAACGCGCCAAGAACAAGATCTCGGTGGTGGGCATCGCCATGCCAGCGCAGGCAGCGCCTTACCTGATGCGCGGCGACATTAAAAAAGCGCTGCTGTGGGATCCGAAAGACGCCGGCTATGCGCTGGTGACGGTGGCCGATCAATTGCTGCAAGGCAAGGCGGTGACCAAAGATTTGTCGATCGAAGGGCTGGGTAAAGCCGACGTCGATATGGACAACAAAGTGATTCGGTTTAATAAAATTCTGGAAGTTACCAAAGATAACGCCAAGTCACTGGGCTTTTGATTTTTAATATTCGCCACACCGGGAATTTATAAACGTAACGGCGCAGTTCTCGACCGGCTGCGCCCACGGTTTATACCGTCGCAACATAGGTTATTGCCATGACATCCTCTACCGCATTTATCACGCTGGAAAATATCAGTAAAAAGTTCCCCGGCGTGCTGGCATTGGACCAAATAAGCCTGACGCTCAATAAAGGCGAGGTGCATTGCCTGGCCGGGCAAAATGGCTGTGGTAAAAGTACCATTATCAAAGTTATTTCTGGCGTCTATCAGCCGGAAAAAGGTGCCAACATCTCACTGGAAGGAAAATTATTCCACGCCCTGACGCCACAGCTGTCCGGCCATTATGGCATTCAGGTGATTTATCAGGATCTCTCGTTATTTCCCAATCTGACGGTGGCGGAAAACATCGCCATTCACCGCTACCTGCCCGGCGGCCATTTCTGGGTCAAACGCAACCGCATGCGTCAGATGGCGCTGGACGCCATGGCACGGGTTGGCGTCAGCATCGATCCAGACAAAAAGGTCGAGAAACTGTCGATTGCCGATCGCCAACTGGTGGCCATCTGCCGCGCCATCGCCGCCGAAGCCCGGCTGGTGATCATGGATGAACCCACCGCCTCGCTGACGCGTCAGGAGGTTGACGGTCTGCTGCGCGTGGTCAATGAGTTGAAAGCCGCCGACATCTGCGTGGTTTTTGTCAGCCACCGACTGGATGAAGTGATGGAAGTTGCCGATCGCATCAGCGTGATGCGTGACGGCAAGCTGGTCGGCACCTACCCGGCGAGCGAATTGGACAGCCACGAACTGGCGTTCCTGATGACCGGCCAACGCTTCCACTACAGTCATTTGCCCGCGCGGCCACCGGTGGAGAGCACCCCGCTGCTGGAGATCAACAACCTTAGCCGCCGCGATAAATACCGCAATATCAATCTGGCACTGCGTGGCGGCGAAATCGTGTCGATCGTCGGTCTGTTGGGGGCCGGCCGTAGCGAACTGTGCCTGAGCCTGTTCGGCATGACGCAACCGGACAGCGGTGAAATACGCGTTGACGGCCAGCCGGTACGCCTGCACAACAACCGCGAAGCGGTGCGCCACGGCATTGCCTACGTCTCGGAAGATCGCCTGACGCAAGGGCTGATCATGGAGCAATCGATTTACGATAACACCATCGTCACGGTGTTCGACCAGCTGCATACTCACTCGGCCTGCTGGATCACCAAAAGGCTCGCCATCTGGTGAACTCGCTGATTCGCGAACTGAATATCAAAGTGTCCGACAGCGCGCTGCCGGTAAAAACCCTGTCCGGCGGCAACGCTCAGCGCATCGCCATCGCCAAATGGGTGGCGACCCAACCCAAGATCCTGATCCTCGACTCGCCGACCGTCGGCGTCGATATCGCCAACAAGGAAGGGATCTACCAGATCGCCAAAGATCTGGCCGAACGCGGCATGGCAGTACTGATGATCTGCGATGAGATCCCGGAAGCTTATTACAACAGTCATCGGGTACTGGTGATGCGCAAAGGCGAACTGGTCGCCGAATTTTCGCCGCATCACTGCACCGAACAACAGATCGCCGAGGTGGTGAATGGATAAGTCGTTTCTCGCTCGCCTGGCCGGGCGGCATGAATTCTATCTTGGCCTGCTGGTGTTGGTATTGGCGCTGGGCTGAGTATCGGCACCGATGAATTTCTGACGCTGGGCAACCTGACCGACGTCGCCACCAGCTACGCCATTCTCGGCATTCTGGCCTGCGGCCTGTTTGTGGTGCTGATTGCCGGCGGAATTGATATTTCATTCCCGGCGATCACCGCCATCGCCCAGTACGTGATGGCCAGTTGGATCATTACTCACGGCGGCAGCTTTCCGCTGGCGTTCGCCATGGCCATCGGCGTCGGCCTGCTGCTCGGGCTGATGAACGGTTTCCTGGTGTACTGGCTGAAGGTACCGGCGATTATCATTACCATCGCCACGCTGAATCTGTTCTACGGCCTGCTGGTGTATGCCACCAATGGCACCTGGCTGTACGGTTTTCCAGACTGGTTCATGGATGGCATCAACTGGTTCTCGTTTACCGCCGGCGACGGCTATGACTACGGCCTGACGCTGCCGCTGCTGTGCCTGCTGGCGGTGATTATCGTTACCGGCGTCCTGATGAACTTTCACCCGCCTCGGCCGCCAGATTTTCGCCATGGGCGGCAACCGCGACGCCGCATCGCGCCTGGGGTTGAATCTGCTGCGGCTGCATTTTTATGTCTATGGCTATATGGGCATTCTGGCAGGCATCGCTGCGGTAGTGCAGGCGCAAATCACCCAATCGGTGGCGCCAAACTCGCTGCTCGGCTTTGAACTGACGGTGCTGGCGGCGGTGGTGCTTGGCGGTACCAGCATGACCGGCGGACGCGGTTCGCTCACCGGCACCCTGCTTGGCGTGGTATTGCTGGCCTTCCTGCAAAATGGCCTGACGTTGCTCAGCGTGTCCTCATACTGGCACACGGTATTCAGCGGGCTGATTATTCTGATCAGCATCAGTAGCACCGCCTGGAATGAAAAACGTAAGCTGGCCAAGGAGATATGACATGACGCAATTAACCCGCATGATCCCACGCGATCGGATCATCCGCCTGCAAAGCGCGATCATTATCATCGTCGCCCTGCTGTTCGCCGGATTACTGGGATCGCGTTTCTTCAGCGCCGGCAATTTCCAGTCGATCGCCTCACAGTTGCCGATCCTCGGCATGTTGGCACTCGGCATGGGTATCACCATGCTGACCGGCGGTATCAATCTGTCGATTATTGCCGGCGCCAACGCCTGCTCGCTGGTGATGGCAGCCATCATCGTCAGCCACCCGGACCAACCGTTGTTCCTCGGACTGGCGCTGCTGGCCGGGCTGGCCGTTGCCGTCGCCATCGGTATGCTGAACGGCGCGCTGGTTGCCTGGATTGGCGTTTCGCCGATCCTCGCCACGCTCGGCACCATGACGCTGATAACCGGTCTGAATATCCTGCTGTCCAACGGCGCAGTGATTTCCGGCTTCCCGGCAGCGATCCAGTATCTTGGCAACGGCAGCCTGTTCGGCATTCCACTGGCGCTGTTGCTGTTTCTGCTGGTGGCGGCGGGGCTGTGGATTCTGCTAGAGCACACCACGCTTGGCCGCAGCCTGTATCTGCTGGGCTCCAACCAGCAGGCGACGCAGTTCAGCGGCGTCAACACCGCCCGGGTGCAGATCGCGGTTTATATTCTGTCCGCCCTGCTCGGCTGGGGTGCGGCGCTGCTGATGATGGCAAAATTCAACTCGGCCAAGGCCGGCTATGGCGAATCCTACCTGCTGGTGACCATTCTGGCTTCGGTGCTCGGCGGCATCAATCCGGACGGCGGCTTTGGTCGTATTCTCGGTCTGGTGCTGGCGCTGATCGTGCTGCAAATGATCGAAAGCGGCCTCAACCTGCTCGGCGTCAGCAGTTATCTGACCATGGCGCTGTGGGGCGGCGTGCTGATCCTGTTTATCGCATTACAAAATCGAAAAGCCTAGGTTGTGCTGCGCACTGTTAACCGGTGCAATCTTATACGGAGAAAAATAATGGCGAGTTATTTTATTGGCGTAGACGTCGGAACCGGCAGTGCACGCGCAGGCGTTTTTGACCTGAACGGCCGGATGGTAAGCCAGGCCAGCCGCGAAATTGACATTTATCGGCCAAAGGCGGATTTTGTCGAGCAGTCTTCCGACAATATCTGGCAAGCGGTGTGCAACGCGGTGCGCGACGCCGTCAACCAGGCCGACATCAATCCGATTCAGGTGAAAGGACTCGGTTTTGACGCCACCTGTTCGCTGGTGGTGTTGGACAAGGAAGGCAAACCGCTGACCATCAGTCCGTCCGGCCGCAGCGAGCAAAACATCATCGTGTGGATGGATCACCGTGCCATTACCCAGGCCGAACGCATCAACGCCAGCAAACACCGGGTGCTGGACTTCGTTGGCGGCGTGATTTCCCCGGAAATGCAAACGCCGAAGATGTTGTGGCTCAAGCAGCATATGCCGACCACCTGGGCCAACGCCGGTTACCTGTTCGATCTGCCCGACTTCCTGACCTGGCGCGCGACCCAGGATGCGACCCGTTCGCTGTGTTCGACGGTCTGCAAATGGACCTATCTTGGTCACGAGCAACGCTGGGACAAGAGCTATTTCAAGCAGATCGGGCTGGAAGACCTGCTGGAGCACGACGCGGAAAAAATTGGCAGCGACGTCAAAATCATGGGTGAACCGCTCGGTCATGGCCTGACGCAACGTGCCGCCAGCGACATGGGCCTGATGGCCGGCACCGCGGTCAGCGTGTCGATCATTGATGCCCACGCCGGCACGCTCGGCACCATTGGCGCCACCGGCGTTTCTGGCGAAGTGGCAGACTTCGATCGCCGCATCGCGTTAATTGGTGGTACCTCGACCGGCCATATGGCGATGTCGCGCACCGCGCGCTTTATCGGCGGCGTGTGGGGGCCATATTACTCTGCCATTCTGCCGGAATACTGGCTGAACGAAGGCGGCCAGTCCGCCACCGGCGCGCTGATCGATCACGTGATTCAGTCGCACCCGTGCTATGCAGAACTGCTGTCGCAGGCCAAAGCGCATAACCAGACGATATATGAAGTGCTGAACGCCTTGCTACGCCGCATGGCGGGCGAACCGGAGAAAATCGCCTTCCTGACCCAGGACATTCATATGCTGCCGTACTTCCACGGCAACCGTTCGCCACGCGCCAACCCGACGCTGACCGGCACGCTGACCGGCCTGAAGCTGTCACGCACGCCGGAAGACATGGCGCTGCACTATTTGGCGACCATTCAGGCCATCGCGCTGGGCACCCGCCATATCATCGAAACCATGAATCAGAGCGGTTATAGCATTGATACCATCATGGCCAGCGGCGGTGGCACCAAGAACCCGATTTTCGTGCAGGAACATGCCAACGCCACCGGCTGCGCCATGCTGCTGCCGGAGGAAAGCGAAGCGATGCTGCTGGGCGGCGCCATGATGGCTACCGTGGCGGCCGGGGTGTTCGATACCCTGCCGGAAGCGATGAATGCCATGAGCCGCATCGGCAAAACCGTGACGCCGCAAACCAATGACATCAAGCGCTACTACGATCGTAAATACCACGTGTTCCACCAGCTGTATCACGATCATATGAAATATCGCCAATTGATGCAGGAGGACGCATGAGCCAGCAGGAGTGGCAACGCGCTAGCGAGGCCTGGCAACTGTACAGTCGCGAGCTGGCGCAGCTCGATCAGCGCATCGACGCCGCCGATTGGCAACGCCTGATGACGCTGTTAAGCGGCTGCCGGGGCAAAATTGCGGTAACCGGCGTTGGCACCTCCGGCATTGCGGCGCGTAAAATCGCCCATATGCTGGCCTGCGTCGAACAGCCGGCCATTTTTCTGGACGCGACCGATGCGGCGCATGGCGATCTGGGGTTTTTACGTGCCGACGATCTGCTGATCATGATCTCGCGCGGCGGCAATTCCGAGGAGCTGACGCGCCTGCTGCCGACGCTGGCCGCCAAAGGTGTGACGCTGATCAGCGTCACGGAAAACCCGGACTCCGCCATCGCTCGCGCCGCGCAGCTGGTGATCGCCACCGGGGTGAAAAATGAGGTAGATCCGCTGAATATGCTGGCAACCACCTCGATCGTGCTGGTACTGGCGATTTTCGACGCCGCCTGCGCCTGTCTGATGGTGCGAAGCGGCTACGATAAGGACCGGCTGCTGGCGGTACATCCGGGCGGCAACGTCGGCAAAAGCCTGCGCGAAGAGCATTAACGCTGCCATAAGGCCCGGCACGCCGGGCCCATAGTCCATCAGGCTTTATTGATCGCCGCGATAATCACCAGCCGATCGTTCAACTGCCGCTTCAACTGCGGATCGTCGGTGCCGGCAATTTGCTGTTTTAGCATCGCTTCCTGCTGACGGCGCGCCTGCGGATCGCTGAACAGCAATCCTTTTACGTTAATCGACGCCACGTTGCTGTAACGTCCATCCGCCGTGGTCGGCACGCTGATTTTACCGTCATTCAGCAGTTTTTCGACGATGTGACGTTCACGGTCATAGCCCGTCAGCCCAACCAGTTGCCAGCGCTGCTGCGTACTTCCCTGGTATTGCCCTTGCTTGACCTCGGTCAGATAACGCAGGGTCAGATTACGTATGGTGCCGGCCTCTTCGCCGTACTGCGCCTTGCTGTCGGACAATACCGGAAACTGCATCCCCTCCAGCGCGCCGCCCTGCTGCGTCAGGTGTCCCATGCGGTAACTGTTCATCCCCAGGCGTATCGGCATCTCGTCGGTGACCGGCGTGCCGTCGTTCATTTTCAGCTCGATAATGCGCTGCCCCACCGGCTGGCGCAGATCGATTTTATAGGTGACGCCGTCGAAGAAATCATTGGTGGAGTATTTGGAGGCGCGCCGCTGCGGGTTGAAGCTGTATGTCACGTCGCCGTCGTGCAGTTGATTGAAATAGCCTGCCGACCATTCCATATACTTTTTCAGTTCCTTGCCGCTGAGCTGATAGACGGTAATTTCACCACCGGCGTACTGATAATTAAAGGCAATGTCCTTGGCGGTGATGGTACCGACGTTAAGCTTCGGCCGATCGTTGTCTATCTGCAACGCAATCACCTGCGCCTGTGGCGCGTAATAGCGGCTGGCCTGCTGATACAGCCGGCTGATGCCGGTATCCTGCACGTGAACCTGTGGAATGCCCTTCACCGCATCCGGCGGCACCAGATCCTGGCCGGACAGTTGGGCAATCGGCCGGTTGGCATTGGCGCGCAGGATAGTGTGGTACGGCTGATAGATTTGCTCCAGCTTTTTGTCCGACGCAACGCCCTTGATCGGGTAGGTGTAGCTGTCTTTGTTGACCAGCAGGTATTTGCCGTTGTGCTGCTCAAATTGCAGATCGATGCGCGACAGCGCGCGGCCGTACTTATCCGGTTCGGTGACAATCACGCCATTAATCACTTCCTTATCCACCTTGACGTGCATATGGCCGGCAACGATCGCCGCCAGCTCCGGGTTGGCGCGCGCGATATCGCCCACGCCGGTGCCTGGCCGCTGATTCTCGTTGTCGATACCCATATGCGCCACCAGCACGATGGCGTCCACTTGTCCCTGAATCTGCTGAATGACCTGCCTGACCGCCTGCACCGGATCGGTGAAGTTCAATCCCTTCACCCGATCGGTGCCCTTGGCGAATTCGGCGGTCATCGGCGTATCCATGCCGATAATGCCGATCTTCACCCCCTGACGTTCGATGATTTTATATGCCGGCAGATAAGGCTTGCCGCTGTCCCACAGGATATTGCCGGCCAATGCGGTGCCGGTGAACTGATTGAGCGAGGTCGCCAGCGGCTTGAGACCAAAGTCGAATTCGTGGTTGCCCATCACCCAGACGTCATACTCCAGCGCATTAAAACCGAGGATCATCGGGCTGGTTTTTTCGTTTTTAAACGTTTCGACAAAATTACCCTGAATGGTGTCGCCGGCGTCAACCAGGATCACGTTCGGCTGCTGGGCGCGGATCTGCTGGATCTGAGTGGCGATCTGGCTCAGGCTGCCGGCCAGATTTTCGGTGTCGGTGGAATAATCCCAGGGTACGAAGGTACCGTGCAGATCGGAAGTGCCGAGAAGGGTGATATTGACAGGTTCAGCGGCCATCGCGGAGGTTCCCAGGCAAAGCAATACGGCAAGCAGCGTGTTTTTCATTTTTTATCTAATTATAGGCGGGGGAAATGAAAGGGAATCATGCGATCCACTTTGCATTTTATCCAGAGTGTTTTCAGGTTGATTCAGAGAAATGGGAGGTAGCTCAATGAATACTCCTCCCGATATTCGTCAATGCTGTACCAGCGTCGCAAGTACCGGGAGCTCGCCGAAATAATTGGCCTGGCGGCAAGTTGGCGCTGCAGCGTCAAGTATGAAGGGGATCCGGCATATAGATGTCGAAACGGTGATTTTTGGTGGTCGTCGCCGCATGTGCTGGCACGTTCGCCAATGGCGGCGCGTAGTCCGGGCGCTTCACCACGATGCGTTTGGTCGCCAGGCGGCGCGCCGGTGCCAGCAGGCCATCGGCGTCGTCGTCGCTACCCCACCAGCGACTGGAATACCCGCATCTCTTTCTTCACCAACGCACTTTTCTGTTTGTGCGGATACATCGGATCGAGGTAGACCACTTCCGGCCGCGGTTCGAGTTCCGCCAGCGCCGTCAGGCTGGAGGCATGCAGCAGCGTCAGGCGCTCACGCAGCCATGGACCGATTTCAGCGTCCTGATAGCCGCGCTGCAGGCCGTCGTCGAGCAGTGCCGCCACCACCGGATTGCGTTCCAGCATGCGTACGCGGCAACCGAGCGCCGCCAGCACGAAGGCGTCGCGCCCCAGCCCGGCGGTGGCGTCCACCACATCCGGTAAATAGTTGCCTTTGATGCCAACCGCCTTGGCTACCGCTTCACCCCGGCCGCCACCAAAGCGTCGCCGGTGCGCCATCGGACCGGTAACAAAATCGACGTAAATCGCCCCGAGCTTCGGCTCGTCGCGCTTGCGCAGCTCCAGCCGTTGCGGCGTCAACACTAACGCCATCAGCGCCTGGTCGTCCGATGTCAGTTGCCAACGATCGCCAAAATAGACAAGGCGCCGGGATCGGCGCCTGCTTCACACAATAAACACACGCTCACGTGTCGAGTTACCCTTTGATTCCGTAATGGCGCAGCATAGCATCCAGCTGTGGCTCACGGCCACGGAAGCGTTTGAACAGCTCCATTGGCTCTTCCGAACCACCACGCGACAGAATGTTATCCAGGAACGACTGGCCGGTTTCAGCGTTGAAAATACCTTCTTCTTCAAAACGCGAATAGGCATCTGCCGACAGCACTTCCGCCCATAGATAGCTGTAATAACCTGCCGCATAGCCGCCGGCGAAGATATGGCTGAACGCGTGCGGGAAACGGCCCCAGCTCGGCGACGGCACCACCGCGACCATTTTCTTCACCTCGGCCAGCAGCGGCAGGATCTGCGCACCGGTTTGCGGATCGTATTCAAAGTGCATGCGGAAGTCGAACAGGCCAAATTCCAGCTGACGCAGAATGAACAGCGCCGCCTGATAGTTTTTAGCCTCCAGCAGCTTATCGAGCAGAGCGGTTGGCAGCGGCTCGCCGGTCTGATAATGACCGGAAATAAATGCCAGCGCTTCCGGCTCCCAGCACCAGTTTTCCATAAACTGGCTTGGCAGTTCGACCGCATCCCACGGCACCCCGCTGATGCCTGCGACGCCGGCGGTATCGATTTGCGTCAGCATATGGTGCAGGCCATGGCCAAACTCATGGAACAGCGTCGTCACTTCGTTATGGGTAAACAGCGCCGGCTGGTCGCCCAATGGACGGTTGAAGTTACAGGTCAGGTAGGCCACCGGTTTTTGCAACTCGCCGTTGGCTTTGCGCAGGCTGCCAACGCAGTCATCCATCCAGGCACCGCCACGCTTGTTCTCGCGCGCATACAGATCCAGGTAGAAGCTGCCGCGCAGCGCGCCGCTCGCATCGAACAAATCAAAGAAGCGCACTTCCGGATGCCAGGTATCAACGTCTTTACGCTCTTTGGCGCTAATACCGTAAATGCGTGTTACCACTTCAAACAGCCCATCGACAACGCGCTGTTCCGGGAAGTACGGACGCAGCTGTTCGTCGCTGATCGAGAACAGGTGCTGTTTTTGCTTTTCGCCGTAATAGGTAATGTCCCACGCTTCCAGCTGATCGACGCCATAATGCTGTTGGGCAAAAGCACGTAGCTGGGCCAGTTCCTGCTCCGCCTGCGGGCGGGCGCGCTTGGCCAAATCGTTCAGGAAGCCAATGACCTGCTGCGGGGTTTCCGCCATTTTGGTGGCCAGTGATTTGTCGGCGTAGGTCGCGAAACCCAGCAGTTGCGCCAGTTCGTGACGCAGCGCCAGGGTTTCCGCCATCACTTCGCTGTTATCCCATTTGCCCGCATTCGGCCCCTGATCGGAGGCGCGGGTGGTGAACGCGCGGTACATTTCTTCGCGCAGCGCCTGATTGTCGGCGTAGGTCATCACCGGCAGGTAGCTCGGCATGTCCAGCGTCAGCAGCCATCCTTCCTGCTCTTTGGCCTGCGCCATCGCCTGTGCCTGTGCCAATGCGCTGGCCGGCAGACCGCTCAGTTCGGCTTCGTCGGTAATCAGTTTGCTCCAGCCCATGGTGGCGTCGAGCACGTTATTGCTGTAGGTCGAACCCAGTTCAGACAGCCGCGCGACGATCTCACCGTAACGACGCTGTTTTTCCGGCGACAGGCCAATGCCCGACAGCTCGAAATCACGCAGCGCGTTTTCCACCGCCTTGCGCTGCGGCAGGGTCAGTTGAGCGAACGCATCACCTTCCTTCAGATTGCGGTAGGCTTGATACAGCCCTTCGTGCTGGCCTACCCAGGTGCCGTACTCCGACAGCAGCGGCAATGCCTGCTCATAGGCTTCACGCAGTTCCGGGCTGTTTTTTACCGAATTAAGGTGGCCGATAGGCGACCAGATGCGCGACAGGCGATCGTCAGACTCCGCCAGTGGCTGCACCAGATTATCCCAGGTGAACGGCCCCGGCTGCGCGACCACGCGTTCTACCTCGGCGCGGCAATCGTTCAGCGCGGATTGCACCGCAGGCACGATATCTTCAGGGCGAATAGCGGAAAACGGCGGCAGGGAAAACGGTGTCAGCAACGGATTTGTCATAGGGCAGTCCTGATTAGCGTTGGGGCCCGCCGCAACCGACGGGCCTTAAAATGCGTATGATTAACTAACATGGAGCCAAGCGAGGCGAAAATCAATGGTCGGCATTGATGGATAGTGCCTTAAACCACGCGTTAATAGCGCTGTCCGACACCGCTGGAGATGCCGGGTTATCAGAGGGTGCGGCATGAACGCGCCCATCCTGATCCGACAGATAGCTGGCCAGGCGGTGGCCGCGCTGGCATAGCGACAGGCTATCCACCCGCGCGCAACCACCATCACGTTTTTGCCGATACCCCGAGGGTTGCCTTATTCCCTGCGCTAATGCAGTTCAGTTTTTCCCGGCCAGACAGTTTATACTGTGCAGATTATATGCCTTATTGAAAGCTCCTCTCATGGAGCACAAGGAACCGTCACCAGCCATGTTAAGTTATCGCCACAGTTTTCACGCCGGCAACCATGCCGACGTGCTGAAGCACACCGTTCAGAGCCTGATCATCGAGTCGCTGAAAGAAAAAGACAAACCGCTACTGTATCTGGACACCCACTCAGGTGCGGGGCGCTATCAGCTGAGCGGTGAGCACGCCGAACGCACCGGGGAATATCTCGAAGGTATTGGCCTGCTGTGGCAACGTGACGATATTCCGCCAGAAATGGCCGCCTACATGAGCGTGGTGCATAATTTTAACCGCAGCGGCACCTTGCGTTACTACCCGGGCTCACCGCTGATTGCCCGCCAGTTGCTGCGCCCACAGGACAAGATCCACCTGACCGAGCTGCACCCTAGCGACTACCCGTTGTTGCGCAGCGAGTTTCAAAAAGACGAGCGCGCCAAGGTACAGCGCGCCGACGGCTATCAGCAGTTGAAATCACAGTTGCCCCCGACATCGCGCCGCGGGCTGATCCTGATGGATCCGCCTTACGAACTGAAAACCGATTACCAGGACGTGGTTAAAGGCATTCAGGAAGGTTATAAGCGCTTTGCCACCGGCACCTACGCACTGTGGTATCCGGTGGTGCTGCGCCAGCAGATCAAGCGCATGCTGAAAGATCTGGAAGCCACCGGCATTCGCCGCATTCTGCAAATCGAGCTGGCGGTGAAGCCGGACAGCGATCAACGCGGCATGACCGCCTCCGGCATGATTGTCATTAACCCGCCGTGGAAGCTGGAACAGCAGATGAAAAACGTGCTGCCGTGGCTGCACAAGGTGTTGGTGCCATCGGGCATTGGTCACCATCTGGTGAACTGGGTGGTGCCGGAATAATCCTGCATGGCGCGCACTGCGCGCGCCTGATTCCTGCCTATCACAGCCATTGACGCAATCTTTGCGACAAACCCGCATCAGGCGTTAAACTCTTACGTTCTTCAAATTACACAACTCATGGAAAACCCAGATGACGAAACATTACGATTATCTAGCAATTGGCGGCGGCAGCGGCGGTATCGCATCGATCAACCGGGCAGCCATGTATGGCCAGAAATGCGCGCTGATTGAAGCCAAAGAACTGGGCGGCACCTGCGTTAACGTGGGTTGTGTACCGAAGAAGGTGATGTGGCACGCGGCGCAGATCGCCGAGGCCATTCATCAATATGGTCCGGATTATGGTTTCGATACCACCGTCAACGCGTTTGACTGGAAAAAACTGATCGCCAACCGTACCGCCTATATCGACCGTATCCATACCTCTTACGACAACGTATTGGGTAAAAACAAGGTTGATGTAATCAAAGGCTTCGCCCGCTTTGTTGACGCTCATACCGTGGAAGTCAACGGCGAAAAAATCACTGCCGATCATATCCTGATCGCCACCGGTGGCCGCCCAAGCCATCCGGATATTCCGGGGGCGGAATACGGCATTGATTCCGACGGTTTCTTCGAGCTGGACGCGCTGCCAAAACGCGTTGCCGTGGTCGGTGCTGGCTACATCGCGGTGGAAATCGCTGGCGTGCTGAATGCGCTTGGCGCTGAAACCCACCTGTTCGTGCGTAAGCACGCGCCGCTGCGCAGCTTCGATCCACTGATCGTGGAAACGCTGGTAGAAGTCATGAACACCGAAGGGCCGACCCTGCACACCGAATCGGTGCCGAAAGCCATCGTCAAGAACGCTGACGGCAGCCTGACGCTGCAACTGGAAAACGGCAAGGCATGTACCGTCGACAGCCTGGTATGGGCGATTGGCCGCGAGCCGGCTACCGACAACCTGAATCTGGCCGTGACCGGGGTGAAAACCAACGCTCAGGGCTACATCGAAGTGGACAAGTTCCAGAATACCAGTGTGAAAGGCATCTATGCGGTCGGCGATAACACCGGCGCGGTTGAACTGACGCCGGTTGCGGTCGCCGCCGGTCGCCGCCTGTCCGAACGCCTGTTCAACAACAAGCCGAACGAGCATCTGGATTACAGCAATATTCCAACCGTGGTGTTCAGCCACCCGCCAATCGGCACCATCGGCCTGACCGAGCCGGAAGCGAAAGAGAAATACGGCGAAGACCAGGTCAAAGTGTACCGTTCTGCGTTCACCGCCATGTACAGCGCCGTGACCCAGCATCGTCAGCCGTGCCGCATGAAGCTGGTATGCGTCGGCGCAGAAGAGAAGATTGTCGGGATCCACGGTATCGGCTTCGGTATGGATGAAATGCTGCAAGGCTTTGCCGTCGCAGTGAAAATGGGCGCCACCAAGCAGGACTTTGATAACACCGTGGCGATCCACCCAACCGCAGCGGAAGAGTTCGTCACCATGCGCTAACGCGGCAAAGCGGCCATCGGTCGCTGTCGGTGTCGGTGTCGGTGTCTCAACGGTGTGACACCGCTTTCTCTCTAGGCCAACGGCTACGGCAGTTGGCCTTTTTTATCAGCCTGTCCCGCCTAAAACCCGATAATAACTGATGTCAAACACTGCCAGCGGCAACAAGGTAATTATTGTGGTGATTAATAAAAACTTCATATAATAAAAATGACATTATAGAAAAATGAAAGAAATAATATTTATCGGCAAGCCAGTTTGATTTCAAATGCTTAAAGCGTTTTTTCTGTCTTTTACTTTTTGACCAGCGCTGAGGTTAATCCTAATCATTCGGTAACGTTACCTGATACGTTGACAATAAACGGTTGTTGGTTAAGTTTGTTGGTGAATATATCCACTCTCAAACAGGAAGAAAAATGGCAATCGATACTTTTTTAAAGGTTGAAGGTGTTACCGGTGAGTCCCATGATTCCAATCACAAAAACTGGACCGATGTACTGTCATTTACCTGGGGTGCCTCTCAGCCAGGCAATATGTCGGTTGGCGGTGGCGGCGGGAGTGGCAAAGTCAATTACCGCGATTTGGAAGTCCAGGCGCTGATCGATAAATCCACACCGGCCATTTTAAAATTCTGCTCCAGCGGCAAACACGTCAATAAAGTTGAAGTCTCTATTTGTAAGGCCGGTGGTAGCCAGGTGGAATATGCCCGCATTGTGCTGGAAGACGTGCTGGTGACATTGGCCGATTTTACCGGCGTCGGCCATACCGATAATATTCTGGTGAAATACCGCTTCCAGGCGTCGAAAGTCAACCTGCATTATTGGGAACAGACGGATAAAGGCACCAAGGGCGCGGAAACCAAAGCCGGTTGGGATATCAAACAAAACAAAGAAATATAACCTGACCACGGGGGGGTTCTATGGCAGACCCAACACTGGATATCGAATCCGTTTTAAAAGGCAGCCTGCTCAGCCAGGATGACCTGCGGATCATTCTCGCCTTTATTAACGAGCTGGACGAAGAGACGCTGGCGCAGTTCGAAAACGATACCGACTCCGGCATCATGAACAACTTCATGGAGTTACAGCGCGCCAACCAGCGGCGGGAATCGTTGGAGGATTACGGCGCGCCACGCGACGATGAAGCGAGCATCGGCTTGCGCAATATGAATGGCAACGTGTTGCAAGACAACCCGTCGGTTTTCAACAGATACAACACCGCGCTCAAGGGCTACGGCGGTAACGTCTATGACGATACGCAAAAGAGCAATTACTCCATGGCCGCCGCAGCGGTAGGTGCCATTGGCGCACTGTCGGGTTCCGGCGCCGTTTTTGCCGCCACCGCCGCCGCCCAGGCCGGCCAGACGCTGATGACCAATATCTATGTCCGTTACGCCATGACCGCCGTTGGCACGCTGGGAATTTCGAGCGGCTGCGTGCTGGCGGTACGCAACTTTCTGTCTGACCGCCAGGTAGGGCAAAATAAGAAGCTGATAGACGCGATGAAAAAGATGGCGAAAAGCAGAAACAAGCTCACCACCTTTTTCAATGAAACCCGCGTCAAAATCCTCAAAGATGAGGAAAAAGCAAAAAAAAGCGCCATGACCTATATGAGCCGGCGCCCACTCGATCTGGCCAACGGTGGGGATGTCAGAACGCGGATGGAACGGCTGTTTTCTACCGTATTGCTGACCGATACCGCGCCGATGAAGGCGAAAATCCTGTTGCTCAGCAATGAGCAGTACGTTTCTTTAACCGATGATAGCAATCGCCCGACCTATATCTCCAAAAGTGACCTGAAGCTGATGGGTGAGATTTCGGGTATGTTCTAAATCGTCCCTTGCCCTGCTGCATCGAATAGCACGCAAAAGGGTGCTATTCTAACAGCAGGATGCTGTGGATCCCGTCCCAATGGCCGGCTTTGCTGGCCGTTGTCTTTTCTGTGACATCCTCCGGCATGACTCGCTGTTTTTGTCGCCGTTTAGCCTGCTAAATTTATCCATTGACTCTTGCCTGCCGTTGCGGAGAACCCCCCGATGCTGTCAACCATAATCAGAACTATTACGTTGGCGTTATTGGCCCTGATCGCTAGCCAAACCTCCGCGTTGAGTTTTACCCTGGAAGTATCAGGCAATATCAGCCGATTCACCGACCCGGTGAACAAACGTTATGTGTTTACCGACCAAGAGCTGTTCGCCATGCCCATGAGCAGTATTGCCACCACCACTTCATGGACGCCAAAGCGCAAATTTGACGGCGTGGCGGTGGCGGATATTCTGGCCAAGGTCGGCGCCAGGGGGCAAACGCTATCCATGCATGCGCTCAATGATTACTACATTGATATCCCGCGTTCGGACGTGGAGAAATACCATATTATTCTCGCCTACAAAATGGACGGAGAAATGCTGAAGATCAGAAACTTCGGGCCCCTGTTTCTGGTCTATCCGCGCGACGCCGCCGGCGCCGAATTAAATTCGCCTTTATATAACTCGCGCTTTATCTGGCAGGTCAACAGGATTGTGATCAAATGAAGTTAACCCAGTTCAAAAGCGGCGGCCGTCTGGCTATTCCGGCCATCTTCGCCGCACTGTTTCTTGTCGCTTCAACCATCACGCTCTATTACTACAGCGCGACGTTGTCGAAGAAAGGGTTATATGCCATCGCCGGTACGCAGGAGAATTACTCGTGGTCGATCGCCAAATTCTCGATCAAGCTGGCAGAATTTGAAACCTTCGTCGAGCAACAGAAAAATTCGCCCAAGGTTGATATTGAGGCGCTCAGGCTGCGTTTCGAAATCCTGTATTCGCGTTTTTACGTGCTGGAAACGGTCTCCGAGTCCACCCAGCCGCTATATCGCGAACCGGGTTATCCGCAGGTCATTCAACACATGCTGAAAGAAATGGATCGACTTGATCGGCTCATCAGCGCCTCGCCGCTCGATCTGTCCAACATCTCCCAAGCCATGCAGCACATGAAACCCTACGCGATCGAAATGGCCAACCTGGCTGACCATGCGGAAGTGAAACAGCGCACCGTGGCGTATGATGATTACATCGAAAAAAGGCTGATCATTTTTTATGGCCTGGTGATTATCATGTTCTCGGTGATTGCCCTGGTTGCCATTACGCTTATCGTGCTGCGTCAGCAACGTATCACCATTGAGCAACAGGCGAAGGCTATCGAAGCGGAGAAAGCGACCCGCACCAAAAACGCCTTTCTGGGAGCCATCGGCCATGAATTGCGCACTTCGCTGCAAAGCATCATGTCGGCCATCGATGTGTTGATGAACACCAAGGTTTCAGCCGAGCACGTCGATACCTTCCAGCGCCTGGAAACGGCAGCCCAGCAGATTGAAAGTCAGATGAAAGATCTCACCGACTACGCGCATCTGGACAGCGGCATGATGGAGCTGCGCATCGTGCCGTTCAACGCCGAGCGCCTGATCCAGGAAACGGCAGATGAAATCGGTATGCTGACGCGCAAAGCGCATATCAAGCTGCTGTGCGAAGTGGATTTTAGCCACGCGCAGGTGTATTCCGACCCGCTGCGCATACGCCAGATTCTGGTCAATCTGCTGACCAACGCCTATAAATACACCGAAAACGGCTCTATCACCGTGCATGGCTGCCTGCGACGCCAGCCGGGCGGTAATGCGCTGATCATTGAAGTGACCGATACCGGCATCGGTATCGAAGAAGAAAAACTCGGGCAGATCTTCCAGCCGTTCACCCAGCTCGACCAGTCACATACCAAACAATACGGCGGCGTCGGCATGGGGTTGGCGATCGTGCAGGGCCTGGTCTCGCTGCTGCAGGGCAGCGTCACCGTTTACAGCGAACAGGCCAAAGGCAGCACCTTTATCGTCAGCATTCCGGTTGACCTCGGCGACGCGCAGCCGGATCAGGCGGAACACCCGTTGACGCCGGCGGCCACCCGACTGAAAGAGCAGCAGGTTCTGGTGGTGGATGACAATAAATCGGTGGGCGACGCCTTCGCCGCGCTGCTGGATAAGCTGGGTTATCGCCATGAACAGTGTGATTCACCGGAGCGCGCGCTGCAAAAGCTGCTGCGGCGCCCTTATGATGCGCTGTTGCTGGACTTGCAGATGCCCGGCATCGACGGCGCGGCGCTGGCGAAAAAGTTGCGTAACCAGCGCGGCCCGAATCGGCATATTCCGATCATCGGCATCAGCGCCTATACGCCGGAGTTGCTGACCGCCGAGCAACGGGCGATGTTTGATGACTATTTAATGAAGCCAGTACGCATGGACGCGCTGTCCAACGCACTGGCGGCGCTGTTCGCTAAAGGTTGAAACAGCGTTGCAATGCGGCTTCAATCACGTGAAGCCGCACCGGTTTCTCGTACGGCCCCAGTACGTCGTAATCACGCATCGCCTGCGCAATCTCGGATTCGCGCAGACCGGTGCCAAGCTGGCCGGTCAGCACCAATACCGGCGCGTCGGGGTTGTCGGAGGCACGAATGGCTTCGATGCACGGCACCGCCGTTTCCTGCCCTATCAGCCAATCCACCACGTAACCGTCGAACAGGCTTTTCGATAACGCCTGACAAAACGCCGCCACGTCATAGAACGCCACCGCATGGAAACCGCGGCTATTGAGGTATTTTGTCAGCTCATCGGCCGCCTGATGGGAATCGTCCAATACCGCAATGCTCAGTCGCTCGTCATCGGCACTGTGCGGGCGGATCTCAATCAGCTCGACGCAATAACGGTTGCCGGTCGGCGCATCATCAACGCGATAAATCACCCATTGATCGTCATGCTGCAACGCCACGTAATCCGATAACCGCCCGCCATTCAGTTCGTGACCAATATAGGCGACGCAAGGCAGTTCGACGCCAGCCACAGAAAAGATGGCATCCCGTGCAATAGTTTGCGCAGGGGCGTCACTGTCCACATTCATATCGACGATTGCCGCCGGGGTTTCATCCAACGCCGCTGCCACGCTGTTGATCTGTTCCAGCGTCCAGGGGCTTTGCCCCTTCAGTTTGCGGTGCGCATGCGAAAAACTCAGCGCCAAAATGCGGCTGAGTTCTTTTGCCTGTTGACGCTTGCCTATCCCATGATGAAGAAAAAGCGCTCTGACCCGGTTTGCAATCGACTGTGAATCGAATTTCTGGTGATTGTTATCCATTTTTTCCTTCGATTTTTTTCTAATTTTTCAGTCGCTTTGGAGTAAATAGGTGTTCAAGCTTGATACAATGTTAGCATCATATGCAATCTTATTCTCAAAACATTGCTTGACATACCAACTTCGATAGTCAAACATGGTATCAGAAGCTACACACAGCAACACACTATAAAAATAATACAAGAAACACAGTTATAATAACCATAATGACACCAGGGAAATCTGTTCAGGTGGTCGGTTCTGAAGAAAAACACGACAGAACAACGACATACCGTCCGGAGTAAAAGCCTTTAGCGCTAATAATAAAGATGTACCCCCCATTTTAACCGGTCCCCGTCAGGGGACCGTTTTTTTTTGCCGTCTCAACGTCAGGAAAGATCGATCTGTAATGCAATGCAATGTTCTCGACCAATCGTCAGGCCAGGTCCCAAGCGCCGCATCACCAGCCCCAGGTGTCGCATCATACGTTCAACCCCGAGTGTCGTCACCGTCACATAGGCTGTTAATTGCTGCTGACGTCCATACGCCATCATCTGTTCGATCATCTGCCGCGTCACACTGGAAAATCCCAGCCCACGATCGTTGGGCGCACAGTTGATAAAACGTGACAGTTCCCACACCGCTTCACTGCACGGTGGCTGATGGCAGCCCAACAAAGAGGGGAAGGTATTTTTCAGCATATAGGGTCCGGTGGTGGGCAGCATTCGCCAGCAACCGTCGATCCGTTCACCGTCCTCATGCAGCAACAGCAGATAAAGGGGGTTCAACGCATCGTAAGCATCGATCTCCATACCATCGTATAGCACCACATCCCAACGCTTTTTATAATAGAAGGTGTCGGCACGTAATTGGTGCATATGCCGCAACAGGTTGGCATCGATAGCCGCTCGAGCCGCGATTAACGTTTTCATCATGCTCCTGACTCTGGGATAAAGATAAAACTATTATCGATATTAGAATTAAGGAGAACTATCTGTTTAGATAGTTGACATTCCGATCATCATTATCGCGCCGTTATTATATATTCCCTGGTGTAACTCCGGGTATTATAAGGTCAACGAGCCGCTGGCAATGGCTTTGATGATTGCCGCGCCACGAGAACTGACGTTAAACTTTCGACGAATATTTTTGAAATGAAAGTTCACGTTGGCCTCCGAGCAATTCAGTATGCGTGATATCTCCCACGTGGTTTTACCGATGGTGAACCATTTGCACACTTCTATTTCACGCGGGCTTAATACCGTGGCGGTCAATTTGTTTTTCTCATCAAGTAATCGAATGCAATGATGCAACAAAATATCCCGCAATATATAGAGCTCCCCCCATCGCTGCTGCATTAACTCGCGATAGTCGCGCTGACGTTGCCGACCCAGCGACAGGCTCAAGATCCCCTGTTCTCCCTGTACGCCATGCAGTGGAAACGATACGCCATGCGCCAGTCCATAATACGACGCCTCCTGCCAAAAAGGCGCCGTTTCCGCCGTTATCGGGCACGCCTGCCATTCCAGCGGAAACAGCCCGCCCAGGCAGTGTGCAACGGTCGGGTCGGTATTGATGTATCCCAACCGCGTATAGGTTTCGCGCCATGCCGGCGGATGGTTGGTCAACACCACCGCCTGGTTTATGTCGCGTCCGTGGCCAGTCACACCCAGCAAATACCCGTCAAAACCAATCGCCTGACATCGCTCTGCCAATACTTCATCAAGCTGACTAAAATTATCAATCCGAAAGCTGGCATAGCGATTGTATATTTCGTTCATTTTTCCTCCATAACGCTTAACATCAGACAATAAAGGACCTTCCCTTAGCATTATCCTTATGTTTGATCATGAATAATGAACATCGCTGCCGCAAAAGAGTGACGAAGGTAATAAAACAATATAAATAATTCTTCTTCCACCGACCGTGGCTGTTTGGTTAATAACCCTAGCGCATAAAAATTATATTGCTAGCTTCACCACCCTATCAAATTAGATAGTTGTTGGCTGCCGTAGACAAGTCAATAGTTAATTCGCTAATCGAGCACGTCAGATTATTCGCCACTGCCTATTTATTATGGCGTCGCAATGATCGCCGGCGTGAGCTTATCAATAAATATATCGAATTAACGACGGGAGTATATTATGAAAGTGTCTGCTATGGCGCTGGCGTTCAGCCTTGCCTTTTTCGGTATCTCTGCCAATAACGCGTTTGCCCTGGTGGAAACGCCAAGCAAAACCACCACGCCGGCAACGGCCTCAGACTTGACCAAACGTTATTACAACACCGCCAAAGATTGTGGCAGTGATTCAAAACCGGCATTTTTGTGTTCGGGGGTTATTTTTCGCGGCACCCAGCACTCTAACCAATACAAGTTTTGGCAACCCAGTCCCAAATCGGTACAGCAAGGCGGCGTATCATTTTCCTATCTACGCCAGGACGCCAAGTTTCAACGGCTGGCATATGGCTACAATAACGGCTTTATTCTTTACCCTATTTTTGGTGCGCCAAAAGAGCGACTAGACATTGAAGTCATGTGTGCCTTCCCAATCGATGCAGCAACCTTCGAACGCGACGCCAAAGGCTGCGGACAGAACCAGTATTCCCCGGTCACCAGCCGCGCCTGCCAGAGTCAGGGCATCCAAAGCGCTCAACAGTGGTTGCAGCACTATAACGCAACCGGCGTCAGCAACCGTCACCGCCATCAGTGTGGCTTTGACGTGAGCGATAATTCACGCAGCAACACCGCCGTGGCCTTTGATCAGACGCTAAAATCAATGAAACTGATCCAGGCCGAATCGATAACCCAGCAAAACGAACTGCGCTTGGCAACATGGACAGAACATGACCCGGCAAGACTGCCGATCGAAGCCCTGTTTTATATCAATGACGGTTTGAAGAACGCACAGCTTGATCAACAGGACTATAAAAACGCCACCGGCAAGTTCCTGCCGATCATTAAAATGACGCTGCCGCGCAGCGTCAATGAAGAAGCTACCTTCCACTTTGTGAAAACCGATCAGGTGGTTCAACCGTAATTCAGCGTATCACAGGGGGCTGCTAAGCGGCCCCTTGTTGTTCAATGTGGATTGCAGCCGGCTTTTTCCGTCGCTTCGTACCCGACGTCTTTACGGTAGGGATCCAGATTCCAGACCTGTTTTTTACGCGCGATGGAATAATGACAGGCGAACTGATCGCGCATTCCGCGGGTATTGCGCCAATATTTATCCTTGCCGAATTTATTCACCAGTTCGGCAAATGCCCGATCCGTTTCTCGTGAGTAAATACTGCGACCACAATCGGTTGGGATCACCGCCAATGTCATTTCGCCGTAGCGTTCGATCCAGCTGGCAGATTTTATATACCGTTGGCAATTACGATATGGATAATCCGCGCTGGCCGGCCAGGCGAAGCAACTGGCCAATACGCCACTGAAAAACCATGCCCATTTTTTCATGCTGTGTTTCCTGTTTCGCCAAATAAAAACGGGGCCAGCTCGCTGACCCCGCCCAATCATGCCAATCAGAAACGCCAGGTAAAACCGGCGTTGACGCTGTTATCCTGGTAATGATCGGACAACAAGCCCCCATAGCCCAGCGATAGCGCGGCATTGGCGCTCACCGCCACTTCCGCACTGGCCTTGATCACCGCACCGTCGCGTGATGCCGACACGCTATTGACCACGAACGGCGCATTACTGCCGTTAAACTTCAGGCCTGTATCCCGATCCAGATCGCCGTACTGATGCTGCCAACCCAGCTCACCCCGTAATGCCACCGCCGTTTCACGACCGACCTGCCACTGATGGTCGGCGCGCAGACCGAGCGTCGACACCGTTGCATCGGTGTGTTGCTTGTCGCCATGCAATGCCGCGGCGCCGCCATCCTCGCTAATGCCGTTGTTCTGGAAGTTGATGTACGCCAGGTTGGCGAACGGCTCCAGATTGACCCAACCGGTTTTCACACTGTAACCGGCTTCGACGAACAGTTGCTCGGTACGTGCGCTGTATTTGGCGGTTTCACGATCGGACTGCAAGCCGTAATTCACCGAACGAGCGGTATCGAAGCGATGCCAGGTATATGCCCCGCCGGCACGCAGCGCAAAATCACCGAACTGTTTGCCGCCGTACGCCGCCAGATGATAATTGTCGCTGTCGGCGTTCGAGCCGTAGCCACCGTCGAGAGAGGTGCGGGTATAACCGGTCGCCACCCCTAAACGCCATTCGTCGGCATAGGCGCTATCGAGCCCCAGCAATACGCCGTAGGTCGAGGCCTGATAGCCGGTGGCATTGGCATCGCCAGACGCATGATCCCATGCTCCCAACAGTTGCGCCCAGGCACCGCCGTCGTCAGCCTTGATGTCCGGCGAGCTGGCCAACCCCTCTGCCTGGCGCAGGCGGCCGTTCAGCGCGTCACGCAGGTAGCGGCTGTCGTTGATCTGCGCCGCGGCAATATCGGCATGGATTTGCCCGGACAGCTGACGGAACGCCTGCCGCGCCCGATCGGTGCTGTCAGAAGACAGGATGCTTTGGTACACCGGGTTGCCCACCGCCAGGCCGTCAGCCGCCGAGGCGACCGCACGCTCGTTGGCCGTTGCCGCCACGCTGGCGAAGGTGGTGGCATTACGCGCGACGCTGGCAGTCAACCGAGTGCCCTGCGTTGCCAGATTGGCATCCAGGAACGGAGAGGTGGTGCTTGCCGAGCTAAATTGACCGCTAATCCCATCGTCGGCCTGCAAAATGGTGTAGGAACCAAGCAGATTCGCTGCCGCGGTGCCCGACAGCAGGTTCTGCTGTTCCAACAGCAGTGCAACCTCGCCGCCGTTGAGGGTGGCCGATCCGCCGCTGTGGATGCGATCGCTGCTGCCGTCGGTGGCGGTTTCGACCAGATAGCGCGAGCCGGCTTCGAAGCTAACATCATTGGTGACATTCAATGTACCAATGGAATTGCCCGGTGCCACGGTAGCGCCACGGTTGGCGGTCAGGGAACCAATGCGGCCCGAGCCGCCCAGCACACCACCGTTCTGCACCGAAACATCCGACACCACCGTGCCGTTGATCGCCAGCAGGCCCTGATTTACCAGCGTCGGGCCGGCGTAGCTGTTATTGCCAGTCAGCACCAGCGTACCAATCCCCTGCTTGGTCAGGCCGCCGTGGCCGGAGATGTCATTGCTCCACACGTCCAGGCCGCAATGCACGTCGTCACACACCCGCTCCGTCGGCTTGCCCTTATCGATAACCGCGCCAATACCCGGCAGGTCAGCAACGAACTGGCCCGAGCCGTACGCCACATCATCGCCAGCCGGCACGCGGAATTGCTGAGGAATATCGGCGGCGGTGTAGAACATTCCCGGGCCATTAATCGCTTTGCCCAGGTTGATCATCCCCCAACCATACAACGCATCAATACCCGGATCGCCCATATCGGTAGCGGTGGTTTTCAGTACCGAAGCGACCTGGGCACCGGTCATGTAGGGGAAACGTTCCATCAGCACCGCGATGCTGCCGGCCACATGCGGCGCCGCCATCGAGGTACCGCTGTATTTGGCATAACCGGTAGTGAGATTTTCCAGGCTATTGCCTTCGATTATCGAGCTGTAAACGCGGGTGCCCGGCGCCGAAACGCAGAAACTGGCGGTATAGCCGCAGCGCGAAGAAAAGGTGCTGATGCTGTAATCACCGTTGTTGGCCGGATCCTGCAAGCTGGCAACCGACAGCCAGTTCGGCGCGATATCCGGCACGAAGTACGCCAGACCGGCCATGGCGTCGGGATTATTCAGATTGTCGTCATTGCCGGCGGCAAAGATGGTGACGATGCCGCTACGGGCCGCATCGATCGCCCCCTGGTAGGCGCCGCCCTGCCTGGTGCCGAGGATTTTCCTGATCTGATCGAACTGTTTACCGGCATCATCCACCGTGAAGTGTGGGTAGGCCGGGTCCTTGCCGCCCTGCTCGAATTTTTCGGTGATGCCGATACCCCAGCTGTTGTTGATGATACGTGCGCCGCTGGCAATCAACGCATCCCAACCGGCCTGATAAACCGCGCCATCGTTGCCGAGGATAATGCCATCCTCAGGGCCGGGATCGCCGTTTTCCGCGCTGATGATCTGCGCATTGAACGCCACGCCATGCATTTCTCCGCCGTCACGGTTGCCAGCGGCAATACCGCCGACGTGGGTGCCATGCGACCCCAATTCGCCGTCGGAATCGACGCTCGGCGTTCCGTCGTAACGGAATGCATCGCCCTTTTTCACCGGAATATACGGATCGGTATATTCACGAATCCCGCTGGTCACCAAATTTATCACCTTGCCTGAGCTGGCAAACTCCGGGTGCTGGGCATACACCGGCTGGTCGAATATGCCCAGTTTTACCCCTTTGCCGGTATAGCCGGCAGCGTAGGCACTATCGGCATGAATAGCTGCCAGGCCCCATTCGGCGTTGAATTCATTGCTACGCCAGCTTGCCGCATCACCCGGCTTGCCATTTTCTACATATGACGCCGCCTGCGCCCCGCTGCCTATTACCGCCAGGCAGCAAGCCATCGCACTCAATTTCATTCGATGCTTCATCTGCGGAGCGGAGCGAGCAACGGCCGTTGTCGCGGATTTATTTCCTCTACGATTTCTGTCCATCCCAGATACCATCCATTGTTGGTTTGCAAATGTTTTATTGATTTAGTGTGTGACGATTTCGCGACACCAAATAAATAAAGCACAACAATGAAAATCTCGCCTATTGCCGACGAAGCACAATAAATATCCAGGAAAATTTCCGCGTAAAATAATAGATAACGCACGGGATAAGACATTGCAGGCGTGGATCGATTCTCAGATCGAGTTGCTGTTGATTTTCACGAATATATGAAAACGCAATCGATTGAATAATAACAATAAATTAATCCAGGAAGGCCGCGAAACCCTATTGTCTGCGGCCCATCGGAAAAAGCGGTTCCTGATACTATTATCAGTAAAAATTATAACTACATAAGCGCTTTGCTTAGTGAAATATGCTAGTTTTCGCGGCGGTTGGCGACGAAAAATGGATTATCCTGCTGGCTATTTTTTGCTGTTGCGCACGTCTTCTTCCGCCTGACGAATAATCGCTTTTGCCATCCATTGCGTGACATCCTGAATGCCATGCAAATCCAGTCCCCAAATATCCTTCAATACCAGAAAAACCTCAGAGCCATAAATCAACGAGAAGGAATGAATAACCCGCTGCAACGCCTCCGAGGGTAATTTATCTTGCAATGGCTCAACCGCAAGCTTCAGCAGACGCTTGCGGTTGCCGCGCACAAATTTTTCGCCCGGCGTCGCGTTCGCCCACTGTTGTAGCGAAAGTTGCAATGCCGCGCGTAAAGCGCCTTCGTGCCGTTCCATTTGCGGATAGGCAAAGGCCAGTAATTGCTGAATGCGTAGCAATGCGTCGTTGTCGCGTGGCTCCCATTGTAAAATCGGACCCAGGCTTTCCGCCACCACCGCGGCAATCAAGGCGCTTTGTGTCGGGAAATAGCGGTATGCGGTGGCACGGGAAACTTGCGCATGGGCGGCCAACTCGGTAATCGAGGGGAAAGCGCCGCCGTCGTAGAGTTCCATTGCGCTGGCAAGCAGCAACTTACGGGTTCTGGCCCGAGTATGCGTTAAAGATTCGTCCCGCGGCGCGGGGAAAGCGGTAAGTGGCACATCAACCTCGCACTTCTCATGCCTTCCAGCTCCGGAATCGACATGTTTATAAAACGAAACTGGCGGATCCTGGCTCCTCCAGCAGCGCAAAAGCGACTTTAAAAAACCCAAAATGAGACGGCAGTCTCACTTTTGATTAAATTAAGCTTGCATAAATGATACTACCGTCTCATTATGTATATAAATTCATCGGCTGTATCTAATTGTCTCAACACCAGGGTTCCAACTTTAATAATAAGTTATCATTAGAAACAAACAGTTCGGTCAACATCCGGACCTTTCCAGGAACAGACGATGAGAAATGCCCCAGCTTTTGTCTATATTGCTACCACAGCAGATACCAAAGGACAAGAGTTGGCGTATGTGCGTAGCTTGATTGACAACCTCGGTTTACCCACCATAACGGTCGATCTTTCTACATACAACATGCCAGCACGCTACCCGGCCGATATTTCTGCGGCCGACGTAGCCGCTTTTCACCCGCATGGTGCCGATGCCGTGTTTTGCCGCAACCGCGGCCAGGCCATTGCCGCCATGGCTATCGCTTTCGAACGCTTCATGCTGTCCCGTACCGACGTTGCCGCCCTGCTAGGCATGGGAGGTTCCGGCGGCACAGCCATGATCACTCCAGCCATGCAACAACTGCCCATCGGTCTGCCAAAGCTGATGGTGTCCAGCATGGCGGCGGGCGATGTTTCCGGTTATATCGGCGCCAGCGACATCGCAATGCTGTATTCCGTCACCGATATCGCCGGGCTGAACCGGATTTCACGTAAAGTGCTCGGCAACGCCGCGCACCAGATTGCCGGCGCAGTGCGCTTTCATACCGACGACGAAGCGGCCAGTAAACCCGCCACCGGATTGACCATGTTTGGTGTGACCACGCCATGCATTCAGGCGGTGACTAGCGCCATTGAAGCACAGTGGGACTGCCTGGTGTTTCATGCTACCGGCAGCGGCGGCGGCGCCATGGAAAAACTGATCGACAGCCTGCTGCTAAACGCAGTGCTGGATCTGACCACCACCGAAGTGTGTGATTACCTGTTCGACGGGGTACTGGCCTGTGGTGAAGACCGCTTCGGCGCAATTGCGCGTACCGGCATTCCATGCGTGATGTCCTGCGGTGCGTTGGACATGATTAATTTTGGCCATCCGAAAACCGTGCCGGCGCGCTACGCCGATCGCACCTTTTACAACCACAATACCCAGGTGACGCTAATGCGCACCACGGCGGAAGAAAATGCACATATGGGGCGCTGGATCGGCGAAAAGCTCAACGCCTGCCAGGGAGAAGTGCGTTTGGTGATCCCGGAGGGCGGAGTATCAGCACTTGATGCGCCGGGGCAACCGTTTTGGGATCCGCATGCCTTGGCCGCGTTCGTCCGTGCATTGGAACGCACCATGATACAGACGGAAAAGCGTCGGCTAATCAAAACGCCGTATCATATTAACGATCCGGCTTTTGCTCAGGTGATAATTGAGCAGTTCCACGCGATTACCGCCATATCGTAATAATGTGCCGCGGCATATAAGAAAAAAGATAAAAAGCGGTCGTGTAGACCATAAAAAAGGCCGGATAATCATCCGGCCCATGGTTATGTATTCGTTTATGACGTTAATTATTCAGCAGTAGCCATCTTCTCTTTCATTGACTTCATATGCTCCATCATTTTCTGTTCGCGTTGCTGATAATTTTCGTTGTACTGTTTTTTCTGCTCTGGCGTCAGCAGGTTATACATTTTGTTTTCCGCTTTTGCGCGTTCCAGCATGCGTTCGGACTGCGCCTTGCTGATGGTATCAATCTGCGCCTTGGCTTTGGCTTCGTCAAAGTTGGTCGGATGCCACCATGTTGTGCAGTGCCTGACGCTCTTCTTTCATGCCCTGGCCGCGCTTCTGGTGCGCCTGTTTCATAATGTCACGCATTTGCTGGCGTTGCTGTTCGGTCAGGTTCAGGCCGGCAAACGGGCCGCCCTTGCCAGGGCCATTATGGTGCATCATTTTCATTGGCGCGTTGTCGGCGGCCGGGGCGCTGGTGTCGGCGGCAAACGCCATGGAAGCAGACCCCAGGGCCAGAGTAGAAGCGACAAATAAAGCGGTCAGTTTACGCATAATATATTTCCTTAAAATTTCTTCATCAGGAGCGCTGTACTTAACAGGCTCATCGTGTCGTCGAAGATAATAATAGGCTTATAAATATAGAGAAATGCGAGGGAGTGTAAACTTTTTAAAATGCAAAAAATAATTATTAGGCAAATATGAATAAATTATGGAGGAAGCGTTTTTTTTGCGAAAAGCCAACTGCGATTCAGATAAATCTCCTATAAAAAATCTATTTCCCTTCCTGGAATAATGACAATTTATCACAGCGATTTCTTATCGTCGCGCAACATCACCACTTGGCGATAAAATTCTTCCAACACGCGGTTCTGTTTCTACACTTATAAGCATTCGCCGGGCAGGTAGCGTCGCCGGGCAAAATGAATCGTTGCATCTATAATAGTTTCATTGAATCATTATCTCACGCCAAAAAGCGTGTTATATGATGGGGATATATGCTGTAAGGCCGGACTGGCCTGAAACGGCCGCCGAGGCTTACCCCGCCGTGCCGTTGCTCTTTTGAGGACACATCATGTTTGCAGATCCGGGACCCGTGCTCCTTAACACCCTGTTTGGTACCAGCAGCCCTCACTGGCGGCTGTCTTTTGACAGCAACGCGCTGGAGCTGACCGCCGTGAAAGGCACCACGCATATTGCCGTCACCCTGACGGCCCTGCAGGCGGCAAAAATCCGTCGGCTGACCGGCGTGACCAGCAGCCTGGACATTGCCATCCAGTTATCCGGTGAACCGATCCATTTGCATCTGGTTGGCCGCCGAGTCAATAAATATGAGTGGGCCGGCACCGCTTCGGCCTATACCGATACCAAAGCCGTGGCGCGCGATCTGGTGCACGGTCTGTCGTTTGCCGAGCAGGTGGTATCGGAAGCCAATTCGGTGATTGTCATTGTCGATCAGCACGGCTACATCCAGCGCTTTAATCGCCTGAGCGAAGAATATACCGGGCTGCGCGAGCAGGACGTCATCGGCAAAAACGTCTTCAAGCTGTTTATGAGCCCGGAAGAAGCCGCCGCTTCGCGCCGTAATATTGCCGGTTTTTTCAAAAACGGCTCCTCGTACGAAGTGGAGCGCTGGATCAAAACCGTCAAAGGCGAGCGGCTGTTTCTGTTTCGCAATAAGTTCGTCCACAGCGGCAGCGGCAAGAACGAAGTCTTTTTAATCTGCTCCGGCACCGACATTACCGAAGAACGGCACGCGCAGGAACGGCTGCGGGTGCTGGCCAATACCGACATCATCACCGGGCTGCCCAACCGCAACGCCATTCAGGACAAGATTATCCAGGCGATCGAGGCACGTGCGACAAGCAGCGTGGGGCTGGTCTATCTCGACCTCGATAATTTCAAGAAAGTGAACGATGCCTATGGTCATATGTTCGGCGACCGCCTGCTGGTTGAAGTTTCACGGGCGATCCTCGACTGCCTGAACCACGGCGAAGTGCTGGCGCGGCTGGGCGGCGACGAGTTTCTGGTGCTGGTCTATCAGGCAGACCGCGTGATGCTTCAGGAACTGGCGCAGCGTATTATCGATCGGCTGAAAACGCCGTTTCGCATTGGTTTGATTGAGGTCTATACCGGCTGTTCCATTGGCATTGCCTTGTGCCCAGAACACGGTGACGATCTTGACGGGCTGATCCGCAGCGCCGATACCGCCATGTATGTTGCCAAGGAATTGGGTAAACGGACGTTTACCGTGTTTTCCCCGGAGATGAACCAACGGGTGGCTGAATACATGTGGCTCGACACCAATTTGCGCAAGGGATTGGAGCAGAACCAACTGGTGGTGTATTACCAGCCGAAAATCGATGCCTACAGCGGCGAGGTACACAGCGTGGAAGCGCTGGTGCGTTGGGATTCTCCGAACGCGGGCTGATCCCGCCATTACAGTTTATTTCTTATGCGGAAGAGTCCGGGTTGATTACCCCCTTAGGTCAATGGGTGTTGAAGACCGCGGCCCGTCAAGCGGCCGACTGGCAACGGCAGGGGCTGAACCTGCGGGTGGCGGTCAATCTTTCCGCCCGACAGTTAGTGGATGATTCGGTGGTAGAGGATCTGCAACAGGTGTTGCAGGAAAACCACCTGACCCACTGCCCGCTGGATTTTGAACTGACCGAAAGCAGTCTGATCGAAGATGAAAACCGCGCACGCACCGTCATCACACGGCTGCGACAGTTGGGAGCACAGGTTCACCTCGACGATTTCGGCACCGGTTATTCGTCGCTGGCGCAGCTGGCGCGCATTCCATTGGACGCCATCAAGCTGGATAAAAGTTTTGTGCGCGGCGTCAATCTGAACCCCGGTGTCGCAATCGCTGGTGCGCGCCATTGTGGCGGCAGCCGAAGCGCTGCAGTTTCGCGTCATCGCCGAAGGCGTCGAAACCGAAAGCGAAAACCACTTCCTCGACTGCGTTGGGGTCGACGAAAAGCAGGGTTTTCTATTTGCACGCCCGATGCTACCGACGCAGCTTGAAGATTGGCTGCGTCGTTACCGCCCGCATCCAGCACCCCTGTAATGCGGGCGGGTGTTGGTCAGCCGGCACGCTGCAGGGTTTGCGTATGCCGATCTTGCAGCATCACCAAACGTTCAATGTATTGCCGATCCTTTGGCTCAATGGTGAACGCCGCATGTACCCAATCTTCGGTGATATCCATCAGCTCGGAACGGGTCAGTTGCAGCACTCGCTGCCGCGCTCGCAGCATGGCGCGCATGCCGTTCAGCTTGGGACGGATGGTGTCGATAAAGGTGCGCGTTGCCAGATACCCCTCCCCCGGCTGGAACAGCCGATCGACCAGTCCGCGGCTTTCGAACCATTCCGCGGTGTGTGCGTCGCCACTCCAGATAAGCTCCTCCCGCCAGCCGCATGCCGGCTTTGCGCGCCACCAGCGAATAGCCGCCCATACCGGGGAACAGATTGAAGGCAATCTCTGGGAATCCCATACGCGCATTGTTCTGCGCCAGCAAGAAATGGTGAGCCAATGCCGCTTCAAAACCGCCGCCCAGGGCGCTGCCCTCCACCATCGCGATGCTCACCGCTCCGGTATCGAAGCCGCGCGCCGCCGCGTGTACGCAGTCGATACAGGCTCGCGCGTAGGCGGTCATCGCCGCACGATTACGGGTTTTGATCGACTCGGCGAAGAAGTTCAAATCCCCGCCCACGTTGAACATATTTGGCACCAGTGAGCCGGTAACCCAAAAATCAAACTGCAGTGACGACTCTTTGGCCGCCTGCGCCAACGCCATAATGTCTTCGATTAACGCCTGATTGAAACACGGACGCGGCTCGGCGCGCAGCAACATCCACATAATGTTGCGCCCTTCTTCGTAATAGGCCGAAATCTGCGACAGATTGCCTGCCTCGGTGAACAGGCGGCAGGTGGGGTGATCGAGTAATTTCATAGAACCTTCCAATTTAACCAGTAACAACGATGAAACCGCTCCAGCCCTTACGGCTGTCGTTCGGTAGCGCAGTGGTAAACCACATGGCTACACCATCAGTAAACGCTTTCGTGGCGCTGAAAGAGAAAAATTGGCGGAAAAAATCGGCTGACTCGACGACAAGGAATCGGATTATTACCTATATGTGTGGCAGGAAAACCCTGGGAGTTAAACAGTTAGCCGACAAACCAGAGAAATCCCCTAATTCACCGTTGCAACGGCCAAATCGACGGGCGGTTTAGCTATAATCAGTGACAGACCGTCTTTTTATCGTTAAGGAAATCGTGACGTAATGCCTATAGGATCAGATAAAGAACCTCGTCAGCCCGACAGTGAAACGCCAGCCAAGCCGCTGATCGACCTCAAAACCGGCAATCACAGCATTGACCAGGGCATCTCCGGGTTTTCCCGTCTGGTTGAGCGCATCAAGGCCTGGCCAAGCATTGCCCACCTGCTGCGTGCCACCGAACGTTTCAACGATCGGCTTGGCAGCCAGTTTGGTGCGGCCATTACCTACTTTTCGTTTTTATCGCTGATTCCGATCCTGATGGTGTCATTTGCCGCCGTCGGCTTCGTGTTAGCCTCCAACCCGGATTTGTTGGCTGAACTGATCAACAAAATCGTCGGCAGCATCAGTGACCCGACGCTGGCCAGTACGCTGAAAAACACCGTCAATACCGCCATTCAACAACGCACTACCGTCGGGCTTACCGGGCTGGCGCTGGCGCTGTACTCCGGTATCAGCTGGATGGGCAACCTGCGTGAAGCCATCCGCGCTCAGTCACGTGACGTTTGGGAGCGTAATCCGCAGGATCAGGAAAAAATCTATTTCAAATATACCCGCGATTTTATTTCGCTGATCGGCCTGGTAGTGGCGCTGATCATTACGCTGTCGCTGACGTCGATTGCCGGCTCCGCGCAGGCTGCCATCGTCAATGCGTTGGGGTTGGGCGATATAGAATGGCTGCGCCCGGCGATGACGCTGATCGCGCTGTCGATTTCCATTTTTGCCAACTATCTGTTGTTCTTATGGATATTCTGGATGCTGCCGCGCCATAAGCCAAAGAAGAAAGCGCTGCTGCGTGGCACCTTAATGGCGGCAATCGGTTTTGAAGTGATCAAGTTCGTCATGACCATGACATTGCCACAGGTGGCCAAATCGCCCTCCGGCGCGGCATTTGGCTCGGTAATTGGCCTGATGGCGTTCTTTTACTTTTTTGCCCGCCTGACGCTGTTCTGCGCCGCCTGGATCGCCACCGCACAGTACAAAGAGGATAAGACGCTACCCTCAACACGGTAGCCGGGCCACCTGGCAATGTGAATATACCGGCCTTTCGCATCAGTCCGGTATATTGCTTCAATAGAAAGGCAAAAAACCAGCATAAAATACCAATCAAAAAGCTGTGGAACGGCTAAACCAGAATAACAAACTACCCAATAACTTTTCTTTGCCGGTTTTTCAGCGATAAACACTGCCTGAAAGTACATCTGCCACGTTAAAATCTACAAATCACCATACTAATAAAACATTAGTCTTATTAACCGGTTATCGTACACGCTGTACAAAGTTGCGCCGTTGAAAAGGCATTTTGCTGTGTCTAAGATGGCCTTTTAGATAATCAAAATATAAGAAACAACTATGCAAGCCTCCATCGCACCAACCGTCGACGCCGATGATGCGTCCACGCCAGTCAATTCTCGGGGAAAGGTGCTGGTCGCCTCTTTGATCGGCACTGCCATCGAGTTCTTTGATTTCTATATTTACGCCACCGCGGCCGTGCTGGTGTTCCCGCATATTTTCTTCCCGCAGGGCGATCCGACCACCGCGACACTACAATCGTTGGCTACCTTTGCCGTGGCCTTCGTGGCACGCCCTATCGGTTCAGCGCTGTTCGGCCACTTCGGCGATCGCGTCGGCCGCAAGGCCACGTTGGTCGCCTCGCTGCTGACCATGGGGATTTCCA
Organism: Serratia odorifera; assembly: GCF_900635445.1. NCBI lineage: Bacteria > Pseudomonadati > Pseudomonadota > Gammaproteobacteria > Enterobacterales > Yersiniaceae > Serratia > Serratia odorifera. The sequence goes on from NZ_LR134117.1 coordinate 1,326,332, forward strand.
CCGTGTTAATCGGCCTGTTGCCGAGTTATGAAACCATCGGCATCCTGGCGCCTATGCTGCTGGCGTTGGCGCGTTTCGGCCAGGGGCTGGGACTGGGTGGCGAATGGGGCGGCGCGGCGCTACTGGCCACCGAAAACGCCCCACCGCGCAAACGCGCGCTGTACGGTTCATTCCCGCAGCTCGGCGCACCTATCGGTTTCTTCTTTGCCAACGGCACCTTCCTGCTGCTGTCCTGGCTGCTTACCGACCAGCAGTTTATGGATTGGGGCTGGCGCGTCCCGTTCGTGCTGTCAGCGGTCTTGGTATTGATCGGTCTGTATGTGCGGGTATCCCTGCATGAAACCCCGGTGTTCGCCAAAGTGGCCAAAGCTGGCAAACAGGTAAAAATCCCGCTTGGCACCCTGTTAAGCAAACATATGAAAGTCACCATCCTCGGTACCTTCATCATGTTGGCCACCTATACGCTGTTCTACCTGATGACGGTGTATTCCATGACCTACGGCACCACCGCACAACCGCTGGGGCTGGGTTATTCGCGTGAAAGCTTCCTGTGGATGCTGATGCTGGCGGTGATCGGCTTTGGCGTGATGGTGCCAATCGCCGGGCTGCTGGCCGACGCATTCGGGCGCCGCAAGACCATGATCGTCATTACCCTGCTGATGATCGGCTTCTCCTTCCTGTTCCCGGTGATGCTTGGCTCCGGCAACCAGGTGCTGGTGATGGCGTTCCTGCTGTGCGGCCTGAGCATCATGGGGCTGACGTTTGGCCCGATGGGCGCACTGCTGCCTGAACTGTTCCCGACCGAAGTGCGCTATACCGGCGCTTCGTTTTCGTATAATGTCGCCTCGATTCTCGGCGCCTCGGTAGCGCCGTACATCGCGACCTGGCTGAACGCCAATTACGGTCTGTTTTATGTCGGCATGTATCTGGCGGCGATGGCAAGCCTAACGCTGCTGGCCCTGCTGCTGATGAAAGAAACCCGCCACAAGTCGCTGTAAACCCCGCTCGGCCCCGCCGGTGTGCGGGGCCACTCTCCCTACCGCGCTGTTTTTTGTCACAAAAGCCGTTTATCCTGCCATTCTGCTCAATAACGCGAGTGTTATCATGTCGCTGCGTCGCTGGTTTTTATTACTGTTCATGCTACTGGCACTGGCCGTTGTGGCGATCTACTGGTGGCTGAAGCCTTCACACCCGGATGCTCTGTGGCGCATCGTTAGTCAGCAATGCCTGCCGAACCAGCAACAACGACACCATCCCGCCCCCTGTACGCAGGTGGATCGGGCCGCCGGTTTTGTGGTGTTAAAAGATCGCAACGGCCCGTTGCAGTACCTGCTGATGCCGACAGCGAAAATCACCGGCATCGAAAGCCCGCAGTTGCTGGCAACCACTACCCCCAACTTTTTCCAGCAAGCCTGGCAGGCACGCCGGTTTATGGCGCAGAAATATGCCAAACCGATTGATGATGCAGATATTTCTCTGGCGATTAATTCCGAATATGGCCGCACGCAGAACCAGCTGCATATTCATATTTCCTGCCTGTCACCGGCGATAAAATCCCGGCTGACACAGTTGGCTCCCGGCGTCGGCCAACGCTGGCAATCGCTGCCCGGTGGCCTGCTGAATCATGATTATCTGGCGCGTCGGGTAACGCCAGAACAGTTGGCGCAACAGGGGGCATTCCGCCTGCTGGCCAGCGGAGTCGCCGACGCCGAGCAACATATGGGCCGCTTTGGGCTGGCGATGACCGCGCTGCCCGACGGCGATTTCCTGCTGCTGGCCACCGAACGCAATCTGCTGCGCCTCAATCTGGCCTCGGCGGAGGAGATTCAGGATCACCACTGCCGGCTATTGTCCCCGGCGCCCTGAGCGCCGTTATTTTTTTCCCTTCATTTGGCGCAGTATCTGCCCGCACTGGTTTTCATCGCCCCCGTCGCTGGGCGACACCAGCGCCAGCAGCGCGGCGGCAGGTGCCACTACCACGCCGAGCGCCACCGCGGCAGCACCACGGGCAATCAACGGTCCCGGCTTCACGCCGGCATCCGGGTTCTTGAAGGTTCCGCGCACATAGAGCGGCGAGCGCAACGTCAATACGCGCATACCCTTGCTTTCCGGATTGATGGACAGATCCATACGCTCGCTGGCGAAGTTGGCATTGCCGGTAATGTTGATAATCGCGTTTTCGGTATCGAATACAAATAGCCGTGGCGCTGCAACGCCGTTACGCACCTCAACGTCGGCCGCAGCACAGTTGATGCCCACCTCGTCGTCGCCGAATATCTGCGCCACCAGATAGTTGCCGACGTTCAATCCCAGGATCTCCATCAGGCTGCGGCTGATGACGCCGTCGTTAATCAACAGCCGCAAATCGCCACTGCTGCTGCCGAGCAATGCCGCCACCGAGTTACCGCTGCCGCGTAGTTTAGCGTCCCCGTTCAGTTCTCCCAGGCTGCGCTTCATCGACTCGACGTTCGGTAACAGCTGCTTAAGCTGGAATTTGCGCGCATGCATATCCACCCGTCCCTGCATGGGTTTTTTACTGCCGTCGAGCCGTACGGTGGAATTAAGATTGCCGCCGGCAACGCCAAAGCGCAGCGGATCCATCAGCAATACGCCGTTATCCAGTTTCAAATGGGTAGACAAATCGCTGAGCGGTAACGAATTACCATGCTCGATACGCCTGGCGGAAAAACGCACGTCGGCATCCATCACATCCCAGCTGTTGCTGTCAAAGCGCTCTACCGGCAATACTCTGTCTGACGGTTGACGCGTTTTTTCACCACGATTGGCTTTTTCAGCGTTGGTATCGGCGCCGATCAACGGTGCCAGATCGGCAAAACGCAGCTGTTTGGAAACCACCTCTCCGGTCAGTTTCGGCCGAGGTTTACTGGCGACGTAGCGTAAATCGCCATGAATATCGCTGTCGCCGATTTTGCCGGCGAAGTTCTGGTACTGATATACCGCACCGCCCTTGTCATGCAGTTTGGCCGTCAGATGGCCGTCGGTGGCGTACGGCGGCGTGTTTGGCAGCAGTACGCCGGTCAGAGGATAAAGATTACCCAGGCTGTCGCCGGAGAATTTCAACTGCACATCCAGCCCTGCCAGCTTTAACGGATCGCTCAACGTGCCGGCCACCACCACGCGGGTCGAGCCGGAACGGACGTCGGCCTGCAACGGGAACGGCAGTTGCGCATTTTGCAGCGACAGCATGCCGCCGATCTTGCCGCTGCCGCTCAACGGCTCGCCGTTATATCTGCCCTGGACTTTCCAGCCAAAAACATAATCCGGCGTTACCGCTTCACCCTGCTGCTTTTTACCGGTCACTTCACTGAACGGCAGCGGCTTGCCAAGCGGATCGATCTGCGCACGGAAATCGGCCTTCAGCACGGCATCTTTATAATCAAGCTGGCCGCGATCGAACACGATATCGTGAATGTTCACCGACCAGTCGGAAGCCGCTGCCTGCGGGTCGCTGTCGCTATTCGCCAGATGGAATGTCCAGTTGTTTTCGCCATTGGCCAAGCGCTGCAATCGCGCGTTCGGTTGCTTCAACCAGATACGCGGGATCGACAGCTGCTTACCCAGCAGCGCCAGCGGCGCAATGCTGGCATCCACCCGCTGTAGCGTCACCATATGCTCGCCGGGAATCGCCGCCGGGTTGCCAAGCACAATATCTTCGGCGTGGATATGCGGCCACGGCACCCAGGCACGCCAACCGCCTTCGTCCTTGTTGCGCGTCCATGCGACGCCCAGGTCGCCGCGAATGGCAAACGGCCGTTGTAGTTCGGCAGAGACCTTCTCATTGATGGCGGGCTTAAGGCGGTTCCAGTCGAACGTGGCGATCAGCACGACCAAAGCTACCGCCACCACCATCACTACCCCGCCCAGCCAACTAAAAACTTTTCCTGTTTTGCTCATAACGGATTCCTGAACGCACTCGTCAATCGTTGGATTTGCCTGGCAGAATTGATTAATAACTCTTATCAAGCCTAGTTGATGACCAGTAAGAATTCACGCTGAAGGCGGCGGATGTAACATCGCCAACCGCCGATCGCGCGAATATGTTGGCCGCCGGTTTTAGCAGAAAAAAGAGATCGCGGGACATTTTACGACCACGATCAAAATAAACTAAAACACTGTTTTATTTGTATTGACTCACTGCCGCGTTGCCATGAGACTGAGGATATTGCTCAGTAACCAGACGTGTTTTTAACGCAGGGAACCCCATGAATCACAAAAATCTTGCCGTGATCGGTGAATGCATGATCGAACTGTCGCAGAAGGGCGACGATCTCAGCCGTGGTTTTGGCGGCGATACGTTGAATACCGCGGTCTATGTCGCCCGTCAGGTCGCGCAGCAGGCGCTGAATGTGCATTATGTCACCGCTCTGGGTAACGACAGCTTTAGCGACGAAATGCTGCGCACCTGGCAGCAGGAAAGGATCGGGACTTCACTTATCCAGCGCATGGACAACAAACTGCCGGGGCTTTACGTGATTGAAACCGATGAGACCGGCGAGCGCACCTTCTACTATTGGCGCAACGATGCCGCCGCACGCTACTGGCTGGAAGGCCCGCAGGCGGACAGTATTGTGTCGCAACTGGCGCGGTTTGATTATCTCTATCTCAGCGGCATCAGCGTGGCGATCCTCAATGCAGGCAGCCGGGCAAAACTGCTGACATTGCTGCGCCAATGCCGCAGCAACGGCGGCAAGGTGATTTTCGACAATAACTATCGCCCGCGCCTATGGCAAAACAAGGAAGAAACCCGGCAGGCGTACCGCGATGTGCTATCTTGCACCGATATTGCGTTCCTGACGCTGGATGACGAGGATTTATTGTGGGGGCAGCAGCCGGTAGAACAGGTGGTGAGCCGCACCCGTGGCTTCGGCGTACAGGAAATCGTAATTAAACGCGGCCCAGAGTCGTGCCTGGTATTCAGCGCTGAAGGCGGCGAATACGACGTGCCGGCGGTGAAACTGGCCAAAGAGAAAGTGGTGGATACCACCGCCGCCGGAGACTCCTTCAGCGCCGGTTACCTCGCAGTGCGGCTGAACGGCGGCAGCGCACAACAGGCAGCACAGCGCGGACATCTGACAGCCAGTACGGTGATTCAGTATCGTGGGGCCATTATTCCGCTGGCGGCCATGCCAGCGTGATGCCAAACCGCGCATCAAGGCGATCGGCGGCCTTCTGAGGGGGCGCCGTAGCCATACTGCGACTGCGGTCGGGGAGGATCGTTCGCCAAAGCACAGCCGTCTCCCTCACCATTAATTGTGCAAAATAGCATGAGAGAGATTGACTGTATCGTTTGATAGCGAAGATAATACTGCTAGATAAATTTTCCCTGGTGTTAGCCAATTGGCAACCTGATCTAAAAGGTCAGGTTTTTTTTCGAATCTTTATACTTTCATTTTATGAACGCAGTATATGTTTTCTTCATTCCGTCGGGTAGTTAGACTTAGGTCTAGGTTTGGGCTATACTTTTGTTAGTACAGGGACGTTATAGTTTCACTTGAGGTAATTAGATGGCTATTTTATTTTCCAATAATGACATCATCAATGACACGATAAAAAGTTATCTCGATCGCAAGCTGAAAATGTACGGTGATATAAAATATTCCTATCTGATTCTTAATAAGAAAAACCCCGCCGAGATAAATATAATTTCTAATTACCCTGATGAGTGGGTGAATATTTATAAAGAAAACAACTATCAGCACATTGATCCCGTGGTGATTATCGCGTTCAATAAAATAGCGCCATTCTCATGGGATGAGAACCTTGCTATCAATTCCAGTTTAAAACTTTCAAAAATATTCAACCTATCCAGGAAATATAATATTATTAACGGCTTTACCTTTGTCCTGCACGATCCTAATAATAATCTGGCCATGTTATCCATCATGTTGGATGAAGAAAAAAGCAACGAGATAGAAGAAAATATCGAAAGTAACAAAGAAAAACTGCAAATGCTGTTAATTTCCGCCCATGACAAGCTCATCTCTCTATACCGAGAGATGAGCCAGAATAAAGATGAGAAGATATATAACGATAAAGAAATATTCTCACATCGTGAGAATGAAATTCTTTATTGGGCCAGCATGGGGAAAACTTACCAGGAAATCGCACTTATACTGGGTATAAAAACTGGCACTGTAAAATTTCATATTGGCAACGTAGTCAAAAAACTCGGCGTATTGAATGCCAAGCACGCGATAAGACTCGGCATTGAGCTGCAGCTCATCAAACCGGTCATTCAGTGAAAGCCAACGATAACGGCCAATGTGTCAAGTTATTCTCGGCAAGGCTCTCATGCTGCTTTATTCGGTTAATCAGTTCCGCCTGGTTTTGGCTGTCGGTCGGTAGAAACAGCAGATAGATGGGCTTTTCCTTTTCTGACAGCCCTTGCTCAACCACAGAAATCCCCCAACCAGAACGTTTTAATATTGTCAGCATCGGATGACTGACGATGGTGAATATGCCTTCATAACCCGCATTGATTGAATAGTTAATCATGGCAAGAAACAGAATGGAACTGATAGGGAATCGACTATCAAACATCGATTTGACCCTTTTTTTATCCACAAAGAACCGGCTGGACTCCAGATAATTCCCTACTGGAATGTCGATCTTGTCAAAATAGCTGAAAAAGGTGCCGGTTATCATATTAGGATATTTCGTTTCTATAAATCTTACACTACAGATCACCGAACCATTATTGACGCCTAATAGATAGTTGGTGTTATTATTATCATAATCGTCAAATTCCATACCATTATTGCAATTTACCGCCCAATCGAGACGATCTTTGAAGGTTTCTTTGCGCAGTGTAAATAATTCTTCCGATACGTCATTGGCCAACAAACTATAATTTACATCAAATATCTCTAACATATTCCCTCCGTTAACGGCATGTTTGCATGTCAAATACAACCACACAACAATTTTTCTTATATCCAGCGGCGTTAGTCGACTTCATTATATAATTTGACGTTTATGTTAGCTATTGTACAGGCACTTCGTATTGTAGGAGCACTGCACAACCAAAGCCGCAGCTGATTCGTCCGCAAGGGGGTTGATATTACATGATGCACATGGAAGGAAGAAGACAAGACGCGCATTGGCGCTATAAATGACAAAAGCCGGCAAATGCCGGCTTTAGATGTTTTTAGCCGGGTGTCAAACCACGCCCGGATGCTTTGGCTAGCAATTAGCCGGCCACGGCGATGCGCTTCATATCGGTCATGTAACCACGCAGTTTACGGCCCACCGATTCGATCGGATGGTTGCGAACCGCTTCGTTAACATCGCGCAGTTGCGCGTTGTCGACGCTGGTGCCGGCCACTGACTGGCCCAGATCGCCTGCCTGCAGGGTGTTCATAAAATCTTTCAGCAACGGTACCGCCGCGTAGGAGAACAGGTAGTTGCCATACTCTGCAGTATCGGAGATCACCACGTTCATTTCATACAGACGCTTGCGCGCAATGGTGTTGGCAATCAGCGGCAGCTCGTGCAGGGATTCATAGTACGCGGATTCTTCGATGATCCCGGAATCAACCATGGTTTCGAACGCCAGTTCAACGCCGGCTTTCACCATGGCCACCATCAGGACGCCGTTATCAAAGTATTCCTGCTCGCTGATTTTGCCTTCGAACTGCGGGGCGTTTTCGAATGCGGTTTTACCGGTCTCTTCACGCCAGGTCAGCAGTTTCACATCGTCTTCCGCCCAGTCCGCCATCATGCCGCTGGAGAATGCGCCAGAAATGATGTCGTCCATATGTTTTTGGAACAATGGCGCCATGATCGCTTTCAGTTGCTCGGACAACGCATAGGCACGCAGTTTCGCCGGGTTGGACAGACGATCCATCATCAGGGTGATACCGCCCTGCTTCAGCGCTTCGGTAATGGTTTCCCAGCCGAACTGGATCAGTTTTTCGGCATAGGCCGGATCGCGACCTTCGGCCACCAGTTTGTCGAAGCACAGCAGCGAACCCGCCTGCAACATGCCGCACAGGATGGTCTGCTCGCCCATCAGGTCAGATTTCACTTCGGCAACGAAGGATGACTCCAGTACGCCAGCACGGTGGCCACCGGTAGCCGCAGCCCAAGCCTTGGCGATGGCCATGCCTTCGCCTTTTGGATCGTTTTCCGGGTGAACGGCGATCAGCGTCGGTACGCCAAAGCCGCGTTTGTACTCTTCACGTACTTCGGTGCCCGGGCACTTCGGCGCCACCATTACCACGGTGATGTCTTTACGTACCTGTTCGCCGACTTCAACGATATTGAAGCCGTGAGAATAGCCCAGTGCCGCGCCGTCTTTCATCAACGGCTGCACCGCACGCACCACCGCAGAGTGCTGTTTGTCCGGCGTCAGGTTAACCACCAGATCGGCCTGCGGGATCAGCTCTTCGTAAGTCCCAACCTTGAAGCCGTTTTCGCTCGCCTTACGCCAGGAAGCGCGTTTTTCTTCAATCGCTTCCTTACGCAGGGCATAGGCAACGTCCAGACCCGAATCACGCATGTTCAGGCCCTGGTTCAGCCCCTGGGCACCACAGCCGACGATCACCACTTTTTTCCCTTTCAGGTAGCCGGCTTCGTCAGCAAATTCGTCGCGCGCCATAAAACGGCATTTACCCAATTGCGCCAACTGCTGACGCAGGTTCAAGGTGTTGAAATAGTTAGCCATGGTGGTACTCCAGTTAGATGTTGTGTCTTGCATGTTATTTTCATTCCCCGCCCTGTCTGTGCGGAGATTCGTTAAACTCAATGTATAACAGGATCTGCGTTGCTCAAATTGATATATTAACAATGTCATATTGCAATTTATGCAACGTAATCACCGCGAGCGTACAACTATGGATTTACGTGATTTAAAGCTGTTTCTGCACCTGGCAGAAGGCCGTCATTTCGGTCGTACCGCCAAGGCGATGCACGTCAGCCCGTCCACGCTTTCGCGCCAGATACAGCGGCTGGAAGACGAACTGGGGCAGCCGCTGTTCCTGCGTGACAACCGCACCGTGCAGTTGACCGACGCCGGGGAACAGCTGAAAGTTTTTGCCCAGCAAACGCTGTTGCAATACCAGCAGCTGAAACATGCACTCGGCCAGCACGGCCCTTCGTTGAGCGGCGAGCTGCGGCTGTTCTGTTCGGTGACCGCGGCTTACAGCCACCTGCCGCCGATTCTGGATCGCTTCCGCGCGCAGCATCCGCTGGTCGAAATCAAACTGACCACCGGCGATGCCGCCGATGCGGTCGACAAAATTCAGTCGAACGAGGCCGATCTTGGCATCGCTGGCCGGCCGGAAAGTTTGCCCAACAGCGTGGAATTCACCAAAATCGGCGAAATTCCTCTGGTGCTGATCGCGCCGGCGTTGCCGTGCGCGGTGCGTGCCCAGGTATTTGCCGAACAGCCGGACTGGGCCAATATTCCGTTTATCCTGCCGGAGCACGGGCCTTCGCGTAAACGCATCGAGCTGTGGTTCCGCCGTCAGCGCCTGAGCAACCCGCTGATATACGCCACAGTCGGCGGCCATGAGGCCATCGTTTCCATGGTGGCGCTGGGTTGCGGCATCGCCCTGATCCCGAGCGTGGTCGTGGATAACAGCCCGGAGCCGGTGCGCAACCGCATCTCGCAGCTGGACAATATTTCGATGGTCGAGCCGTTCGAACTGGGCGTTTGCGTGCAGAAAAAGCGCCTCAGCGATCCGTTGATCGACGCGTTTTGGCGGCTGCTGTAAACGGTTAAAATTTACCGCCGCTCCTGACCCCGCCAGACGGCGGGCCAGTCAAAAACGCATTTATAGGTCCGCCGGATCGACCTGTTTCATCGCCTCCACCTTCATCAGCCACTGGTAGAGCGGTTCGAGTTGTTGAAACGCGTCGGTCAGCAGCGGCACCATATTGGCGCTGAACAGTTTTTCGACCTGATTATCGCTGACCATCACGGCAAAGGACTTACGGTGATACCAGGTCGAGATTTCCGCCGCCAGATCCTTCACCAGCAACCGTTTATAGCGCTCGCCCACCAGTTCAAACGGCGGTTGGCAGCAGGCTGCCACCTCAAGAAACTGTTGCGGTTGGCGCCGTAGCGTATGGCGGAACAGATCCATGGTTTGCTTGTTGGCGCTGTAATAGCCCAGGCCGTAACGCAGCAGATCGGGCCCAATTTCGAAGAAATATACCGGCGCGTCTTTCCAGTCTTTGCTTGGCCGCTTGAACGTCAGCCACATCCGGCTGCGATAGCGTGATTTGTCATGGGAAAACCGGGTATCGCGATGAATGCGCGACAGCGTTTTACCGATCGCCGGGCGGATTTCGAACTGCGGATCAATCATCAGCATTGCAGGAGCCAGGTCGTTCACCAGCGTGCGAAACGGCGTCAGCAACTCCCGTTCATAGACATCGCGCTGTGCCTCAAACCAGTCTTTGTCGTTTTCAACCCGCACCTGTTGCAGGAAATTCAGCCCCTGCTGACTAAAACCGTTGAACCGCTGCGCCATATCTCTCCCCACCGTTTTCCGTTATCCGCCATTTGCCAGCGCCGCCAGTAACATGATCTCCAGCATGAAGTGGTAATTCATCATGCACCCCTAAACGCCATCAGTGTTGGCAGTATAGAAATGCACGACAAAATCACAATAACGCCCCCCATCAACAGGCTTATGCGTCACGGTTACTGATCACGCCGACTTAGCCCTGCAAAAAGAAGCGAAATGCCGGGTTAGTGGTTTCATCATGACAATCGTAGCCCAGCGCCGCCAGGTGCTGTTCAAACTCCGGTTCGGTTTGCGACAGTTCAAAGCCCGCCAGCACGCGACCGAAATCAGTGCCATGGCTGCGATAATGGAACAGCGAGATATTCCAGTGGGTGCCCAGGGTATGGAGAAACTTCAGCAGCGCGCCCGGCGACTCCGGAAACTCGAAGCTGTACAGACGCTCGCGCAACGGCTTGGAGGGGCGCCCACCCACCATATAGCGCACGTGCAGCTTGGCCATTTCGTCGTCGGACAGATCCACCACCTGATAGCCACCGACCGCCAGTTCGCTGATGATTTCCTGGCGTTCCGCATGGCCGCGCGTCAAACGCACGCCAACGAAAATGCAGGCGTTATCAGCATCGGCATAGCGATAGTTGAACTCGGTCACCGCCCGGCCACCCAGCAGTTGGCAAAACTTGAGGAAGCTGCCCTTCTGCTCAGGGATAGTGACCGCCAACAGCGCTTCACGCTGCTCGCCCAGTTCGCAGCGTTCAGAGACGTAACGCAAACCGTGGAAGTTGAGATTGGCGCCGGACAGCACATGGGCCAGCCGTTCACCCTGGATGTCATGCTGCTGCACATACTTCTTCAAGCCGGCCAATGCCAGGGCGCCCGAAGGCTCGGCGATGGCGCGTACGTCCTCGAACAGATCCTTCACTGCCGCGCAGATGGCATCGCTGTCAACGGTGATGACATCGTCGAGATATTCGCGGCACAGCCGAAAGGTTTCATTGCCGATGCGTTTCACCGCCACGCCTTCGGCAAACAGCCCAACGCGTGGCAGATCGACCGGCTGCCCGGCGTCCAATGCCGCACGCAGGCAGGCGGAGTCTTCGGCTTCGACGCCAATCACCTTGATCTGCGGCATCAGCTGCTTGATCAACACCGCCACGCCAGCCGCCAGCCCACCGCCACCGACCGGCACGAACACGCGATCCAGGTGCGCGTCCTGCTGGAGCAATTCCATTGCCAGCGTTCCCTGACCGGCAATCACCGCCGGATGATCGAACGGTGGTACAAACGTCATGCCCTGCTGCTCGGAAAGTTCGATCGCCTTGGCTTTGGCTTCGTCAAAATTGGCGCCATGCAATAGCACTTCGCCGCCGAAACCGCGCACCGCGTCCACTTTGATATCGGCAGTCGACACCGGCATCACAATCAGCGTCTTGATGCCAAGGCGGCTGCCGGAAAGCGCCACGCCCTGCGCATGGTTTCCGGCCGACGCTGTCACCACGCCGCGCGCCTTTTGTTCTTCATCCAGCCCGGCGATCATCGCATAGGCTCCACGCAGCTTGAAGCTGTGCACCGGCTGCCGATCTTCGCGCTTGACCAGCACGGTATTACCGAGGCGCGCGGAGATTTTATCCATCGCCTGCAACGGGGTGACTTGCGCCACCTCGTAAACCGGTGAACGGAGCACCGCGCGCAAATATTCGGCGCCGCAGGGGGCGTCGGGTAGGGGTTGTGATACCGCCATGGTGCTTAGCCTCCCAGCTTGCTCTTGTCGCGAACCGCACCCTTGTCGGCGCTGGTCGCCAGCGTCGCGTAAGCACGCAGTGCATAAGACACCTGGCGCTCACGGGATTTTGGCGTCCAGGCCGCATCACCACGTGCCAGTTCGGCTTCACGGCGGGCCGCCAGTTCGCGATCCGCCACATCCAGCACGATGCCACGGTTTGGAATGTCGATATCAATCATGTCGCCGTCCTGCACCAGCCCAATGATGCCGCCGCTTGCCGCTTCCGGCGACGCATGGCCGATAGACAGACCGGAAGTACCGCCGGAAAAACGCCCGTCGGTGATCAGCGCGCAGGACTTGCCCAGCCCCATGGACTTCAGATACGTGGTCGGATACAGCATTTCCTGCATCCCCGGCCCCCCCTTCGGCCCTTCATAGCGGATCACCACTACGTCGCCCGCCACCACGTTGCCGCCAAGGATCGCGTCCACCGCATCTTCCTGGCTTTCATACACTTTGGCCGGGCCGCGGAAGGTCAGGCTGTCCTTATCCACGCCAGCGGTTTTCACGATGCAGCCATCTTCGGCCAGATTGCCGTACAGCACCGCCAACCCGCCGTCCTGGCTATAGGCGTGCTCGCGGGTACGAATGCAGCCTTCCTGGCGGTCGGTGTCCAGCGAGTCCCAACGGCAGTCCTGCGAAAATGCCTGGGTGGTGCGGATACCCGCCGGGCCAGCCGAGTACATTTTCTTCACGCTTTCGTCGCTGGTCAGCATGACGTCATAGGCATCCAGCGTTTGCGGCAGGTTAAGACCCAACACGTTGCTGACGTCGCGGTTCAGCAGTTCGGCGCGATCCAGCTCGCCCAGAATGCCGATCACCCCGCCGGCGCGGTGAACGTCTTCCATATGGTATTTTTGCGTGCTCGGTGCCACTTTGCACAGATGCGGTACCTTGCGAGACAGGCGATCGATGTCCGCCATGGTGAAATCGATTTCGCCTTCCTGCGCCGCCGCCAGCAGGTGCAGCACGGTATTGGTCGAGCCGCCCATGGCAATATCCAGCGTCATGGCGTTTTCGAACGCCGCCTTGTTGGCGATGTTACGCGGCAGGGCGGTTTCGTCATCTTGCTGATAATAACGTTTGGTCAGTTCGACGATGCGTTTGCCGGCGTTGAGGAACAGGTCTTTACGATCGGCGTGGGTCGCCAGCAGCGAGCCGTTACCGGGCTGCGACAGCCCCAGAGCCTCGGTCAGACAGTTCATCGAGTTGGCGGTGAACATGCCGGAACAGGAACCACAGGTTGGACAGGCAGAACGTTCAATCTGCTCACTGTCGGCATCGCTGACATTCGGGTTGGCCCCCTGAATCATCGCATCGATCAGATCCAGCTTGATGATCTTGTCTGACAGCTTGGTTTTACCGGCTTCCATCGGGCCGCCGGACACGAAAATCACCGGAATATTCAGGCGCAGCGACGCCATCAGCATCCCCGGGGTGATTTTGTCGCAGTTGGAAATGCACACCATCGCATCCGCGCAGTGCGCATTGACCATGTATTCCACCGAATCGGCAATCAGTTCGCGCGAAGGCAGCGAATAAAGCATGCCGCCGTGGCCCATGGCAATGCCGTCATCCACCGCAATGGTGTTGAACTCTTTCGCCACGCCGCCGGACGCTTCGATCTGTTCGGCAACCAGCTTGCCCAGATCGCGCAAATGCACGTGGCCTGGCACGAACTGGGTGAAGGAGTTGACCACCGCAATGATCGGCTTGCCGAAATCGGCGTCGGTCATGCCGGTCGCGCGCCATAATGCGCGGGCGCCCGCCATATTGCGGCCGTGGGTGGTGGTGGCTGAACGTAACTTAGGCATGCTCTTTTCACTCCAATATAGGCTGTTTTGTCCGAGCGGCGAACGAACCGCGCGGACATGATGTCTGTCTGTCTATCGTTATGGCTTATGCGTTGATTGGGTCTAACCAGCCGTATTTATCTTCGGTTTTACCGGTAAACAGGCCAAAGAATGCCTGCTGGATCTGTTTGGTGACTGGGCCGCACTTGCCAATACCGACCTGAATGCCGTCAACGCTGCGAACCGGCGTGATTTCCGCTGCGGTACCGGACATGAACACTTCGTCGGCCAGGTACAGCGACTCGCGTGACAGCACCTGCTCACGCACTTCAAAGCCCATGTCCTTCGCCAGCTTGATGATGGCGTCACGGGTGATGCCCGGCAGGGCCGATGAGGTGAACGGCGGGGTGAACAGCACGCCGTCTTTGACTTCAAACAGGTTTTCACCCGCACCTTCGGAGATATAGCCGTGCACGTCCAGCGCAATGCCTTCCTGATAACCGTGGCGGCGCGCTTCGCTACCCACCAGCAGCGAGGACAGATAGTTGCCGCCGGCTTTGGCGGCGGTTGGAATGGTGTTTGGTGCGACACGTTGCCAAGAAGAAACCATCGCATCGATGCCTTGATCCAGCGCTTCTTCACCCAGATATGCGCCCCAAGGAAACGCCGCGATAATCACGTCTGTCTTGTAGCCGGCCGGCGGATTCACCCCCATACCCACGTCGCCGACAAACACCAGCGGACGAATATAGGCGCTAACCAGATTATTTTTGCGCAGCGTGGCGCGGCAGGCTTCCATCAGTTCATCTACGCTTTGCGACACCGGCATGCGGTAAATTTTTGCCGAATCATGCAAACGCTGCATGTGTTCACGGTGGCGGAACACCACCGGGCCTTTGTGCGAATCGTAGCAACGCACCCCTTCAAACACCGAAGTGCCATAATGCAGCGCGTGTGACATCACGTGCACTTTGGCGTCAGCCCAAGGAACCATCTCACCATTGAACCAAATATAATCGGCTTTGCTCGTCATTGTTCTTTCCTTCTTTCGCTTTAGGCGCGTATTTGTTGTGATGTTTGCTGCTGGATATCGACTCGGGAGACATCCATCAGTTTGCTTAATTGTGATGACAGTAAGTCCACCGGACGCTGGCTGGCAACGGTCAATTCAATGTTGATATTGTCGCTATTCAGGCCCGCAGCCATATTCATAGCACAAACCTGAAAGCCGCGATGACGCACGACGCGCAATACGCGCTCTAACATTTCTGGGCGAAAGCGGGCCTGGATCGAGAGTTGATGCTGCATCATGATACTTTCTCCAACATGGTTTCGTTGCCTGCGCCCGGCGGTACCAACGGCCAGACATTTTCGAGTTCATCAATGGAAACCTGCAACAGATAAGGCCCTTCGCTGTTGAGCAAGGCGTCGAGTGCGTCTGCGACCTGGTCTTTACGGGTAATGCGCTGGCCGGGGATGCCGAAGGCGCTGGCCAGCATCAGGAAGTCAGGGTTATCGGACAGGTTGGTTTCACTGTAACGCCCGTCAAAGAACAGTTGCTGCCACTGGCGAACCATGCCCAACCGCTGGTTGTCCAGTAACACGATTTTCAGCGGTAACCCTTTGCGTTTTATGGTGCCCAGTTCCTGCACGTTCATCATGAAAGAACCATCCCCCGAGACGCAGATCACCATGTCGTCCGGGCGTGCAACCTGAGCCCCCACCGCCGCGGGAACGCCAAAGCCCATGGTGCCCAGGCCGCTGGAGGTGATGAAGTTCTCCGGGCGGTCGAAGCACATGTGCTGTGCGGTCCACATCTGATGCTGGCCGACGTCGGTTGTCACCACCGTGCTGGCCGGCATGCACTCGGACAGCTGCTTGAGCAACAGCGGCGCGTAGATCGGCTGGCCGGGATGATCGTAACGCCAGCGGTGCTCCTGTTTCAGTTCGGCGACCCGCTGTTGCCAACCGGCAATCTGCAGCGGTTGCTGCAACGCCGGCAACAGCGTTTTCAAATCCCCCTGCAGCGCCACGTGCGCCTGACGCAGTTTGTTCATTTCCGCCGGATCGATATCCATGTGGATTACCTTGGCATGCGGAGCAAAGGCATTCAGCTTGCCGGTAACGCGATCGTCAAAACGCGCGCCGACCGCC
The DNA here is from genome assembly GCF_900635445.1 of Serratia odorifera. Classification (NCBI taxonomy): domain Bacteria; kingdom Pseudomonadati; phylum Pseudomonadota; class Gammaproteobacteria; order Enterobacterales; family Yersiniaceae; genus Serratia; species Serratia odorifera. The sequence goes on from NZ_LR134117.1 coordinate 1,342,555, forward strand.
ACCAGCAGATCGCATTCCTGCACCGCCAGGTTGGCCGCCTTGGTGCCATGCATGCCCAGCATGCCGAGGTAATACGGATGCCGGGCATCAGGAGCGCCCAGGCCCTTCAGCGTCGCGACTGCCGGGATGTGCGTCACGGCGATAAACTCGCGCAGCGCCGGAACCGCCTGCGCCATGCCAACGCCGCCGCCGACGTACAACACCGGCTTTTTCGCCTGCGCCAGCAGCGCGGCAGCCTGTGCCAATGCCTCGGCCGGGTGGGAAAACGCATCTTCGACCGGCATCAGGTGTGGCGGTAAATCGCCTTGCGCCAATTGAATGTCTTTTGGGATATCGATCAGAACCGGCCCGGGGCGGCCGCTGGCAGCGATAGCAAACGCCTCAGCCATGATGCCCGGCAAGGCCTCCAGCGACTCCACCAGGAAACTGTGCTTGGTGCAGGCCAACGACAGGCCCAGCACGTCGATCTCCTGGAAAGCATCGGTGCCGATCAGCTGCGAGCCTACCTGGCCGGTGATGGCGACAATCGGTACCGAGTCCAGCAGGGCATCGGCCAGACCGGTGATCAGATTGGTGGCTCCCGGGCCGGAGGTGGCGATACATACGCCGGTTTTACCGGTGGCGCGCGCATAACCGATGGCAGCCATGGCAGCGCCTTGCTCGTGGCGGCACAGCAGATGTTCCACCCCACCGTCATACAACGCATCGTAGACCGGCATGATGGCACCGCCCGGATAGCCGAATACCGTATCAACACCCTGCGCACGCAACGCTTGAACCACCCACTGAGCACCATTCATGGTTATTCCCCCGCCATCTTGCGGGATTTGCAGGATTTTATTCTGTTGTACATTCTCTGCTCCTCACTTCACTTTTCTCTTGCCAATAAAAAACCCCCGGACCTGACGGTGCGGGGGTTCTCTTGCGATTCCGGCTTGTTTTCTAAGCCATTCTTCGTCCAAGTGCAGCCCCGCACGGTGGGATAATAATCACCACCACGCTAATCACGACTAGGCTAATCACTTGGGCAAAGGCTTTCATAATAGGGTTGTTCACTGTGCTCGTGTCGAACTAATACCTACAGAGGTACCATAGTCACGCGCGGCGTGACAACACTTTTTTTGCGTTATTATTCGACGCAGTCTGGTCATACCTCAAGCAAAGTGCTGCGTTTTCAAACGTTAGCGTGCACTTTCGGCGCGTCGACCGTACCGGCGATCGCTTTGCCGCGCGTGTCCCTGCCAAAAAACACCAGCACGGCAATCACGATAGCCACCGTACCGGCAATGATTGCCATCGCCATGCCGTAGTTATGGCCATGACGCTCGGCGATGGTGGCCTGTAAGGTCGCATTGACCGAAGCAATCAAATTACCCAACTGATAGACAAATCCAGGCAGCACGGCGCGCGTATTGCTCGGCACCAGCTCATTGAGATAGGTCGGCACCACGCCCCAGGCGCCCTGCACCATAAACTGCATCAGAAACGCCCCGATCCCCAGCATCAGAGAACCGCTGGAAAAAGCCCACAGCGGGATCACCGGTAGCGCCAACAGCGCAGCGATGATAATCGCCTTCTTGCGGCCGATTTTTTCCGACAGTACGCCAAACAGCACCCCACCGATAATTGACGCGATATTGTAGCTAATGGCGATGATACTGACGGTTTCAGGAGAGAAACCATGCTGAACTTTCAAAAACACCGGGTACATATCCTGCGTGCCGTGCGAGAAGAAATTAAACGCGGCCATCAGCAACACCAGATAAATACACAGCTTCCAATGGCTCTTGAGCACCGGCAGTAACGCGGTGCTTTCCTTGCGTTCTCGCGCCGCCAGCCACACCGGTGATTCCTGAACAAAATAATAAATAAACGGCAGCAGCAGAATCGGCAGCGCACCGATGACAAACATGCCACGCCAGCCCACCACGTCAAACAGCAGGCCGTAAACCACTGCCGCCAGCAAATAGCCAAACGGGTAGCCTGCCTGGAAAATACCCGACATCAGGCCCCGTGAGCGATCCGGAATGCTCTCCATCGCCAACGACGAGGCCACGCCCCAGATCCCTCCCATCGCGACCCCGTACAGCACGCGCAATATCAGGAATACCGTCAGCGATGGCGCAGCGGCAGAGAGCAGCTCAAAAATCGAGAAAAAGACGATATTAAGCATCAGAATCGGCTTGCGCCCGTACTTTTCCGCCGCGCGCCCAAACAGCAATGCGCCAATCGGCCGCACCGCCAGCGTCAATAAAATGGCCAGCGTGACTTCTTCCATACCGACGTGAAACGCCTGTGCGATATCACTGAGCAGGAAAACCAGTACGAAGAAATCAAAAGCATCGAGCGTCCAGCTGGAAAAGCTGGCGATGGCTGCATTACGTTGCAGCGAGGTCCAACCAAACATAACGTTATCCCTACCGTTGAGTACCAAGTCAGTGAGGTTCTGTGGCTGCCGCGTCTGAATGCGCGGCGGTCAGGTGCTGTTAAAAATATGAGTATTATTTTAAACAATTGTTAAATACACCCATTAACCCTCGGGTTGCAACTTGATTAGCATGCTAATTTGTTGCAGCGCTCATGTAAGTGTTAAGAGGTATTGCGATAGCCTGCGAGACAAAGCGCAAAAAACGCGCTTCTTATTGAAATTGATTAATTTTACTGGAAAAGACTCCGCAATCTTGGCCATAGAGCACGGCATGCCGCAAGGTTAACTGGCACGCTATGACTCTCAGCAAGGAGAGCTCTATGTCGCTAGCGGTTGTCTATACCCGCGCCCTTTATGGCGTTCAGGCCCCATCGGTCACGGTGGAAGTGCATATCAGCAACGGGTTGCCCGCGCTGGCGTTGGTAGGATTGCCTGAAACTACGGTCAAGGAAGCGCGCGATCGGGTACGCAGCGCGTTGCTCAATAACGGCTTCACCTTCCCGGCCAAGCGCATTACCGTCAATCTGGCACCGGCGGATTTACCCAAAGAAGGCGGACGCTACGATTTACCCATTGCGCTAGCGATCCTCGCCGCCTCCGAACAGCTGCCTGTCGATCGGCTGGCTGAATATGAATTCCTCGGCGAACTGGCGCTGTCCGGTGCACTACGGGCGGTCCACGGCGCCATTCCGGCGGCGCTGGCGGCAGAACAGGCCGGGCGAAGCCTGATCCTTGCCAGCGAAAACAGCGGTGAAGTGGGGTTGATTCCCGGCGGCAGGGCTCGGGTAGCCGGCCACCTGCTGGAGGCCTGCGCGTTTTTACAAGGCCAGGGCAATCTGCCGCCGGCTATCGCTCCACCGGCTGCTCCCGTCACCACGCACGGCGATCTCAGCGATATCATCGGCCAGCAGCAAGCCAAGCGTGCACTGGAGATCGCCGCTGCCGGCGGCCATAACCTGCTGTTGCTCGGGCCACCGGGCACCGGCAAAACCATGCTGGCCAGCCGATTGACCAGCTTACTGCCACCGTTGACCGATTGCGAGGCGCTGGAAAGCATCGCCGTTACCAGTCTGCTGCATCACCCTGCCTGCTCACTGCCGTGGCGGCAGCGGCCGTTTCGTGCGCCACACCACAGCGCGTCAATGGCGGCACTGGTCGGCGGTGGTTCGCTACCGCGCCCGGGCGAGATATCCATGGCGCACAACGGCGTGCTGTTTCTGGATGAACTGCCCGAATTTGAGCGACGGGTGCTGGATGCACTGCGCGAACCGCTCGAATCAGGCGAAATCGTGATTTCCCGCGCCAGCGCCAAAGTGCGTTTTCCTGCTCGCGTGCAGTTAATTGCCGCCATGAACCCAAGCCCTACCGGACATTATCAAGGGGTACACAACCGCACGCCACCCCAGCAGATATTGCGCTATCTGGGCCGGCTGTCCGGGCCGTTTCTCGACCGTTTCGATTTGTCGATAGAAGTGCCACTGTTGCCGCCCGGCATGCTCAGCCAGCAACGCAGCGCCAGTGAAAGCAGCCATCAGGTGCGGGCGCGGGTGCTGCTGGCGCGTGAACGTCAATTACGTCGAGCGGGTAAAATCAATGCGTTGCTGAATAACCGTGAAGTGGATCGGGACTGTCGCCTGCGGCCCGAGGACGCCAGCTACCTTGAAGCGACGTTGATCGCATTGGGATTGTCGGTACGTGCCTGGCACCGCATTTTAAAAGTGGCGCGTACGCTGGCCGACCTGATGGATGACGACATCGTCACTCGCCGCCATGTCAGCGAAGCATTGGGCTATCGCTGTATGGATCGCCTGCTGATGCAATTACACCGCAGCCTGGAATAAAAAATGGGGCCGAAGCCCCATGATGTCTAATCGTCGCTGTCGGTATAATCTTCCACCGCATCCGCCTGCGGTTTGCCGCCAGACAGGGTATGGAATTTTTTCGGGCGGCGAGTGCGCGCCAGATATTTAGACCATACTTTTTCCTGCTCGGTTACCGGCTCGCGTTCACCGCGGCACACTGCGACGAACAGCTGTTCTTCTTCAGTGGCTGGCTGACGTTTTCCGGCGTCCAGCTCATTGAACGCATATCCAAAGCGCTCTAGCAATTGCGCTTCTTTAATGGTGAAATCGCCGTGACGGGAGAACCCGCGGGGATAGTGTTTATTATCAAAAAAACGATTGGTCGTGGTGAAGCTATCCGCCATCTGACACGCTCCTAATTCTCTCATGGCCGTGCTGTTTATGGCGCGGAGTATTAGATAGGCTTGACATTGTGTAAAACAAAACATTTAAATCTTAACGACAAAAATTTTTGGAGATAGCTGTGGATACCGAATTACTGAAAACCTTTTTGGAGGTCAGTAGAACGCGTCACTTTGGCCGGGCCGCAGAATCCTTGTACCTGACGCAGTCGGCGGTCAGTTTCCGTATCCGTCAGTTGGAAAATCAATTGGGTGCAAATTTGTTCACCCGTCATCGCAATAATATTCGTCTGACGCCGGCCGGAGAACGTCTGCTGCCGTATGCAGAAAGCCTGATGAGTACCTGGCAACTGGCAAAAAAAGAAGTGGTGCGATCGCTGCAACACAGCGAACTGTCGATCGGCGCCACCGCCTCATTGTGGGAGGCCTATCTGACGCCGTGGCTGCAATCGCTTTATCAACAGCGCGAAGCGTTACAGTTGGAAGCCAGAGTGGCGTTGCGACATTCGCTGGTAAAACAGCTACATGAACGGCAGCTCGACTTGCTGATTACCACCGAGCCGCCAAAAATGGATGAACTGGCAAGCCAGCTGCTGGGTAACTTCTCACTGCGACTGTTCGCGTCTTCGCAGCGCAATCGGCAAGCACCGATGCCCTACATCAAGCTAGAATGGGGCGCGGATTTCCATCAACAGGAAAATCGCATGCTGGACAGCGATACCATGCCGGTGCTGACCACCACGTCGGCACACCTGACGCGGCAGCTGTTGGAAACCACCGGCGGCTGCGCCTTTTTACCAAGCCAATGGGATAAGACCTATCCGCATCTGGAGGCGACTCCCGACGTGGCCCACCATCGTCCGCCCGCTGTATGCCGTCTGGTTGCAAAACAGCGATCAGCAGCCGCTTATTCGCCAGCTGCTGAAAATACCTTTAAATACCGCAGCATAACGCGCTATGACGGCTTCAGCGTTGGATGACGGGGTCTTGAGCGCCTTGAGAGCCAAAACGCGCTCAATGCCTTCTGAAGGCCAATAAAGCAGAACAACAGGATGCCGATGACGATTTTGGTCCACCATGAGCTGAGCGTGCCGTCGAAGGTAATATAACTCTGGATCAATCCTTGTATCAGTACGCCGAACAGCGTACCAAGAATGGTGCCGACGCCGCCGGTCAGCAACGTACCACCAATCACCACCGCGGCAATGGCGTCCAGCTCTACGCCGCTGGCTGCCAACGCATAACCGGCCGAGGTATACAGCGAAAAGACAATCCCCGACAGCGCTGCCAAGGTGCCGGACAGCATATAAATCAGCACCGTCGTGCGTTGCACCGGCACGCCCATCAGCCCCGCGGATACCCGGTTGCCGCCAATCGCATACACGTTATGACCGAAACGGCTACGATGCGCCAGCACCATCCCCACGGCCACTACCAGCAGCATCACCAGCGCCAGCAGGGTAAAACGCCCACCGCCCGGTAACTTCCAGGCATAGTTGGCCAGCGTGGCATACAGCGGATGATCGATGGGGATCGATTCCTCGGAGACAATAAAGCTCATGCCACGCACAAAAAACATGCCAGCCAGCGTGATGATAAACGCCGGTAATTTCAGCGCATCAATGATCCACCCCATCAGCGCGCCAAACGATGCCCCCAGCAATAAAGCAATGGCAAACGCATACAGCGGATCGATACCATAGCTGCCAATCAGCTTGGCAAGCAGTACGCCAGTAAAGGCAATGACCGAACCGACCGACAGATCGATACCGCCGGACAGGATAACAAACGTCATGCCCACCGCGACAATGCCGAGGAAAGCGTTGTCGGTCAGTAAATCGCACCACACGCGCGTCGAAGCAAAGCCGGGGAACTGGCTCAGACAAAAGCCGTAGCCCAGCAGAAATACCGCAATGGTGATCAATAACGGCAAATTGCGCTTCATCATGTCTTGGGTCTCCGCAGCAGGCGGCGCCACGACAGGCTGGGTGATTGCACCATCAGCACCGCCAACACCACCAACGCTTTCAGCACCAGGTTAAATTCCGGCCGATAACCAGATAACAGAATACCGGTGTTCATGCCCTGGATAATTAACGCACCGATGACCGACAACACCAGGTTGAAACGACCGCCAAGCAGCGAGCCGCCGCCTATCACCACCGCCAGTATCGCGTCCAGCTCCAGCCACAGGCCGGCGTTGTTGGCATCGGCACCGCGAATGTCCGCCGTCACGATCACCCCGGCCACCGCAGCGCACAGCCCGCAAATCACATATACCGCCATCACCACCCATTGGGTGCTGACACCGGCATGATGTGCCGAGCGCAGGTTGATACCCACCGATTCGATAAACAGACCAAGCGCGGTTTTACGCGTCAGCAGCCAAATCAATAACAGCATCAGCGCGGCAATGATAATCGGCATCGGCAAGTACATCAGCGAGCCGCTGCCCAACTGTGCCAGCCCGGCACGTTCAAAGGTGACAATCTGACCTTCGGTGATCAACTGGGCGATACCGCGTCCCGCGACCATCAGCATCAGCGTCGCCACAATCGGCTGGATCTTCAGTACCGCCACCAGAAAGCCGTTCCATAGTCCGCACAGCGCACCTGCGGCCAACGCCGCCGCCAGGACGTAACCCAACGGATACCCTGCGCTGGTCAGCGTTGCCGCCGTCGCACCGGCAATCGCCATCACCGCCCCGACCGACAAATCGATGCCACCGGTGGCGATCACCAGCGTCATACCCAATGCCAGCAGGGCAACCGGCGCACCACGATTAAAAATATCTATCAGGCTGCCGAACAGCCGCCCGTCCTGGATATGAATAGAGAAAAAATGCGGGGCGACCAGGCTGTCGATCAACAGGATGGCCAACAGGGCGCCGACCTGCGTTGCGCCGGCCGGTAATACCCATCTGACTTTACGAGGCTCACCGGTCATGAAGAAGCTCCTTTGGTTCATATCGTCTCCTGCTGCACGGCGATCGCCTGCATAATGGCCGGCACGCTGATCGCCTCATGATCCAACTGGGCGACATGCCGTCTGTCGCGCAGGACGACGATCCGATCGGCATAGCCTGCCAGCTCTTCCAGTTCAGAAGAGATCACCAGCAGCGCCAGACCTTCGCTACACAACCGTTCGATCAAGCGAATGATTTCCGCATGCGCTCCCACATCGATGCCGCGGGTCGGCTCATCCAGAATCAAAAAACGCGGATTGGTCGCCAGCCAGCGGGACAGCAACACCTTCTGCTGATTGCCACCGGAAAGATATTGGATTTGCTGTTCCGGCCCTGGGGTACGAATGCCCAACAGTTGAATAAAGCTTTCGGCAATACGGGTTTGCTCGCGCAATGGGATCGGGCGCAGCCAGCCACGCTGCGCCTGTAAGGCCAGAATAATATTTTCGCGTACCGTCGCGGCTCCCACGATGCCATCGGTCTTGCGATCCTCCGGGCAATAGCCAAAACCGAGGCTGGCGGCTTTACGCGGTGAGCGAATAGCGGCGGCGCTACCTGCAACCTTTGCCGTACCGCTGTCCTGCGCCTTGATGCCGAAAATCAGCTGTGCGGTTTCGGTACGCCCCGATCCCAGCAATCCCGCCAGACCGACGATTTCGCCCGGGCGTATCGACAGATCAAACGGCTCCACCAGACCGCGCCGCCCATAACCGCTGAACTCGACCAACGGTGCCGCGGTTACCGCCTCGTGTTCGCCTCGCTTCAACAGCCCTTCATCGAAACTGTGGCCCAGCATCATTTGCACCAGTTCGATACGCGGCAGATCGGCGACGGCTTTGGTGCCGACCAGCTTGCCATTGCGCAGCACGGTAATGCGATCGCTAATGCGATATACCTGATCGAGGAAGTGGGTAACGAAGATCATGCCCAATCCCTGGGCTTTAAGCTGGCTCAGAATGGCCAACAGCATGGTGACTTCCTTCGCGTCCAGGCTGGCGGTCGGTTCATCGAGGATCAACACCTTGGCCGAAAGATCGACCGCCCGAGCGATCGCAACGATCTGCTGAATGGCGATCGAGTAGTTCCCCAGCGGCTGGCTGACGTCCAGCGGCAAACCATAGCCTTGCAGTAGTTGAACCGCCTGCTGTTGCAGCCGGCGTTGATCAACCAGCCCGAAACGCGTCGGCTCGCGGCCAAGAAACAAATTGGCGGCCACCGACAGGTTCGGCAACAGGTTTACTTCCTGATATACCGTACCGATACCTAATGATTGCGCCTGCGCGGTACTCTGCGGCGCAATCATCGTTCCATCCAGCCAGATGTCGCCGGCAGAACGTGAATAAACGCCGGTCAATGCCTTGATTAACGTTGACTTGCCGGCGCCATTCTCACCGAGCAATGCCATCACTTCACCACTGCGCACGGTCAGATCCACCTGATCCAGGGCTTTTACCCCCGGGAATTCGACGGAAAGTCCTTTAATCGCTAACAGATCGTTGGCCATCATTCACGCCCGCCGCTGGTTAGTAACCCATGCTCTTTTTCATGTCGAATTCCTGCTTGGCAGTATCCGGCTGCAGCAGCTTCGATTCGGTCTGGATGAATTTAGGCGGTTGAGTGCCGTCTTTTTTCATCGCCAGCAGTGCGTCAAATGCCGGGCCAGCCATGTTTGGCGTCAACTCTACCGTCGCATTGGCTTCACCGTTCATCATCGCTTTGAAGATATCCGGCACCCCGTCGATGGAAACAACCTTGATTTGTGAACCCGGCTTCAAGCCGGCTTCTTTGATCGCCTGGATGGCGCCAATGGCCATATCGTCGTTATGCGCATAAACCGCGCAAATGTTCTTGCCGTTCTGTTCCGCCTTGATAAAGCTTTCCATCACTTCTTTGCCCTTCGAGCGGGTAAAGTCACCGGATTGCGAACGGACAATCTTCACGTTGCTGGCCGCGGCGACCCCGTCGGCAAAACCTTTTTTACGGTTAATTGCCACGCTGGAACCAACCGTGCCTTGTAGTTCCACCACGTTGCAGGGGTTGCCGGCCACTTCTTTCACTAACCAATCACCTGCCACTTTGCCTTCATGTACGCTGTCAGAGGCAACCGCCGCGGTATACAGCGATGGGTCGCTCACTTCAATCATCCGATCCAGCAGAAATACCGGGATTTTGGCTTCCTTGGCTTCCTGCAATACCGGAGTCCAGCCGGTGGCGACCACTGGCGCAATGAAAATGGCGTCAACGCCCTGAGCGATAAACGATCTCACTGCCTTGATCTGGTTTTCCTGTTTTTGCTGTGCGTCGGCAATCTTCAGCGTAATCCCGCGTTTTTCCGCTTCCTGTTTAGAAACTTTAGTTTCTGCCGAGCGCCAGCCGGATTCTGAACCGATCTGGGAAAAGCCCACCACAAGAGGGGCTGCCTGAACGGTTCCCATCAAGATGCCGCTCACGGCGACCGCTAACAATAAACGCTTGTGCATGTTGTTCTCCTGGCTCCGCTCACGATGACTACACGGGCAGAGATGATGTTGTTGTTTTCACACTGGTGATGTTGAGCGCTAAATAATGCAGGCGCCCATTAGGTTTAGACCAAATTGACGCAGGAATAATGAGCGCCGTCACAACGCAGGAGAACAATCAATTTGTACATGAATTCAGCTAAAAAAGTCTAAATTGGGAACGTTTCCGAAAGGAGGATCAGGCAAGCTTTCAATGCGGTGGGCAAGATGGCAGGGAAGCAGAAAGCAAAAAAAACCCTTTGCTTTCGCAAAGGGTTCTTAATATGGCAGGGGCGGAGAGACTCGAACTCGCGACACCCGGTTTTGGAGACCGGTGCTCTACCAACTGAGCTACGCCCCTATATCACGCTTACCATTACGCCTGCTGGGTAAGCAGGCATAATGTAAATAAGTGGCGGAACGGACGGGGCTCGAACCCGCGACCCCCTGCGTGACAGGCAGGTATTCTAACCAACTGAACTACCGCTCCACCGGTTCTGTTACGTTGCTTCTTGCGAAGCCGGCAAACCTTCTGGGTTTTGCCATTATCAGGTGTCACTCTGATAACGTGTGTTTGATGCCTGGCAGTGTCCTACTCTCGCATGGGGAGACCCCACACTACCATCAGCGCTACGGCGTTTCACTTCTGAGTTCGGCATGGGGTCAGGTGGGACCACCGCGCTATTGCCGCCAGGCAAATTCTGTTTCATTCCAACCGCTTCACTTCACGTAAAGCCATCAGAACCAATCTCGGAACCAGCTGAATATCTTCGTCTCTAAAACACCTTCGGTGTTGTAAGGTTAAGCCTCACGGATCATTAGTACTGGTTAGCTCAATGCATCGCTGCACTTACACACCCAGCCTATCAACGTCTTAGTCTTAAACGTTCCTTCAGGGGCCTTAAAGGCCCAGGGAAGACTCATCTCGAGGCAAGTTTCGCGCTTAGATGCTTTCAGCGCTTATCTTTTCCGCACTTAGCTACCGGGCAGTGCCATTGGCATGACAACCCGAACACCAGTGGTGCGTTCACTCCGGTCCTCTCGTACTAGGAGCAACCCCTCTCAATCTTCCAACGCCCACGGCAGATAGGGACCGAACTGTCTCACGACGTTCTAAACCCAGCTCGCGTACCACTTTAAATGGCGAACAGCCATACCCTTGGGACCTACTTCAGCCCCAGGATGTGATGAGCCGACATCGAGGTGCCAAACACCGCCGTCGATATGAACTCTTGGGCGGTATCAGCCTGTTATCCCCGGAGTACCTTTTATCCGTTGAGCGATGGCCCTTCCATTCAGAACCACCGGATCACTAAGACCTGCTTTCGCACCTGCTCGAGCCGTCACTCTCGCAGTCAAGCTAGCTTATGCCTTTGCACTAACCTCACGATGTCCGACCGTGATTAGCTAACCTTCGTGCTCCTCCGTTACTCTTTGGGAGGAGACCGCCCCAGTCAAACTACCCACCAGACACTGTCCTCACCCCAGATTATGGGGGCCGAGTTAGAACATCAAACATTAAAGGGTGGTATTTCAAGGTTGGCTCCACGCAGACTGGCGTCCACGCTTCAAAGCCTCCCACCTATCCTACACATCAAGGCTCAATGTTCAGTGTCAAGCTATAGTAAAGGTTCACGGGGTCTTTCCGTCTTGCCGCGGGTACACTGCATCTTCACAGCGAGTTCAATTTCACTGAGTCTCGGGTGGAGACAGCCTGGCCATCATTACGCCATTCGTGCAGGTCGGAACTTACCCGACAAGGAATTTCGCTACCTTAGGACCGTTATAGTTACGGCCGCCGTTTACCGGGGCTTCGATCAAGAGCTTCGCCTTGCGGCTGACCCCATCAATTAACCTTCCGGCACCGGGCAGGCGTCACACCGTATACGTCCACTTTCGTGTTTGCACAGTGCTGTGTTTTTATTAAACAGTTGCAGCCAGCTGGTATCTGCGACTGGCTTCAGCTCCATCCGCAAGGGACTTCACCTACGCGCCAGCGTGCCTTCTCCCGAAGTTACGGCACCATTTTGCCTAGTTCCTTCACCCGAGTTCTCTCAAGCGCCTTGGTATTCTCTACCTGACCACCTGTGTCGGTTTGGGGTACGATTTCGTGTTACCTGATGCTTAGAGGCTTTTCCTGGAAGCTTGGCATCAACTACTTCTGCACCGTAGTGCATCGTCATCACGCCTCAGAGTTAACGGCATTCCGGATTTACCAGGAACACCCTCCTACACGCTTAAACCGGGACAACCGTCGCCCGGCTAGCCTAGCCTTCTCCGTCCCCCCTTCGCAGTAACACCAAGTACAGGAATATTAACCTGTTTCCCATCGACTACGCTTTTCAGCCTCGCCTTAGGGGTCGACTCACCCTGCCCCGATTAACGTTGGACAGGAACCCTTGGTCTTCCGGCGAGCGGGCTTTTCACCCGCTTTATCGTTACTTATGTCAGCATTCGCACTTCTGATACCTCCAGCATACCTCACAGTACACCTTCACAGGCTTACAGAACGCTCCCCTACCCAACAACGCCTAAGCGTCGCTGCCGCAGCTTCGGTGCATGGTTTAGCCCCGTTACATCTTCCGCGCAGGCCGACTCGACCAGTGAGCTATTACGCTTTCTTTAAATGATGGCTGCTTCTAAGCCAACATCCTGGCTGTCTGTGCCTTCCCACATCGTTTCCCACTTAACCATGACTTTGGGACCTTAGCTGGCGGTCTGGGTTGTTTCCCTCTTCACGACGGACGTTAGCACCCGCCGTGTGTCTCCCGTGATAACATTCTTCGGTATTCGGAGTTTGCATCGGTTTGGTAAGCCGGGATGGCCCCCTAGCCGAAACAGTGCTCTACCCCCGAAGATGAGTTCACGAGGCGCTACCTAAATAGCTTTCGGGGAGAACCAGCTATCTCCCGGTTTGATTGGCCTTTCACCCCCAGCCACAAGTCATCCGCTAATTTTTCAACATTAGTCGGTTCGGTCCTCCAGTTAGTGTTACCCAACCTTCAACCTGCCCATGGCTAGATCACCGGGTTTCGGGTCTATACCTTGCAACTAGACGCCCAGTTAAGACTCGGTTTCCCTACGGCTCCCCTATTCGGTTAACCTTGCTACAAAATATAAGTCGCTGACCCATTATACAAAAGGTACGCAGTCACACCACGAAGGTGCTCCCACTGCTTGTACGTACACGGTTTCAGGTTCTATTTCACTCCCCTCGCCGGGGTTCTTTTCGCCTTTCCCTCACGGTACTGGTTCACTATCGGTCAGTCAGGAGTATTTAGCCTTGGAGGATGGTCCCCCCCATATTCAGACAGGATGTCACGTGTCCCGCCCTACTCATCGAACTCACAATTAATGCATTTTAGTGTACGGGGCTATCACCCTTTACTGCGCGACTTTCCAGACGCTTCCACTAACACAAGAACTGATTCAGGTTCTGGGCTCCTCCCCGTTCGCTCGCCGCTACTGGGGGAATCTCGGTTGATTTCTTTTCCTCGGGGTACTTAGATGTTTCAGTTCCCCCGGTTCGCCTCATGCCACTATGTATTCATGACATGATAGTGTGTCGAAACACACTGGGTTTCCCCATTCGGGTATCGCCGGTTATTACGGTTCATATCACCTTACCGACGCTTATCGCAGATTAGCACGCCCTTCATCGCCTCTGACTGCCTAGGCATCCACCGTGTACGCTTAGTCACTTAACCTCACAACCCGAAGGTGTCTTTCGACATCATCGTATTGCTACATTTGAGAGACTCTATGACAGGTTACTCCTCATCCCAAACTGCTACGGGGGACAAGTTTCAGCCGTCATGTTTCAATTTTCAGCTTGTTCCAGATTGTTAAAGAGCAAAATACTTCGCAGCATACTGTTGCCAATATACTCTGAAGTATTGAAATTCAAGGACCTATATGGTGGAGCTAAGCGGGATCGAACCGCTGACCTCCTGCGTGCAAGGCAGGCGCTCTCCCAGCTGAGCTATAGCCCCATACAGTCACTGACAGAGACCTTCGATTTACTACTTTTCTTCTAGGCAAGGCGTGGTGTCGCGACGCATATTGAAATATGCAAGCGGCGCCATAACGCAGCATAGGAGAGAAGTGGTAGGCCTGAGTGGACTTGAACCACCGACCTCACCCTTATCAGGGGTGCGCTCTAACCACCTGAGCTACAAGCCTATTAAGGTATTTCTGCTCGTTACTTTTCATCAGACAATCTGTGTGGACACTGCACAATCGAATATCGTTAGGTAAGGAGGTGATCCAACCGCAGGTTCCCCTACGGTTACCTTGTTACGACTTCACCCCAGTCATGAATCACAAAGTGGTAAGCGCCCTCCCGAAGGTTAAGCTACCTACTTCTTTTGCAACCCACTCCCATGGTGTGACGGGCGGTGTGTACAAGGCCCGGGAACGTATTCACCGTAGCATTCTGATCTACGATTACTAGCGATTCCGACTTCATGGAGTCCGAGTTGCAGACTCCAATCCGGACTACGACGTACTTTATGAGGTCCGCTTACTCTCGCAAGTTCGCTTCTCTTTGTATACGCCATTGTAGCACGTGTGTAGCCCTACTCGTAAGGGCCATGATGACTTGACGTCATCCCCACCTTCCTCCAGTTTATCACTGGCAGTCTCCTTTGAGTTCCCGGCCGAACCGCTGGCAACAAAGGATAAGGGTTGCGCTCGTTGCGGGACTTAACCCAACATTTCACAACACGAGCTGACGACAGCCATGCAGCACCTGTCTCAGAGTTCCCGAAGGCACCCATCCATCTCTGGATAGTTCTCTGGATGTCAAGAGTAGGTAAGGTTCTTCGCGTTGCATCGAATTAAACCACATGCTCCACCGCTTGTGCGGGCCCCCGTCAATTCATTTGAGTTTTAACCTTGCGGCCGTACTCCCCAGGCGGTCGATTTAACGCGTTTAGCTCCGGAAGCCACGCCTCAAGGGCACAACCTCCAAATCGACATCGTTTACAGCGTGGACTACCAGGGTATCTAATCCTGTTTGCTCCCCACGCTTTCGCACCTGAGCGTCAGTCTTCGTCCAGGGGGCCGCCTTCGCCACCGGTATTCCTCCAGATCTCTACGCATTTCACCGCTACACCTGGAATTCTACCCCCCTCTACGAGACTCTAGCTTGCCAGTTTCAAATGCAGTTCCCACGTTAAGCGCGGGGATTTCACATCTGACTTAACAAACCGCCTGCGTGCGCTTTACGCCCAGTAATTCCGATTAACGCTTGCACCCTCCGTATTACCGCGGCTGCTGGCACGGAGTTAGCCGGTGCTTCTTCTGCGAGTAACGTCAATCCAACAGCGTATTAAGCTATTGGCCTTCCTCCTCGCTGAAAGTGCTTTACAACCCGAAGGCCTTCTTCACACACGCGGCATGGCTGCATCAGGCTTGCGCCCATTGTGCAATATTCCCCACTGCTGCCTCCCGTAGGAGTCTGGACCGTGTCTCAGTTCCAGTGTGGCTGGTCATCCTCTCAGACCAGCTAGGGATCGTCGCCTAGGTGAGCCGTTACCCCACCTACTAGCTAATCCCATCTGGGCACATCCGATGGCAAGAGGCCCGAAGGTCCCCCTCTTTGGTCCGTAGACGTTATGCGGTATTAGCCACCGTTTCCAGTGGTTATCCCCCTCCATCGGGCAGTTTCCCAGACATTACTCACCCGTCCGCCGCTCGTCACCCGGAGAGCAAGCTCTCCTGTGCTACCGCTCGACTTGCATGTGTTAGGCCTGCCGCCAGCGTTCAATCTGAGCCATGATCAAACTCTTCAATTAAAAGCTTGATTTGCTTCAACTCGTGAAGCGGTGCTCAAAGATTCACTAAATGAATTTTACTTCAGTAGTCACTCTTCAAGACTTGATATTTTTTTGCTGCCGAAGCAGCTGGATATCGTCTTGTGAGTGCCCACACAGATTGTCTGATAAATTGTTAAAGAGCATCGCCGGCGTTAAAACTCATCGGCGCGGGCTGCGTATACTACGCTTTTCGCCCTGAGAGTCAAGCGTTTATTTCGCTTTCGTCTCACTGACTGGGTGGTTCGTCTTGCGTTTAAGCAGTCGTCGTTCCCGGTCAGTGGAGGCGCATTATAGGGAGTTCTCAGAAGGCCGCAACCCCTAATTTCAAAAAACTTTTCAACCGTCGAACATTTAATCAAATCGCCGTTATATCGCCAGTTTTTTCAACGAATTGAAGCCATAACTCTGTAAAACGGGCAATAAAGCATCGGTATCGTCATTTAACGCCATACAATAGGCAACGTTCTCTTCTTGCGATGATCGCAAATTTTCCTGGGACGAGATCAACCACGCAGCCCGACGGGCGATTGCCGCACCGGAATCCACCAGGCGGGTGCCCTGCGGTAATACCTGCATCAGCTCGTCGGCCAACAGCGGAAATGAGTGCAACCCAACACGACCGTGTCTGGTGGCTCGCGCATGCTGAGCCACGGTTGCAGGATCTTCTTCAACGCCGCCAACGGCACCTCTTCGCCATGCAGCTTTGCTTCTGCCAGTTCAACCAGCTCCGAAGAACCCAGCAGTTCGATTTTGCAGTCGGTGGCAAAACGGGCGATCAGCTCATGGGTATAGCTACGCTGTACGGTACCGCGCGTCGCCAGCAGGCCAACGATGCCGTTGGCGGTCAGCTTGGCGGCAGGCTTGATGGCGGGTACTACACCCACTACCGGGAAACTGAAACGTGCGCGCAAGGCTGGCAGGGAAACGGTGCTGGCGGTATTGCAGGCAATAATGACAATCGCCAACGGGTAACGTTGCTGCACCGCGCCGACAATCTCCAATACCCGCTCAACGATAAACTGTTCAGACTTTTCGCCGTACGGAAACGCCACGTTATCGAAAGCGTATATATAGTGCAGGTCCGGCAGCAATTGCCGGACCTCTTGATACACCGAAAGTCCACCGACGCCGGAATCAAATACCAACACCGTCGGGCGTGGAGTCGCGGTGGAATTAGAAGGTATAGCTTCCAGTGAGGGAGTATTCTCTTCCTGGAGTAGCGTAGCCATATGCCGTCTCATAATCTTTATCAAACAGGTTGGCAATTCTACCACGAACTGTCAGATGTGATGTGACTGGATACGAAACGGCGAGATCCCACAGGCTGACGCCGCCGAGTTTGACCGTCTCGCTCGGGTAGCTACTGTAATCTTTGTCAAAACGCTGCCCCAGATAACGATAGGTCACCGCCCAGTCCAGGTCATAGACCTGCCAATCCAGTTCATACTTCACCTGTTGTTTGGCGCGGCGCAGCAGAACCTCATTGGTTTTGGCGTTGCGCGGGTCAACGTAGTCGTAGCCAATCTGATGCGTCAACGGGCCGGTTTCAAACGAAGCGGTCGCCTCAACGCCTTTGATGGTCGCTTTACCGATGTTGTAATAACGGTAGCTCACCGGATCGCTGTCGATCAGGTTGTCGATGTCATTACGGTAAGCAGAAACGCGCCAGGTCACTGGCCCGGTCAGCCCTTCGAAGCCACCTTCCCACTGCTTGCTTTCTTCTGGTTTCAGATCGCGATTGCCATAAAAGTCGCTATACAGCTGGCCCATGTTCGGTGCTTTGAAGGCGGTGCCGTAAGACCCCACCAGGCGATATCCTTCGACAAACTCCCAGGCCGCGCTGGTCTGCCAGGTGCCGTGCCAGCCAAATTCGGAGTTGTCGTCACCACGCACGGCGGCTTCCAGCGTCACCGGGCCAACCAGTTGCTGACCGGTCAGGTACAGGCCCGTATTGCGCTGGCTTTTCTCTTCGCTCACCGAGGCGGTGTTCGGTTTGATTTTCTGATCCTGCCAATCGGCGCCGGCGCTCACCGTGCCACGCCCGACCTGCAGCGTGTTACCCCATTGCAGGTTGTACTGTTCCACATCGTCCAGTCGCGCCGAACTGGCGTACTGGCCTAAACGCGGATCATAGTTGTAGTCTTTACTGTGACTGTAGCTGCCAATCAGCTGCGTCGCATAAATGCCCTGCTGGTAACGTACCCCACTGTCCCAGGTCTGGCTATAAAGCTTGCGTGTATCCACCAGCGCAGCGCCCGGTGAATAATAGCTATCATAGGCCGTGCGGTTGTCATAGCCGTAACCGCGCACGAAACCGCTGAACTGTTCGGTAAACTGGTGCTGTATGGCGCCATACAGCGACTTGCTCATGAAACCGTCACGATCCTGCTGGCTTTGCATGCCGGTATTGCCATAAGCCACCACGTCATACCCTTTGGTATAGGTATAGTTGCCCGCCAGCGTTGCCACGGTGTCGTCCCCCAGCGGCTGCTGGGTCGATGCGTCATACGCCTGATAGCCGTTGGAACCCAGCCCGGCGGAAAGCGTAGTGCCGTTGTTTTCTCGCGTAGTGATAATGTTGACTACGCCACCAATCGCGTCGGAGCCATACACCGCCGAACGCGGCCCACGGATATATTCAATTTTCTGCACCAGCGAAATAGGAATTTGGCTGAGATCGGAAGAGCCGCTGACGCCAGCCTGATTCAGACGGATGCCGTCGATCAGTACCAATACGTGGCTGGAATTGGTGCCACGTACAAACAGCGAGCTGTTTTGCCCCAAGCCGCCGTTCTGGGCAATATCCACTCCCGGCAAACGGCGCATCACATCGGTCAGGCTTTTGGCCTGCCAGCGATCGATATCAGTACGGGTGACGACGGAGGTCGGCGCCAGAACCGAAGATACCGGCTGAGGAAAACGGTTGGCGGTAACCACCAGTTTATCGCTGTGATTGGTCGTGGTGTTGTCTTGCGCCCATCCAGAAAAGGCCGTGACGGAGGTAACCACCGACAGCAGCGTATTTTTTATCATTGTCATTGGGAAAAGCATCCAAACATATCTGCGGATGCCGCAGGTTCATGGACTGGTGATTCGCGACAGTCATGAATAATGCGACGTAGTACCGGCAGGTCTTCGGGCTTGGGACTTGTCGATTGCGCAACCCAATCGACACCGGGCGATGACTTCCCATCCAGCAGTGGACAGTGTCTGCATTAATATATGCTATCGCCGTGACTTCCCCTTACCGCTGCGCGTCAGCTCCGGATTCTCACCGGATTCCCTTTTCACTCGCTGCTTGAGGCCGGACAGCAATGCTACGATCAATGTAAATGGATGTCTAGACTTCCAATAATGTAACAAATAATAAGGCTGACAAAACTGGACTTCACTGCCCAATTCCCTACAATCCCCGCTGATCCAATTTGACTGACGAGAAGACCATGACGCCCGAGAACCTGCCTATTGAACGCTACGACGAACAGCTGACGGAGAAAACCCAGCGGCTGGCGTCCATGATGTCGCCGTTCGGGGCACCCGAGCCGGAAGTGTTCCGCTCGCCAGTGAGCCATTACCGTATGCGCGCCGAATTCCGCATCTGGCACGACGATGATGAGATGTACCACATCATGTTCGACCAGCAGACCAAGCAGCGGATTCGCGTTGACCGCTTTCCCGCCGCCAGCGAACTGATCAACCGCCTGATGACCGCGCTGATCGCCGCCATCAAACCGCAGCCCGTTCTGCGCCGCAAACTGTTCCAGATCGATTACCTGTCAACCCGAAGCGGTAAAATCATCGCGTCGCTGCTGTACCACCGCAAGCTGGACGATGAATGGCAACGGCACGCGGAGCAATTGCGCGATGATCTGCGCGCCCAGGGTTTCGATCTGCAACTGATTGGCCGCGCCTCTAAAATGAAAATCACCCTGGATCACGATTACATCGATGAAGTGCTGCCGGTCGCAGGGCGCGACATGATTTACCGCCAGGTGGAAAACAGCTTCACCCAGCCCAACGCGGCGATAAACGTTGCCATGTTGGAATGGGCGCTGGACGTCACACGGCATGCCAAGGGGGATTTGCTGGAACTGTACTGCGGCAACGGTAACTTTTCTCTGGCGCTGGCGCGCAATTTCGATCGCGTGCTGGCAACGGAAATCGCCAAGCCATCGGTGGCCGCCGCACAATACAATATCGCCGCCAATCAGGTAGACAATGTGCAAATCATTCGTATGGCAGCGGAAGAGTTTACCCAGGCGATGAACGGCGTACGCAGCTTTAATCGTCTGCAAGGCATTGATTTAAGCAGCTATAACTGTGAGACAATTTTTGTCGATCCGCCACGTAGTGGGCTGGATGACGAAACGGTGAAGATGGTACAGGCCTATCCACGCATCCTGTATATTTCCTGCAACCCGGAAACGCTGAGCGCCAACCTGGATACCTTGCAGGCCACGCATGACATTACCCGCCTGGCGCTGTTCGATCAGTTCCCCTACACCCACCATATGGAATGCGGCGTACTGTTGGAAAAACGCGTCTAGCGCCAACCGGCAGCAATAAGGCCCGGGACACCCGGGCCGGCAGCATTATGGCTGCGATTGACCACCCAGCGTCTTGCGCGTCTTCAGTTTGATGCCAATCCACAGCACCAGCACCACGCAAAGGATCGATGGCAGGAAGTTCGAGCCGATTTGCGGGTATTCCGCACGTACGATGGCGCTGTATATCAATAAACCCAGCACGAAACACGCCGCGGCCAACTTGGGCATGCCGTCCGGCATCACCCGGTTAAGGTAACGCTGATGCAGGCAGTACACCGCCAACACCAGTGCGATCAGCGGGAAGATCGAAAACGGTACCACCGAGCTGAACAACGCGGCGAAAGAACCGTTGATCGAAAGGCCGGCAATCAACGCCAGCAGTAAGGTGCCATTCTCACGGCCTGGTTTTTCCATTACTTTTTACCTTCTTATACGTGGGTGACAGATGATCTTTCTTGCTCGCGGCGATACCAGTAATAGGCTCCTTTGGAAATCATCCGCAATTGCAGTACCAGCCGCTCCTCCAACTGACGCCGCTGCTCGATGTCGATATCCAACGCTTCAGCGCCGGCGCTGAACACGATGGTGACCATGGCTTCGGCCTGAGCTTCGGTGAAGCTGCGTGGCATATGGTTTTCCAGTTCGAGGTAATCCGCCAGTTCGGCGATAAAATGCTGGATTTCGCGCGCAACCGCCGCACGAAAAGCCGCGGACGTACCGGAGCGCTCACGCAGCAACAGGCGAAATGCATTGGGGTTATTGCCAATGAACTCCATAAACGTCGAGACCGAGGTACGGATCACGCTGCCGCCTTTGGCGATGCGCTGGCGTGCCTGCCGCATCAGTTGGCGCAGCATCAGGCCGCTCTCGTCGACCATGGTCAACCCCAGCTCATCCACATCGCGAAAGTGGCGATAAAACGAGGTTGGCGCAATACCTGCCTCACGAGAAACCTCTCGCAGACTCAGGCTGGCAAAACTGCGCTCGGCGCTCAGCTGGCTGAACGCCGCTTCGATCAAAGAGCGACGCGTCCGTTCTTTTTGTTGTGCTCTGACGCCCATATGCATATCCAGATAAATTCCATTCACTCAGTCTAACGCCGTAAGGGTGGCAATATAGCAAATTTTATTGCAACAGCATTTATACAAACGCGCCTGCTCACAATTCCAACCCGTGCAGATTGTGCTTTGCCTCAAAAAGCCTAATGGTGATTGGGCGCACAGCGCTATGATGTTAAGATACCGTTGTAATTTTGTATAAGAATAGGTCTAACCTCACATGCAACAGCACTATCAATTTGATGCCATTGTTATCGGCTCGGGCCCTGGTGGTGAAGGCGCCGCCATGGGACTGGTTAAACAAGGCGCCCGAGTGGCGGTGATCGAGCGGTTCAATAATGTCGGCGGCGGCTGTACCCATTGGGGCACAATCCCGTCCAAAGCCCTCCGCCACGCCGTCAGCCGTATTATCGAATTCAACCAGAACCCGCTCTACAATAACTCCCGTACGCTCAGCGCCACGTTCCCTGACATTCTCCGCCACGCCGACAACGTCATTAACCAACAGACCCGCATGCGCCAAGGCTTTTACGAGCGCAACCAGTGCAAACTGTTTGCCGGCGATGCGCGTTTTATCGATGCCAATACCGTCAGCGTTACCTATCAGGACGGCACCCAAGATACCATCCGCGCCGATCACATCGTGAATCGCCTGCGGCTCGCGGCCCTATCACCCGGCCAGCGTTGATTTTACCCATTCACGTATTTATGACAGTGATTCCATTCTCGAATTGAGCCATGAACCGCGCCACGTCATTATCTATGGTGCCGGGGTGATCGGCTGCGAATACGCGTCGATTTTCCGCGGCCTGAACGTCAAGGTTGATCTGATCAACACCCGCGACCGGTTGCTGGCGTTCCTCGATCAGGAAATGTCGGACTCACTGTCTTATCACTTCTGGAACAATGGCGTGGTGATCCGTCACAACGAAGAGTTCGAGAAAATTGAAGGCACCGAAGACGGCGTCATCGTGCATCTGAAATCGGGCAAAAAGGTGAAAGCCGACTGCCTGCTGTATGCCAACGGTCGTACCGGCAACACCGACGCGCTGGGTCTGGAAAACGTCGGGTTGGAATCCGACAGCCGCGGCCTGCTGAAGGTAAACAGCATGTACCAGACGGCGCTGGCGCATATCTATGCCGTCGGTGATGTAATTGGCTACCCGAGCCTGGCGTCGGCGGCCTACGATCAGGGTCGCATTGCCGCGCAGGCCATTGCCTCCGGGGAAGCCAACGCGCATCTGATTGAAGACATCCCGACCGGGATCTACACCATTCCGGAAATCAGCTCCGTCGGCAAAACCGAGCAGGAACTGACGTCGATGAAAGTGCCGTACGAAGTGGGCCGCGCCCAGTTCAAGCATCTGGCGCGCGCACAGATCGCCGGCATGAGCGTCGGCAGTCTGAAGATCCTGTTCCACCGCGACACGCTGGAAATCCTGGGCATTCACTGCTTTGGCGAGCGTGCGGCGGAGATCATCCACATCGGCCAGGCAATCATGGAACAGAAGAATGGAGGTAATACCATCGAGTATTTCGTTAATACTACCTTCAACTATCCGACCATGGCCGAAGCCTATCGGGTGGCGGCGTTAAACGGCTTAAACCGCCTGTTTTAACACCGAGCCCATGTAACTCTGCATGTGCTCGCGGATCGCCTCGGCCAACTGCTCATAGCGGCTGCGCAAAGGGGAACCGGGGCGATACACCAGGGCAATGGTGCGCTTCGGTTCCGGTTTGTAGCAGTCGAGATAGCACACGCCGTCGCGCTCACGCGCGTTTGGCACCGCCAATGACGGCAACAGCGTAATGCCGCTGCCGGCCGCTACCATGTTACGCAGCGTTTCAAGGCTGGTGGCGCGGAAATGGGTGTCTTCGTCCGCACCGGCCTGGAAACAGAAGCCCATCGCCTGATCGCGCAGACAGTGCCCGTCTTCCAGCATCAGCAGTTTTTCGCCCGCCAGATCCGGCATCGCCACGCGCTCACGTTGTGCCCATGGGTGATCCGAATACACCGCCAGCTTCATTGGCTCATCGAACAGCGGCACTTCAATAAACGCTTCTGTTTCCTTCACCAGCGCCAGAATGGCACAGTCCAGCTTGCCGCTGTCGAGCTGCGCCAGCAGCTGCTGGGTTTGCGCTTCGTGCAGATACATTTCCAGTTTCGGGAACGTTTTATGTAACGTCGGGATAATCTGTGGCAGCAGATACGGCCCAACGGTCGGGATCAGACCAATGTGCAACGGCCCCGACATGGCTTCCCCCTGCTGGCTGGCCATTTCTTTCAGCACCTTGACTTCCCGCAGAACGGTGCGCGCCTGCTCCACCAGCAGCAGACCCGCCTGGGTGAACAGCACTTTACGGCTGGTGCGTTCCAGCAGCATTACGCCCAGTTCGTCCTCCAGTTTACGGATCTGCCCACTGAGCGTTGGTTGACTGACATGGCATGAGTCGGCAGCGCGCCGGAAGTGGCGGTGCTCGGCCAAGGCGACCAGGTATTCTAAATCACGAATATTCATTGTTTCCCTCCAGGCCACGATAGCTCGTAGCGATAGATAAGATAGCAATCAGCGATTAGATCTATCAAGCCCTAGCGTGAATAATGTCCACCAAGCAAACGACATGACGTCAACAGCAAAAAATTATTTTTCCTAATTAAGGGGTTATTCAATGTTTACCAGTCAAGAAGGCAAAAAAGTCCCTCAGGTTACTTTCCACACTCGCCAGGGCGACCAATGGATTGATGTAACCACTGATGACCTGTTCAAAAACAAAACCGTGATTGTGTTCTCACTGCCGGGCGCATTCACGCCAACCTGCTCTTCCAGCCATTTGCCACGTTATAACGAGCTGTCCAACGTGTTCAAACAGCACGGCGTCGACGGCATCCTGTGCGTATCCGTCAATGACACTTTCGTAATGAATGCCTGGAAGGCCGATCAACACGCTGAAAACATCACCTTTGTGCCAGACGGCAACGGTGAATTCACCAAGGGTATGAACATGCTGGTCGAAAAAGCCGATCTGGGCTTTGGCCCACGTTCATGGCGCTATTCGATGCTGGTGCGCAACGGCGTGGTTGAGAAAATGTTCGTTGAACCCAACAAGCCAGGCGACCCGTTTGAAGTGTCTGACGCCGACACCATGCTGAAATACCTGGCGCCGGAATTCAAAGTGCAGGAATCCGTTTCGCTGTTCACCAAACCTGGCTGCCCATTCTGCGCCAAGGCAAAACAGATGCTGCAAGAACGCGGTATTCAGTATGAAGAAATCGTGCTGGGCAAAGATGCCACCACCGTCAGCCTGCGCGCCGTCAGCGGCCGCGCTACCGTACCGCAGGTGTTCATCGGCGGGCGTCACATTGGCGGCAGCGACGATCTGGAATCATTCCTGTCAGCCTGATTTATAAGTAAAAGCAAATCCAACGTGAACGTTTGGCGGGCTCAGTGAAATGACCCGCCTTTTTTTATCCTAGCGGAGTGTTGACATGAAACAGCTGAATGTAGACGTCGCGGTGATCGGCGGCGGCACCGCCGGGCTTGGCGCTTACCGCGCAGCCAAACTTTCCACCCCGAGCGTGGTGATGATTGAAGGCGGCCCTTACGGTACTACCTGTGCACGCGTGGGCTGCATGCCCTCCAAACTGCTGATTGCCGCGGCAGAGGCGGTGCACCATATCGAACGCGCCCCTGGTTTCGGCGTGCATCCGGCGGGCAACACCACGATCAATGGCCGCGAAGTGATGGCGCGCGTCAAACGCGAGCGCGACCGGTTCGTCGGTTTTGTGCAAGAAGGCGTCGACAGCATTCCGGCGGACGACAAAATCAGCGGTTATGCCCGCTTTATTGACGACAATACCTTGCAGGTGGACGAACATACCCGCATCACGGCCCAGCGCATCGTCATCGCTACCGGTTCACGCCCCAGTTGGCCAGCCGCCTGGGACGCTCTCGGCGATCGCCTGATCGTCAACGATCAAGTGTTCGATTGGGACGATCTGCCGCGCTCGGTAGCAGTGTTCGGCCCCGGCGTCATCGGTCTGGAACTGGGCCAGGCACTGCATCGTCTGGGAGTGGATACCAAAGTGTTCGGCGTTGGCGGCGCGGTGGGTCCATTGACCGACAGCACGGTGCGCCAATACGCCAGCCAGACGCTGGGGGAGGCGTTTTACCTCGATCCGGACGTCAAGGTAGACATGATGCAGCGTGAGGGCGACCAGGTCTTCATCCGCTATCGGGGCAGGATGGCAACCCGCAGGAAATTCTGGTGGATTACGTATTGGCCGCTACCGGTCGCCGGCCCAACGTGGATAAACTGGGACTGGAAAACACCCATCTGGAGCTGGACGCCAAAGGCGTGCCGCAGGCCGATCGCCTGACCATGCAGACCAGCGTGCCGCATATTTTCATTGCCGGTGATGCCAGTAATCAGTTGCCGCTGCTGCATGAAGCCAGCGATCAGGCGCGCATTGCCGGGGAAAATGCCGGCAGTTACCCGGAAGTCAAACCGGGCCTGCGCCGCAGCACGATTTCGGTGGTGTTCTCCGATCCGCAAATCGCCATGGTCGGTGCCACCTTCCGCGAACTCAGCCAGAAGTTCAGCGCCTGCGGCTGCTTTGAGGTCGGCGCGGTGTCGTTCGAAAACCAGGGGCGTTCACGCGTCATGCTACGTAACAAAGGCATGCTGCATGTTTATGGCGAGCAGGGCAGCGGTCGCTTCCTGGGTGCCGAAATGATCGGCCCGGACGCCGAACACATCGCGCACCTGCTGGCCTGGGCGCATCAACAGCAGATGACCATCAACCAAATGCTGGACATGCCGTTCTACCATCCGGTAATCGAAGAAGGGCTGCGTACCGCGCTGCGCGACTTGCAGGCCAAGCTGAAACTGGGGACCGCCGAATCCGAACGCTGCCAGCGCTGTCCGGGCGAGTAACCTCACCAGCCAAAGCATCCCACTCACCGGGTACCCGCCCGGTTTTTGCGTCATACATGCCAACAAAGCAAAAGGCGCAGCATCATGCCGCGCCTTTACCATGTTCACTGGCCGTTGGCGTTACGCCAGACGCTGCTTTGCCTCGGCAATGGCGCTGGCGACCTGCTGCGGCGATACCCCGCCCTTGGCGGCACGCTTGTCGAGGCACGATTGCAGCGACAGTATCGGATACACGTCGTCACCAATCACGCTGCTGAACTTTTGCAAGTCCGCCAGCGGCAATGCTTCAAGCGCCTTGCCTTGCCGAATAGCCTCCACCACCGTTTCACCGACGATATGGTGTGCTTCGCGGAACGGCACGCCTTTGGCAACCAGGTAATCCGCCAGTTCGGTGGCATTGGCATAGCCCTGCTCCGCCGCCTCCTGGCAACGCGGGCGCTTCACCTGGATACCGTCCAGCACCAGCGCTGCCATCTGCAGACAGTCCATCCAGGTGTCGAGCGCATCGAACAACCCTTCTTTATCTTCCTGCATGTCTTTGTTATAGGCTAACGGCAAGCCTTTCAGCGTCATCATCATACCGGTCAATGCGCCCTGTACGCGGCCACACTTGCCACGGATCAGTTCCAGCGCATCCGGGTTTTTCTTCTGCGGCATCAGGGAAGAGCCGGAAGTCACCCGATCGGAAAGGTCGACAAACGCCGCTTCACCGCTGTTGAAGAAGATCAGGTCTTCGGCAAAGCGCGACAGATGCACCATGCTGATCGACGCATTAGACAGCAGTTCCAGCACGTGATCGCGGTCGGACACGCTGTCCAGACTGTTGCGGGTTGCCGATGCAAAACCCAGCCAGCCCGCCAGCTGTTCGCGATCGATCGGGTATGCGGTGCCGGCCAGCGCACCGCTGCCCAACGGGCTGACGTCCAGACGCTTCAGCGTATCCTGCAGGCGGCTTTCGTCGCGCGCCAGCATTTCGACATACGCCAGACACCAGTGTGCAAAGGTCACCGGCTGTGCGCGTTGCAGGTGGGTATAACCCGGCATCACCGCGTCCTGATTGGCGTCAGCGGTTGCCACCAGCGCCTGCTGCAATTGCACAATGGCCTGATGCAGTTCACCGATCTGCTGTTTACACCACAGTTTCAGGTCGGTCGCCACCTGATCGTTACGGCTACGCCCGGTGTGCAGCTTTTTGCCCCAGATCGCCGACTTTGTCGATCAGCTGCTGCTCCACCCAGCTGTGAATATCTTCGGCATCGCTTTGCACAATCGCCAACGGATCGGCCTGCACCTGTTGCAGCAATGCGTTCAATGCCTGTTCCAGTTGCTGCTGCTCCTGCGCCGTCAGTACGTTGACGGTCACCAGCGCTTTTGACCAGGCCACGGAGCCAACGATATCCTGCTCTGCCAGACGATAGTCGAAACGCAGTGAGTCATTTAAGTGTTTGAACCGCTGATCCGCCGCCTGACTGAACCGTCCGCCCCAAAGTGCCATAATCTTGCTCCTGAATATTTTATGCTTGTCGCTCAGAACATCGGGGGCGCAACAGCGTGCGCCCCTCAACGTCACCGCCGAGAAAACTTACTTTTTCTTTTCGTTCAGCGCACGGATGCGTGAAGACAGTGAGAACAGACGGATAAAGCCGCCGGCATGGCTATGATCGTAAACTTCGTCTTCGCCGAAGGTGGCGAACTCTTCCGAATACAGGCTGTTGGTGGATTTCTTCTGAATCGCCGTGACCTGACCCTTGTACAGTTGCAGCACTACTTCACCGTTAACCTCTTCCGCCAGCGCTTCGGCCGAGGCCTGGATGGCACGACGCAGCGGCGCAAACCAGCGACCGTCGTAAACGACATAGGACATTTCCAAGCCCAGCTGTTCACGCCATTTGAAGCTGTCACGGTCCAGAACCAGCTGCTCAATGCCACGCAGCGCCGCCACCATGATGGTGCCGCCCGGGGTTTCGTAGCAGCCACGGACTTGATGCCCACCAGGCGGTTTTCCACCGATGTCGATACGACCAACGCCATGTTTGGCGCCCAGCACGTTCAGTTTTTCCAGGCACTGGTACGGCGTCAAGGCTTCGCCGTCCACCGCCACCACGCGGCCTTTTTCGACGGTGATGGTGACTTGCTCAGGCTGGTCCGGCGCGTCCTGCGGATCGACAGTCCATACCCAGCAATCTTTGTTCGGCGCGTTCCACGGGCTTTCCAGTACGCCGCCTTCGGTGGAGATATGCCAGGCGTTTTCGTCACGGCTGTAGATCTTTTCCAGCGATGCGGTGGTCGGAATATTGCGCTCTTTCAGGTAATCCAGCAGCGCCTCACGGGAACGCAGATTCCATTCACGCCACGGCGCCACCACTTTCAACTGCGGCGCCAGCGCGGTGTAGGTGGTTTCGAAACGCACCTGATCGTTGCCCTTGCCGGTCGCACCATGGCACAGCGCATCGGCGCCTACTTTCAGCGCCAGCTCAACCTGCGCCTTGGCAATGATTGGCCGCGCCATCGAGGTTCCCAGCAGATAGGTACCTTCATACAGCGCGCCGGTCTGCAGCACCGGATAAACGTAATCGCGAATAAACTCTTCACGCAGATCGACCACATGGCATTCAGAGGCACCGGATTGCAGCGCTTTTTGCTCAACGCCTTCCAGATCGCCGCGCTCCTGGCCAATATCCGCAACGAAAGCGACCACTTCACAGCCGCCGTAGTTTTCTTTCAGCCACGGAATGATGGCGGAAGTATCCAGGCCACCGGAGTACGCCAGAACGATTTTTTTGATGCCTTGGTTTTGCATGTTGTTGATTCCTTTTTAATTCTTGATTTAAGCGAGGATCCGGGTGCCGATAGACTCGCCGTTAAACAGGGCCGGAAGTTTTTCCGCATTGCGCCAGCTGGCGATATCTACCGGGCGGCCAAGGGTACGGGCTGCATCCAGCGCCGCGTTCACCTTCACCACCATACCATCGGTAATAATGCCTTGTGCGATCAGCTGTTCCGCTTTTTGCGCCGTCATTTCTGCAATACGCTGGCCTTTGCCGTCGAGAATACCGCTGACGTCCGACAACAGGATCAGATCGGCGCCCAGCGTGGCGGCCAGCGCCGTCGCGGCCTGATCGGCGTTCACATTCATCAGTTGCCCTTCGGCGGTAATGCCGATCGAACTGATTACCGGCAGATAACCGGCCGTCAGCAAGGTCTGTACCAGCAGCGGCGAACCCGGCTGCGCGTTGCCAACGTGGCCCAGCGCCGGATCGAGCTGAGTCACGGTAACGCTGCCGCCATCCGCCAGGCTCAGGCCGACCGCATTGATTTGATGCTTCACCGCCCATGCCAGCAAGGTCTTGTTGGCGGTGCCGGCCAGCGCGCCGGTAATAATGTCAATTTGATCGGCCGGAGTAACCCGCAGACCGTTTTTCTTCACCACCGGCAGGGCAAGCTGCTTCATCAGCTCATCCACCACGCAGCCGCCGCCGTGAACGATCACCAACGGACGTTGATACTGGGCGCGATAGCTGTCCAGCGCGGTAAACAAACGCTCCAGCGCTTCTTCGCTGTCTAATAGCACGCCACCTAACTTGATAATTAACGGATTCATCGCTGTTTACTCACGCTGATTTAAAGGAGTGACTGGGTTTCCGGGAACCCAAAACGAATATTCAGGCACTGCACCGCCTGTGCGGCCGCGCCTTTCAACAGATTGTCTTCTGCCGCCACGGCGATCAGATGCTCGCCCTGCACCGCGAAACCGATATCGCAGAACGGCAGGCCAACCACCGCCTTCAGCGCCGGCACGCCGTTGGCATACAGCCGCACCAGCGGTTTGTCGTGATAGGCGGCCTGGTAAGCGGCCGCTACCTGCTGGGCGCTTACGCCGGCCTTCAGGCGACAGGTGATGGTGGCCAAAATACCACGTGGGAAATTCCCCAAATGTGGCGTAAAGATGACCGGCGTCCCCAGGTGCGCGACGATTTCCGGCTGATGACGGTGGTTGAAGAGGCCATACGGCTGCAGGCTGACTTCACAAAAACTGGTATTCACACTGGCCTTGCGCCCGGCACCGCTGACGCCGCTGGTGGCGTTGATCACCGGCCACTGATCGAGATTCAGCAACTGCTGTTCGAGCAACGGTTTCAACGCCAATTGGGCGGCGGTCGGGTAGCAGCCCGGCACCGCGATCAACTGCGCCTGTTTGATATGTTCACTCTGCCATTCCGCCAGTCCATATACCGCCTGTTCCAGCAAATCGGCATGTTGATGTTCGAAACCGTAATATTGCTGATAAAACTCGGCGCTCTGTACGCGGAAGGCGCCGGACAGATCGAACACCACGCAGCCGGCAGCCAGGAACGCCGGTGCAATGTCATGGCTGACTTCATGGGCGGTGGCCAGGAACACCACGTCGATGCCTTTGGCCGCTTGTGCAACGTCAACCAGCGGCTGCAGCGGCAGATCGACGATACCTTTCAACTGGGGATGCAGATCGGAAAGCAATTTTCCTGCATCTGCACTTTGCGCTGAAACCGCTAAAGCGGTTATGTTCATATGTGGGTGGCGATTCAGGTAAGCCGTGAGCTCTGCTCCGGCATAGCCGCTGGCACCAACAATCAGCGTATTCAACATGTGGCCTTTCACCTTCTAAACGTGCAATGTGGTCGCTTGCGACCCCGGTAGCAGGGCTCACTCGCGTTGTTACGCCGATCGCCCACGTGGGTGAGCGTTGATGTTTTTATAAACATCCGGGCTTCGGGTTCCCTTACGCTCCAGCTTACTGTATTTTTATTCAAAATAAATGCATGAATATTGATACTATCCTAACCAAAGGCTGTCAACAGTGAAGATGAAATTACCTCCATTTATTGAGCTGTACCGGGCGTTGATCGCCACTCCTTCGATCAGTGCCACCGATGGCGCTCTCGATCAGAGTAATGAAGCATTAATCAACTTGTTGGCCGGATGGTTTAGTGATTTGGGCTTCCGTGTCGACGTGCAGCCGGTACCGGACACCCGCAACAAGTTCAACCTGCTGGCCAGTATCGGCGAAGGCAGCGGCGGCCTGCTGCTGGCCGGCCACACCGATACCGTGCCCTACGATCAAGGGCGCTGGACGCGCGATCCGTTCACCCTGACCGAACACGACAACAAGCTGTACGGCCTCGGCACCGCCGACATGAAGGGATTCTTCGCCTTTATTCTCGATGCAGTACGTGACATTGACGCCAGCAAACTGACCAGACCGCTGTATGTGCTGGCCACCGCCGACGAAGAAACCACCATGGCCGGTGCGCGCTATTTTGCCGCCTCCAGTCAGATCCGGCCGGATTTCGCCATTATCGGCGAACCGACCTCGCTGCAACCGGTGCGGGCGCACAAGGGGCATATTTCCAATGCGATTCGTATCACCGGACAATCCGGCCACTCCAGCGATCCGGCGCGCGGCGTCAATGCCATCGATCTGATGCATGAATCCATTGGCCATTTAATGGAACTGCGTAACACCTTGCAGCAACGCTATAACAATCCAGCCTTTGCCGTGCCGTATCCGACGATGAACTTTGGACATATCCATGGCGGCGATGCGGCTAACCGTATCTGCGCCTGCTGTGAATTGCATATGGATATTCGCCCGCTGCCGGGCATGACGCTGGATAACATCAACGAACTGCTGCACAGCGCGCTGGCGCCGGTCAGCGAACGCTGGCCAGGACGCTTGACCATTGACGAACTGCACCCGCCGATCCCCGGCTATGAGTGCCCAACCGATCATCATATGGTCGCGGTGATCGAAAAGCTGCTGGGCTCGCGCACCGAAGTGGTCAACTATTGCACCGAGGCGCCTTTCGTACAGGAAGTCTGCCCGACGCTGGTGCTGGGACCGGGTTCAATCAATCAGGCCCACCAGCCTGATGAATACATTGATACCGCCTTTATCGAGCCGACGCGCAAGCTGTTGGGCCAATTGGTCGATCATTTCTGCCATCAATAAACCAGAGAAATGATAGGGGCAATGTCTTATCATGCCCCTACCTATAAAGGCGTAGAACGCTCGCGTGATAAGCCAGACTGATAACCCGCGGGGCGTAATTAAATTTCAGAAAAAGCGCCGATTTTGATGTTTTTTTGCTAAAAATAGTGTCAATTGACCATTGGACAGGCACGCGATTGCATGGAACAGGCGCCCTTCGCCTCACGCGTGAAATTTACTTACAAGATAAAAATCATATCGAAATGGGTCAGGGGTTATATGAACGAACAATATTCGGCAATGCGAAGTAATGTCAGTATGCTCGGCAAATTGCTCGGCGAAACCATTAAAGAAGCGCTGGGTGAGCATATTCTCGATCGCGTTGAAACCATCCGTAAGCTTTCCAAATCGTCACGCGCCGGCAGCGAGGCGCACCGTCAGGAATTGCTGAACACGCTGCAAAACCTGTCCAACGACGAACTGTTGCCGGTGGCGCGCGCCTTCAGCCAGTTCCTCAATCTGACCAACGTCGCCGAGCAGTACCACAGTATTTCGCCCAACGGCGAAGCGGCCAGCAACCCGGAAGTGCTGACGCAGCTGTTCAGCCGGCTGAAAGACAAAAAGCTCAGCAATAAAGCGCTGCAGGATGCGGTAGATCAGCTGTCGATCGAACTGGTGCTGACCGCGCACCCGACGGAAATCACCCGCCGCACGCTGATCCACAAACTGGTGGAAGTGAATAGCTGCCTCAGCCAGCTTGACCACAACGACCTGGCCGATTACGAACGCAACAAGATCATGCGCCGTTTGCGTCAGTTAGTTGCCCAATCGTGGCATACCGACGAAATTCGCCACAATCGACCGACGCCGATCGACGAAGCCAAATGGGGCTTTGCGGTAGTGGAAAACAGCCTGTGGGAGGGCGTCCCGGCCTTCCTGCGCGAACTGAACGAGCAGTTGGAAAACACCATCGACTACCGCCTGCCGGTGGAAGCGGTGCCGGTGCGCTTCACCTCCTGGATGGGCGGTGACCGCGACGGTAACCCGAACGTCACCGCCGAAATCACCCGCCACGTGCTGCTGCTGAGCCGTTGGAAAGCCTGCGATCTATTCACCCGCGATATTCAGGTGCTGGTTTCCGAACTGTCGATGACCGAATGTACACCGGAACTGCGCGAGCTGGCCGGCGGTGACGCGGTACAAGAACCGTATCGTGAAATCATGAAACGCCTGCGCAGCCAGTTGATGAGCTCACAGGCGTACCTGGAAGGCCGCCTTAAGGGCGAACGCATGCTACGCCCGCACGACCTGCTGGTGAACAACGAGCAGCTGTGGGAGCCGCTGTACGCCTGTTATCAATCGCTGGTGGCGTGCGGCATGAGCATCATTGCCAATGGCCAACTGCTGGATACCCTGCGCCGCGTGCGCTGCTTCGGCGTGCCACTGGTGCGTATCGACGTGCGTCAGGAAAGCACCCGCCATACCGAAGCGATCGCCGAACTGACGCGCTATCTGGGGCTGGGCGACTATGAAAGCTGGTCAGAAGCGGATAAACAGGCATTCCTGATCCGCGAGTTGAATTCCAAGCGTCCACTGGTGCCATTGAAGTGGCAACCAAGCGCGGACACTCAGGAAGTGCTGGAAACCTGCCGGGTGATTGCCGAAGCGCCAGAGGGCTCGATTGCCGCCTACGTGATTTCGATGGCGCGCACGCCATCCGACGTGCTGGCGGTGCATCTGCTGCTGAAGGAAGCCGGCTGCCCGTTCGCGCTGCCGGTCGCCCCGCTGTTCGAAACCCTCGACGATCTGAATAATGCCGACGACGTGATGACCCAGTTGCTGAATATCGACTGGTATCGCGGCTTCATTCAGGGCAAGCAAATGGTGATGATCGGCTATTCCGACTCGGCCAAGGACGCCGGCGTCATGGCGGCATCATGGGCGCAGTATCGCGCGCAGGATGCGCTGATCAAAACCTGCGAAAAAGCCGGGGTCGCACTGACGCTGTTCCACGGGCGCGGCGGTTCTATCGGCCGTGGCGGTGCACCGGCGCATGCCGCGTTGCTGTCCCAACCGCCGGGCAGCCTGAAGGGTGGCCTGCGCGTTACCGAGCAGGGCGAAATGATCCGCTTCAAATACGGCCTGCCGGAAGTCACCATCAGCAGCCTGGCGCTGTATACCGGCGCCATTCTCGAAGCCAACCTGCTGCCACCGCCGGAACCGAAGAAAGAGTGGCGTACGCTGATGGACGAGCTGTCCGACACCTCGTGCAAAATGTATCGTGGCTACGTGCGTGAAAATCCGGACTTCGTCCCCTACTTCCGCGCCGCCACACCGGAGCTGGAGCTGGGCAAACTGCCGCTGGGCTCACGCCCGGCCAAGCGCCGCCCGAACGGCGGCGTAGAAAGCCTGCGCGCCATCCCCTGGATCTTCGCCTGGACGCAGAACCGCCTGATGCTGCCCGCCTGGCTGGGCGCCGGCGCCGGTCTGCAAGAAGCGGTGAAAGCCGGCAAGCAGGATCAGCTGGAGGCGATGTGTCGCGACTGGCCGTTCTTCTCGACGCGTATCGCCATGCTGGAAATGGTGTTCGCCAAAGCCGATTTGTGGCTGGCGGAATATTACGATCAGCGCCTGGTAGACAAGTCTCTGTGGCCGTTGGGCAAACAGCTGCGCGATCAGCTGGACAGCGACATCAAAGTGGTGCTGACCATCGCCAACGACGATCACCTGATGGCCGATTTGCCGTGGATTGCTGAATCCATCGCGCTGCGCAACGTCTATACCGATCCGCTGAACGTTCTGCAGGCGGAGCTGCTGCACCGCTCACGTCAGCAAGAGGAAAACGGCCAGCAAGACGCACGCGTCGAGCAGGCATTAATGGTCACCATCGCCGGCGTCGCCGCCGGGATGCGCAATACCGGCTAAGTTGGCAAGCAGGAGGTGCGATCGCACCTCCTTTCCTCGTCTTTCCAACCGCGATAAAAAAAGCGCTGTTTATACAGCGCTTTTTTGCATCGTTCATCTATCTATCAGGCCGCCGCTATTGGCCGCACGCCCAGCGTATGGCAAATCGCATAGCTCATCTCGGCGCGGTTCAACGTATAGAAGTGGAAATCCTTTACGCCTTCGCGGCTGAGGATCTTCACCATATCCATCGCGATGTTGGCACCGACCATTTTGCGTGTTTCCGGGTCATCATCCAGTCCTTCGAACATACTGGTCATCCAGCTCGGCACCCGTACGTTGGTCATGGTAGCGAAACGTTGCAACTGCTTGAAGTTGGATACCGGCAAAATGCCCGGTACGATCTCCACGTCGATGCTGGCGGCCACGCAACGATCGCGAAAACGCAGGTAACTTTCCACGTCGAAGAAAAACTGCGTGATGGCACGGTTGGCACCGGCGTCAATCTTACGCTTCAGGTTAATCAGATCCGCCTGGGCGCTTTTGGCTTCCGGGTGCACTTCCGGGTAGGCCGCTACCGAAATGTCAAAATCCCCGACGTCTTTCAGCAGCGTCACCAGATCGGTGGCATACATTTCCGGTTTGCCACTGCCCGGCGGCAGATCGCCACGCAGTGCCACAATGTGGCGAATACCGCTGTTCCAGTAATCGCTGGCGATAGCGCGCAACTGCGCCGGTGAGGCATCGATACAGGTCAGGTGCGGCGCCGCATCCAGCCCGGTACGATCCTTAATCCCCTTGATGATGCTGTGGGTGCGATCGCGCTCACCGGAGTTTGCGCCATAGGTGACGGAGACAAATTTGGGTTTGAGGCTGCTCAAACGATCGATCGACTGCCAGAGGGTGTCTTCCATTTCGCTGGTACGCGGCGGGAAAAACTCGAACGATACGTTAATCTGGCCGTTTAATTCCGCCAGGCTTTGGTTCAGCGCTTCTCGCTGGTTTGCGTGGAAAAAACTCATACCCTGTCTGCCTCTCGTCGATCGCTGTTTTATTTCATTTTAATAAGCGTCTATACGTTTAGACGTCTAGATAGAAAATGCCGCAAGTTGGCTAAAGAGTCAACAGGAAAATTGGGGCAATAAGATGATTAATCCTCATCGGCTAGGCGAGAGAATTTCACGATCGAGGATTGAGTTCCGGGCGCCGCAGGCAGCGCCCAGAGACAGACTACGCACAGAGCGCGGCAAGCCGCGCTCGAGGGATTACAGCAGCTGTGCCAAACGATTGAGATCCGACTGCAGCGCTCCGGCGGTGACATCGCGCCCGGCGCCCGGCCCGCGGATCACCAACGGGTTATCGCGATACCAGCGGCTTTCAATGGCAAACACGTTGTCGCACGGCAGCAGCGACGCCAGCGGATGCTCTGGTCGCACCGCCTCCACCCCGACGCGCGCCTTGCCGTTGGCATCGAAGCGTGCCACGTGGCGCAACACCAGCCCCATTTCACTGGCGGCCTCAAAGCGTTGCAGCATCTGCTGATTCAGCGCATCGCCATTCTCAAAGAACTGATCGACCGAGCCCTGTTCAGTACCTGCCGGCACCAGCGATTCCACCCGCACCTGATTCGGTTCGATGTCATAACCGGCCTCTCGCGCCAAAATCACCAGTTTGCGCATCACGTCCTGTCCGGAAAGGTCAACGCGCGGATCGGGTTCGGTCAGCCCCTGCTGCCACGCCTGATCAACCAGTTCGGTAAACGGCACCGTGCCGTCGAATTGCAGGAACAGCCACGACAGCGTACCGGAGAAAATACCACTGAGCGCCAAGATACTGTCGCCGCTATCACGCAGATCGCGCACCGTGTAGTTCACCGGCAAACCGGCACCCACGGTAGCGTTATACAGCCAATGGCGGCCGGTTTTTGCGAACGCGTCGCGAATCTGGCGATGGGTATCGCTGCAGGACGCGCCGGCCAGTTTGTTGGCGCTAATAACATGGAAACCGTAACTGGCGAAATCCAGGTACTGATCCGCCAGGTTTTCACTGGCAGTAACGTCAAGCACCACCAGATCGTCGAACGGATGAGCACGCATCCACAGAAACAGCGACTCTTCGTCCAGTTCCTGCGCTTCGTCATCGAAAAACGCCAACGCGCGGCTGGCATCCAGTCCGTCGTAATTGAGCAGACTGCGACGACTGTCCACCACTCCGGCCAGAATGAATTCAAAACCGGTACGGGCAGACAGGTTTTTTTGTTCACGTGCGAACAGTTCCAGCCAGCGCGAACCAATATTGCCTTTGCCGAACAGCACCAGGCCGATACGCTTTTCGGCCCGGAACAGGCTCTGGTGCAGCCCCTGGATCAGCAAGCCGGTCGGCCCCTGACGCAGTACCGCCACCAGGCTGATGCCGTCTTCCGCCTGCCAGATAAACTCCACCGGCTGATCTTTCAACTGCTGATAGAACCGATGGCTGTGCAGCGGGTTCTTACACACGCCGGCACCAACCAGCGCCACCAGCGCCAGCCCTTCCCGCAGTTGCAAGGTCCCCGGCAACGCCGCTTGCTGCAAAACGCGCAGTACGCTACCGGCCACTTCTGCGGTATAGCACAGCTGAATCAGGCTGCGATCGGTGTGGATGCCAATCGACAGCGGTTTGATCTGCGCGCGTTTCAGCACCAGATCCAGTTCTTTTTGCGCCAGCTTGAAATCATGCTGGGGTGCAACCGTCAGCTCGATCAGGCAGACGTCATCATGGCTGGTGACGATTTTCGCGCCAGTGCCCGAGGCCAGCACCCGCTCAATGCGCGTAGAGCCCTGCTCCGGTTGATAACTGCAGCGCAGTTGCAGATCGATATCACTGCCGGATACCGGTTGCAAAGTACGGGTGTGCAATACCGGTGCCGCCAGGCGCGCCAGTTCGCTGGCCTCGTCCAACCGCAACAGCGGCAGCAGACAGGCGTCTTTCACTTTACGCGGATCGGCGCTGTACACCCCGGCGACGTCGCTCCAGATAGTGACCCGCTCAACGCCGGCCAAGGCGCCGATCTGCGTGGCGGAATAGTCACTGCCGTTGCGCCCCAACAGCACGGTTTCACCGGCGTCGTTGCGCGAAATAAACCCGGTCACCACCAGGCGTCGGCCCGGATGCTGTGCCATCAACTGCTGCAATAGCGGGTAGGAGCGTCCTTCATCCACCTGCGGCTGCGCCGCACGTTCGGCGCGCAGAAAATCGCGCGCATCCAGCCAGGCCGCTTGCATATCCAGTTTCTTCAGCACTTCCGCCATCAGGCGCGCCGACCAGATTTCACCGTGCCCCACCACTTCGGCGTAGGTCACGTCATCGACGTTGCCGTCCAGCAGCACCGCCAGACGCTCCAGATCGTGAATAAATGCCGCAATCAACGGCTCGGCGGTTTCCGGCGGTAACAGGCCGCTAATCAGCTCGCTATGGTAGCGGCGCAGCGCCTGTTGAACCTGATGCGCGGAAAGGCGATCGCTCTGGCTCAGCTTGAGCCAGTTAATCAGTTGGTTAGTGGTGCTGCCGGCCGCCGATACCACCATCAGATCGCCCGGCTGGCTGTATTCGGCCATAATTCCGGCCACCCGCAGATAACACTTCACATCCGCCAGGCTGCTGCCGCCAAATTTGTGCAGTTGACGCCCGCTGACCGGCCCTGCTACCGCAATTGCATTCATGCTTACCTCGTTGCCGCCGCCTGGAAAGCGCGTTCCAGATCGGCAATCAAATCTTCACTGTCTTCAATACCCACGGAAATACGCAGCAGGCTTTCGGAAATGCCAGCCGCCGCTCGCGCATCCGCCGCCATGCCGGCGTGGGTCATGGTCGCCGCATGCGAGATCAGGCTTTCCACCCCACCCAGCGATTCCGCCAATGTGAACAACTCCAGAGCCGACAGGAAGCGGCGCAGTACTGCCTCGTCCCCGTCCAGCTCAAAACTGAGCATCGCGCCAAAACCGCGTTGGTTGCCGGCGCGCAATCTCATGGCCTGGGTTTTCCGGCAGGGAAGGATGATACAGCTTTTTGACCAAAGGTTGCTGCTGTAAATAACCGACAATCGCATCGGCGTTGTGTTGCGCCGCCTTGATGCGCGGCGACAGCGTGCGCATACCGCGCAGCAGCAGGTAGCTGTCAAACGCGCCGCCGGTGACGCCGATATTGTTCGCCCACCACGCCAGCTCCACCGCCAGCTCGGCGTCTTTGGCAATCACCGCGCCGGCAACCACGTCGGAGTGACCGTTAAGGTATTTGGTGCAGGAATGAACCACCAGATCCGCCCCCAGCGCAATCGGCTGCTGCAGCGCCGGGCTGAGGAAGGTGTTATCCACCACCGCCAGCGCACCGGCGGCATGCGCCGCCTGACAGATGGCGGCAATATCCACCACCCGCAACAGCGGGTTGCTCGGGCTTTCGATCAGCACCAACTTTGGTTTTTGCGCTAACGCCTGTTGCAACGCAGCCTCGTCGCTCTGATCGACAAACAGCACCCGATAGGCGCCACGCTTGCTCAGGCTGTCAAACAGCCGATAGCTGCCGCCGTAGCAGTCGTGCGGTGCCACCAGCAGATCGCCGGGTTGCAGTAGTACCGTCGTCACCAGATGGATCGCCGACATGCCACTGCCGGTCATCACCGCACCAGCACCGCCTTCCAGCTCGGCCAGCGCACGCTGTACCACGTCACGCGTCGGGTTGCCGCGCCGGCGAATAATCATGGGCTCGCGGCTGGTTAAAGTCGGTGAAGTTATAGGTGCTGGACAGATGAATCGGTGGAACAACGCAGCCAAACTGTTGGTCATCGTTCAGGCCGCTGCGCACGGCGATGGTGGCGGGTTTACGCGTCATTAGGGGGCTCGGCTCTCGAATACGGTGAATGAGGCCTAAAGATTAATCGCAAGAAGGATGGACGTCAATACATCTGGACATCTAAACTTCTTTGCGTATAGATTGAGCATCGGCATAATACCCGCTAAAATTATAGCGATTTGATATGACGTTAAGATGTTGTTGCGCTAAGCATAGTCTAAAGCTATCGATCGACAGCAATCAGTGACTTTGGTCGCGTAAAGTTGACATTTATTTAGTGAGAACAGTGAAGATCGGGCATAATTAGCCGGTTTTTAGAATTTTGTAATTTTTCTGACAAATTTAAGGTGTCCCATGGCTGAGTGGAACGGCGAGTATGTCAGCCCTTACGCTGAACACGGTAAAAAAAGCGAGCAAGTAAAAAAAATCACGGTATCCATTCCGCTGAAGGTTCTTAAGATCCTCACCGATGAACGGACCCGTCGCCAGGTGAATAACCTGCGCCACGCCACTAACAGTGAATTACTGTGCGAAGCGTTCCTGCATGCCTTTACCGGCCAGCCGCTGCCGAACGATGAAGACCTGCGCAAAGAGCGCAACGATGAAATCCCGGAAGCCGCGAAAGTGCTGATGCGCGAACTGGGTGTGGATCCCGATACCTGGGAATATTGAATGCCGTCTGCCAACGCAGGCGACAAAAACAAAAAAGGCGCCTGAGGCGCCTTTTTTATCGGACGATAAGAAATCTTATTTCTTAGCGCCTGGTACGCTGAAACGCTTGTTGAAGCGGTCAACGCGGCCACCGGTAGCAACGTCACGCTGCTTGCCAGTGTAGAACGGGTGGCATTGACCACACACGTCCAGGTTCAGATCGTGACCCACTGTAGAGCGGATGGTGATCACGTTACCGCAAGAGCAGTTTGCAGTAACAACGTCGTATTTTGGGTGGATACCTTGTTTCATGGGGAAACCTCAGTTAAGGCCGTGTCGCTATCCAGCCCTGTTTCGCCAGACACCACACGTGATTGATGATAATTTTTTGGTATCGAATTATACCAAAGGCGGCAAATTATACAGAATAATATCACCCGCGCAATCGGATCCGTACATTTGAACGGCTAGCGTGTAAACTAGCCGACAATCTTTACCTCCTGGATGACCTCATGCCCGTTGTTCACGTTGCTTTACCGGTTCCCCTCGCTCGTACCTTCGACTATCTGTTGCCGCATGGCGTGCAACCGGTCATGGGTGCACGCGTCAGCGTTCCCTGGGGACGGCAACGCTCGATCGGCATCGTAACCGGCTGCAGTGAAGCCAGCGAGGTACCGCTGGAAAAACTGAAGCCGATCGACAGCGTCATCGATCACACCTCGCTGTTTTCACCCAGCCTGTGGCGTATTCTCAACTGGGCCAGCGAGTACTACCACTACCCGCTTGGCGAAGTGCTGTCTCATGCGCTACCGATCCTGCTGCGTCAGGGCAAACCCGCAGAGGCCGCCCCGCTATGGCAATGGTTCGCCACCGAGCAGGGGCGCGCCACCCCGCCGGAAAGCCTGAAACGCGCGCCCAAGCAGCAACAGGCGCTGGCTGCGCTACTGCAGCGGCCGGTTTACCGTCATCAGGTCAGCGAACTGGAACTGAGCGAGCCTGCGCTCCAGGCGCTGCGCGCCAAGGGGCTGGTTGACCTGCGTGCTCAGGCCGTCGCCACACAGGACTGGCGGCGCGATTTCGCCGTGCTGGGCGAGCGACTGCGGCTGAATACCGAGCAGGCCACCGCCGTCGGTGCCATACGCAGCGAGGATCAACAGTTTGCCGCCTGGCTGTTGGCAGGCGTCACCGGATCCGGCAAAACGGAAGTCTATCTCAGCGTGCTGGAAAACATTCTGGCCAAGGGCCGCCAAGCGCTGGTACTGGTGCCGGAAATCGGCCTAACGCCACAAACTATTGCCCGCTTTCGCGAACGCTTCAATGCGCCGGTCGAGGTTCTGCACTCCGGCCTCAACGACAGCGAACGTCTGGCGGTATGGCTGCGGGCGCGGCAGCGGCGAAGCGGCGATTGTCATCGGCACGCGCTCTGCCCTGTTTACGCCGTTTGCCCGCTTGGGCGTGATCATCATCGACGAAGAGCACGACAGTTCGTACAAACAGCAGGAAGGCTGGCGCTATCACGCACGTGACCTGGCCGTGTTTCGCGCGCACGCAGAAAACATTCCGATGGTGATGGGCTCCGCCACCCCAGCGCTGGAAACGCTGCACAATGTGCAGTTGGGGAAATACCGCCAGTTAAAATTAACCCAGCGCGCCGGCAACGCCAAACCGGCGGCGCAGCATCTGATTGACCTGAAAGGCCTGCCATTGAAAGTCGGCCTGTCGCAGCCGTTGTTGAAAAGCATGCAGCATCATCTCAAGAACGGCAATCAGGTCATGCTGTTCCTCAACCGTCGCGGTTACGCGCCGGCGTTGCTATGCCACGAGTGTGGCTGGATAGCCGAATGCCAGCGCTGTGACCGCTATTACACGCTGCACCAGAATCATCGCCAACTGCGTTGCCACCACTGCGACAGCCAGCGCCCGGTGCCGCACCAGTGTCCACAATGCGGCTCAACCCACCTGGTATCGGTCGGCGTCGGCACCGAGCAGTTGGAAAATGAACTGACGCCGCTGTTCCCGGACACGCCAATTACCCGCATCGATCGCGATACCACCAGTCGCAAAGGCTCGCTGGAACAGCATCTGGCGGATATCCACCGCGGTGGCGCACGTATTCTGATCGGCACCCAGATGCTGGCCAAGGGGCACCACTTCCCGGACGTCACGCTGGTGGCGCTGCTGGACGTGGACGGCGCGCTGTTTTCCGCCGACTTTCGCTCCGCCGAGCGCTTTGCCCAGCTGTATACCCAGGTGTCCGGCCGTGCCGGCCGCGCCGGCAAACAGGGCGAAGTGTTGCTGCAAACCCACCACCCGGAGCACCCGTTGCTGCAAATCCTGCTGCAACAGGGTTACGACGCCTTTGCCAAACAGGCGCTGGCGGAGCGTAACAGCGTGTTTCTACCACCGTATACCAGCCATATTCTGCTGCGTTCGGACGATCACGATAATCAGCAGGCGCCGCTATTCCTCCAGCAGCTGCGCAACTTACTGGAAGCCAGCCCGCTAAAGGACGAGTCGCTGTGGATCATGGGTCCAGTGCCGGCGCTGCAATCCAAGCGCGGCGGCCGTTTCCGCTGGCAGTTGCTGTTGCAGCACCCGTCGCGACGCGTGTTGCAGCAACTGATGAAAAGTTCGCTGCCGCTGATCGGGACGCTGCCGCAGGCACGCAAAG
Organism: Serratia odorifera; assembly: GCF_900635445.1. Lineage (NCBI taxonomy): Bacteria > Pseudomonadati > Pseudomonadota > Gammaproteobacteria > Enterobacterales > Yersiniaceae > Serratia > Serratia odorifera. The sequence goes on from NZ_LR134117.1 coordinate 1,386,029, forward strand.
TAAAATGGACGCTGGATGTCGATCCCATCGACAGTTGAACCCAGAAAAGTCTGATTCAGTTCCTGTTAAGCAAACGTTTACCCTTGAATTTGCGAGCGAACGCGAAAAAACCTTCCTAAGTCACATTTTTTATGCAAATTAGGTAACAAAAGCAGAACGTAATCTGTTTAGAATGTCTGCTAAGGTTTTTTGTCATTTGTGAGCATACCTGCCCGCCAACGCTGAACAGGCGACGTCAGCGAGGTCGGGTATTGCAGTAGTCGCGTTGGCATGGGGCTGGCGCAAGGAGAAAGGCGTTGGAACACAAGAAAGAACTATCCATGGCGACCATGAAAGACGTTGCCGAAATGGCGGGCGTTTCAACGGCTACCGTATCGCGTGCGTTGATGAACCCGGAAAAGGTGTCAACGCCGACGCGTCAGAAAGTGGAACAGGCCGTACTGGCCGTGGGCTACTCTCCCCATGCACTCTCACGCAACATCAAGCGCAACGAATCCCGCACCATCCTGGTGATCGTGCCGGACATCTGCGACCCGTTTTTCGCCGACGTGATCCAGGGGATCGAGCAGACCGCTGCGCAGCAGGGTTACCTGGTGCTGATCGGCGACTGCGCGCAGCAAAATCAGCAGGAACGCACCTTCGTTAACCTGATAATCACCAAACAGATTGACGGTATGCTGCTGTTGGGCTCCAACCTGCCGTTCGACGCCAGCAAGGAAGAGCAGCGCAACCTGCCGCCGATGGTGATGGCCAATGAATTTGCACCTGAACTGGAATTGCCGACGGTGCACATCGACAACCTCACTGCCGCCTTCGAAGCGGTGCACTATCTGCATCAGCTCGGCCACACGCACATCGCCTGTATCGCCGGGCCGGAGCAGATGCCACTCAGCCATTATCGTCTGCAAGGTTACATTCAGGCATTACGTCGTAATGGCATTACCGTCGAAAGCAGCTATATTACCCGGGGTGATTTCACCTACGAGGCAGGCGCGCAAGCGCTGGCGGCGCTGATGGCGCTGCCAAAACCGCCAACGGCGGTATTCTGTCACAGCGATGTGATGGCGATCGGCGTGTTGTCGTAGGCGAAGCGATTGGGCCTGCGCGTACCGCAGGATCTGTCGATTGTCGGGTTCGACGACATCAAGCTGGTGCAGTATTGCGACCCGCCATTGACCACGGTGGCGCAACCGCGCTATCAGATTGGTCAGCAGGCCATGTTACTGCTGCTGGAACAACTGCACGGACAGGCAGTCGCCAGCGGTTCCCGCTTATTGGACAGCGAACTGATCGTCAGAGGCAGCACCGCTGCTCCTAAACGCTAGTCAAATATTTTAGGGTTCAGTAACATGACGGACTTAATTCCTTATAAAGACACAGCGGAAGAATAGTGGCACAGAAAGACTATGTAAGCCGCGGGCGCTCTGGAGCGCGGCGCAAAACCCCCAGCCGTAAAAAAAAGCAGTTCTCCGAAGGTATCTAAAACCGTGGTGGCGCTTGCTGTTGCCCTGCTGGTGATCTTTGTCGGTGGCCTTTATTTCATTACGCACAACAAACCGGACGACGCACCGCTGTTGCCTACGCACAGCAGCCGGCCGGGCAATGGCCTGCCACCGAAGCCGGAAGAACGCTGGCGTTATATCAAAGAGCTGGAAAACCGCCAGATTGGCGTACAGGCCCCGACCGAACCAACGGCCGGCGGTGAAGTGAACTCCAAAACCCAACTGACGCCAGAACAGCGCCAACTGCTGGAGCAGATGCAGGCAGATATGCAGCAACGGCCGACCCAACTGAACGAAGTGCCGTACAACGATGCGATGGCGGCGCAGGGCAGTAGCCGCCAGCAGATGCAGCAACGGCAACAACAGTTGCAACAGCAACAGCAGCAACAGCAGCAGGTGAACCAGCCACGTAATCCGTTCAACAGCGGTTCGGCTCCGGTGCAGCAACAGCCCAAGCCGGCCGTCACGCCGCCGGTGCAGACCAAACAGCCTGAAGCAAAACCGCAGCCTAAACCGGAAGCGAAGCAGGAAACCGCCAAGCAGGAATCGAAACAGCGCTGGATGGTGCAGTGCGGCTCGTTCCGCGCCACCGATCAGGCAGAATCGGTACGTGCCCGGCTGGCGTTTGAAGGCATTGAAAGTCGCATTACCAATGGCGGCGGCTGGAATCGCGTGGTGCTCGGGCCGTTCAGCAGCCGCGCTGCAGCCGATAAAACACTTTCGCGCCTGAAGGGCGTTGGCATGTCAAGTTGCATTCCCCTCTCCGTTGGGGGTTGAAAAGCGTTAATCCTCCCCCATCTATACTCTCAATATGCCTCGTAGTGCCGGTGCCGACCGGCGCTGCGAGGGCTTCTTTCCGTCTGCAACGAGGGTCTGCTCGTGACAACAATTGTAAGCGTACGTCGCAACGGCCAGGTGGTCATCGGTGGTGATGGCCAGGCAACATTGGGAAATACGGTGATGAAGGGCAACGTCAAGAAAGTACGTCGCCTGTACAACGATAAAGTGATCGCCGGTTTCGCCGGGGGCACCGCTGACGCCTTCACGCTGTTTGAGCTCTTCGAACGTAAACTGGAAATGCACCAGGGCCACCTGGTGAAAGCCGCCGTGGAGCTGGCAAAAGACTGGCGTACCGACCGTATGCTGCGTCGTCTGGAGGCCTTGCTGGCCGTCGCCGACGAGAACGCCTCGCTGATCATCACCGGCAACGGTGACGTAGTACAGCCTGAAAATGATTTGATCGCGATCGGTTCCGGCGGCCCGTACGCCCAGTCTGCCGCTCGCGCGTTGTTGGAAAATACCGATCTGGGCGCCCGCGACATCGTCGAGAAATCCCTCGGCATCGCCGGTGACATCTGTATCTACACCAACCATTTCCTCACTATCGAAGAATTGCCTTCCAAAGCGTAAGGACCGAATACTATGTCTGAAATGACTCCGCGCGAGATCGTCAGCGAACTGGACGGTTACATTATCGGCCAGAGCAAGGCCAAACGTGCCGTCGCCATTGCCCTGCGCAACCGCTGGCGCCGCATGCAGCTCAACGAAGAGCTGCGCCATGAAGTAACGCCAAAAAATATTTTGATGATCGGCCCGACCGGCGTCGGTAAAACCGAAATCGCCCGTCGCCTGGCTAAACTGGCCAATGCGCCATTCATCAAGGTTGAAGCGACAAAATTCACCGAAGTGGGGTATGTTGGTAAAGAAGTGGATTCGATTATCCGCGATCTGACCGATTCTGCGATCAAAATGGTACGCCTGCAATCGATCGAAAGAAACCGCACCCGCGCCGAAGAAATGGCCGAAGAACGCATTCTCGACGTGCTGATCCCGCCGGCCAAGAATAACTGGGGCCAGCCGGAAGAACACCAGGAACCGTCCGCCGCGCGCCAGGCCTTCCGCAAGAAACTGCGTGAAGGCCAACTGGACGACAAGGAAATCGAGATCGATCTGGCGGCTGCGCCGATGGGTGTCGAAATCATGGCGCCTCCAGGCATGGAAGAGATGACCAACCAGTTGCAGTCGATGTTCCAAAACCTCGGCGGCCAAAAGCAGAAACCACGTAAGCTGAAGATCAAAGAAGCCTTCAAACTGCTGGTGGAAGAAGAAGCGGCCAAGCTGGTGAACCCGGAAGAGCTGAAAGAACAGGCGATCGAAGCGGTGGAACAGCACGGTATCGTGTTTATCGACGAGATCGACAAAATCTGTAAGCGCGGCGAATCTTCAGGTCCGGACGTGTCCCGTGAAGGGGTGCAGCGCGATCTGCTGCCGCTGGTTGAAGGCAGCACCGTGTCGACCAAGCACGGCATGGTGAAAACCGACCACATTCTGTTTATCGCCTCCGGCGCATTCCAGGTGGCCAGCCCGTCGGATCTGATCCCGGAATTGCAGGGTCGTTTGCCGATCCGCGTTGAACTGCAGGCGTTGAGCACTGAAGACTTCGAGCGCATCCTCACCGAGCCGAACGCCTCGCTGACCGAGCAGTACAAAGCGCTGATGGCGACCGAAGGCGTGACCATCGACTTTACCGCCGACGGCATCCGCCGCATCGCAGAGGCGGCGTGGCAGGTCAACGAAAGCACCGAGAACATCGGCGCGCGCCGTTTGCACACCGTACTGGAACGTCTGATGGAAGATATCTCCTACGATGCCAGCGAAAGTAGCGGCCAGAGCATCACCATTGATGCGCAATATGTCGGTAATCATCTGGATGAGCTGGTAGCAGATGAAGATTTGAGTCGTTTTATCCTATAATCGCTCTATCATTGTCCTGTCAGTCAATTATATGGGAGGCATCGCCTCCCATTTTTTGGCCGGGACACCGCCACCTGACCTGCTGAAGCGAAAAATGAGCTCATCTATCACTACCACCCCGGCCCGAGCCTGGTTGGAAAGTTTACGACCACGTACCCTGCCGCTGGCTTTTGCCTCCATCGTTGTCGGTTCGGCGATCGCCGCCTGGCAAGACAGCCTGAAACCGGGTGTGGCGCTGCTTGCGCTGCTGACCGCCGGTCTGTTGCAAATCCTCTCCAATCTGGCCAATGACTACGGCGACGCGGTCAAGGGCAGCGATAACGAAGATCGCATCGGGCCGTTGCGTGGCATGCAAAAAGGCATGATTAGCCAGGCGCAGATGAAACGGGCGTTGGTGATTACCGTGGTGCTCATCGCCATTGCCGGCAGTTCGCTGATTGCGCTGGCCTGCGAAAAACCGAGCGACGTGGTCGGGTTCCTGGTATTGGGTGCGTTGGCGATCGTTGCAGCGATCACCTACACCGTGGGCAATAAGCCCTATGGTTATCTGGGGTTGGGCGACATTTCGGTGCTGGTGTTCTTCGGCTGGCTCAGCGTCGCTGGCACCTATTACCTGCAAACCCACCATTTCGACAGCGTCATTATGCTGCCGGCCACCGCCTGCGGTTTATTGGCGGCGGCGGTACTGAACATCAATAATCTGCGCGATATCGAAAGCGACCGTGCCAACGGCAAAAACACGCTAGCGGTACGTTTGGGGCCGACCAATGCCCGACGCTATCATGCGCTGTTGCTGGCCGGCTCAGTGCTGTGCTTCGCCCTGTTTACCCTGTTCAACCTCAGCGGCCCATGGGGCTGGCTGTTCGTACTGGCGGTGCCGCTGCTGTGGCGTCATGCCTTGCGCGTCGTGCGCGATCCGTCGCCGGCCGGTATGCGCCCGATGTTGGAACACATGGTCAAGGCCGCGCTGCTGGCCAATGTACTGTTCGCCATCGGCGTGGTGCTCAGTTAAAAACCGATGATTTTGCCAACATGGCAAATAAAGGGATATACTGGTTATTCCAGCGGCAAACAGACGTAAAATCCTATGAAATACGATACTTCCGAACTTTGCGACATCTATCATGAAGAGGTTAACGTAGTTGAACCTCTATTCTCCAATTTTGGCGGGCGTACTTCATTTGGCGGGCAGATCACTACGGTGAAATGCTTCGAGGATAACGGCCTGCTTTTTGACCTGCTTGAAGAAAACGGCCGTGGCCGGGTGCTGTTGATCGACGGCGGTGGTTCGGTACGCCGGGCGCTGATCAACGCAGAGCTGGCGCGTCTGGCAACCCAGAACGAATGGGAAGGCATCGTGGTTTACGGTGCTGTGCGTCAGGTAGACGATTTGGAAGAGCTGGATATCGGCATCCAGGCGATGGCGGCCATTCCGGCCGGCGCGCCGAGCGAAGGCGTCGGTGAAAGCGATATCCGGGTTAATTTCGGCGGCGTCACCTTCTTCTCCGGTGACCATCTGTACGCTGACAATACCGGCATTATTCTTTCCGAAGATCCGCTCGATATCGAATAAGCAGCATCCCACCATGAAAAAGGGCGCCAAAGGCGCCCTTTCTGTATTGCCGAATAATCAGACTTCTTCCATCTTGCCCAGCAGCGCGCGCAGGCGGTCTTGCCATACGTGCTGTTCTTCTTTCAGCTGTTGGTTCTCACGTACCAGCGCATCGTGATTACCGCTGGCGTTCTGAACTTCCTGAGACAGGGTATTATTCTTCTCTTTCAGCTCTTCAATTTCCATCTGCAACAGCGTGATGGTATCGATCGCCTGCTGAACTTTTGCTTCCAGTTTTTCAAATACTTCAAATGACATTCTTCAGTCCCCTCATGATAGCAAGGCGTACATCTATAAGTAGCGGCCGCAGCAAAGGCTTGCAGCTACTGCGAATATGCATCGCGCCAAGTGACACGCGCTTTTATGGAAAACGCGCCTGTCTCGATAAAACGCTCTTTCGATAAAAACGATTGTAAGTAGCCTGCCTCTCACTGTCTAGCAACATACCGGCTCATCACGCAGTCTGTTGCAAATTTCCTACCGCTACCATCAGCAAAAACTGAAAAAAACGCCGCTCCGGGTTGGTGGTTTGTTAACAACCGACTAGGAAAAAGGAATAAGCACTGTGCTTTTTGGCCTAGAAAGAACACTAAACGACGCGAATTCGCTCAATTTTATGACGAAGCACACACATTTTGATTTCGCTATTTCTCGTTTATGTTCGTTAACGATAAATTTACATCACGTCCTCCGAATAAAATTGGACGAGATAAAAAAAACTGTACCCTAGGCTACCTGGCGCCACGCGCAGAGCCTATAAACCTCTAACCGCTGTTTGCAGGACAACAACATTATGAGCCAAACCACCAGTCCGACCTTAAAAGGCCAGTGCATTGCTGAATTCCTCGGCACCGGTCTGTTGATCTTTTTTGGCGTAGGCTGCGTTGCCGCATTGAAACTGGCCGGCGCCAGCTTCGGCCAATGGGAAATCAGCGTCATCTGGGGCTTCGGGGTCGCCATGGCGATTTATCTGACCGCCGCGATCTCCGGCGCTCACCTGAACCCGGCAGTCACGCTCGCACTGTGGCTGTTCGCCTGCTTTGATGGACGCAAAGTACTCCCCTACATCGTTGCTCAGGTGGCTGGAGCCTTCTGCGCCGCAGCGCTGGTCTACGGGTTGTATTACAACCTGTTCTTTGATTTTGAAGCGGCCCACCACATGGTGCGTGGCAGCAACGAAAGCCTGGATCTGGCCGGCATTTTCTCCACCTATCCAAACCCGCATATTTCCGTGATGCAGGCGTTCCTGGTGGAAACCGTCATTACCGCGATCCTGATGTGCCTGATCCTGGCGCTGACCGACGATGGCAACGGCGTGCCGCGCGGCCCGCTGGCGCCTTTATTGATCGGTATTCTGATTGCCGTTATCGGCGCGTCTATGGGACCATTGACCGGCTTCGCGCTCAACCCGGCGCGTGACTTCGGTCCGAAAATGTTCGCCTACATCGCCGGTTGGGGTGAGGTGGCCTTCACTGGCGCACGTGACATCCCTTACTTCCTGGTGCCAATCTTTGGCCCAATCCTTGGCGCAGGTCTGGGTGCCTTCGGCTACCGCGCATTGATTGGTCGTCATCTGCCTTGCGATGTTTGCATCGAAGAAGACGAGCCGCCGCCAAGACCCAGCAGCGCAAAGCGTGATTGGCGCAGTTTTAAATGGTTAACAACAGCAGGAATAAACCATGACCACAGCTAAAAAATTTATTGTCGCTCTCGACCAGGGAACCACCAGCTCACGCGCCGTCGTGATGGATCATGACGCCAATATCGTGGCAGTCTCACAGCGCGAATTCACCCAGGTGTACCCGAAAGCGGGCTGGGTAGAACACGACCCGATGGAAATCTGGGCGTCACAAAGCTCAACGCTGGTTGAAGTACTGGCCAAGGCCGATATCAGTTCCGATCAGATTGCCGGCATCGGCATCACCAACCAGCGCGAAACCACCATCGTCTGGGAAAAGGACACCGGCAAGCCGATCTATAACGCCATTGTCTGGCAGTGTCGCCGTACCGCAGAAATCTGCGAACAGCTCAAGCGCGACGGCCTGGAAGAGTACATTCGCCATAACACCGGTCTGGTGGTTGACCCCTACTTTTCCGGCACCAAGGTAAAATGGATCCTCGACCACGTCGAAGGGGCGCGCGAACGCGCCAAGCGCGGCGAACTGCTGTTCGGTACCGTCGACACCTGGCTGGTGTGGAAAATGACTCAGGGTCGGGTGCACGTTACCGATTATACCAATGCCTCGCGCACCATGATGTTCAACATTCATGAGCTGGACTGGGACGATCGCATGTTGCAGGCGCTGGATATTCCGCGCGCCATGCTACCGAAAGTGCGCCCGTCTTCTGAAATCTACGGCCAGACCAACATCGGCGGCAAAGGCGGCACGCGCATCCCAATCGCCGGCATTGCCGGTGACCAGCAGGCAGCGCTGTACGGCCAACTGTGCGTTCAACCGGGCATGGCCAAGAATACCTACGGCACCGGCTGCTTCCTGTTAATGAACACCGGCACCGAAGCGGTAAGCTCCAGCCACGGCCTGCTGACCACCATCGCCTGCGGCCCGCGCGGCGAAGTGAACTATGCGCTGGAAGGCGCGGTGTTCATCGGCGGTGCCTCCATCCAGTGGCTGCGTGACGAGCTGAAGCTGATCAGCGACGCCACCGACTCCGAATACTTCGCCAGCAAGGTGAAGGACAGTAACGGCGTATACGTGGTGCCGGCCTTCACCGGCCTCGGCGCGCCTTACTGGGATCCGTACGCCCGCGGCGCCATCTTTGGCCTGACTCGCGGCGGTGAACAGCAACCACATCATCCGTGCGACGCTGGAATCCATCGCCTACCAAACCCGCGACGTGCTGGACGCCATGCAGGCAGACTCCAACACCCGTCTGCAATCGCTGCGCGTCGACGGTGGCGCGGTGGCCAACAACTTCCTGATGCAGTTCCAGTCAGATATTCTCGGCACCCGCGTAGAGCGCCCTGAAGTACGGGAAGTTACCGCGCTGGGTGCTGCCTTCCTCGCCGGTCTGGCGGTCGGGTTCTGGAACGATCTGGACGAAGTGAAGAGCAAGGCGGTCATTGAACGCGAGTTCCGCCCAAGCATCGAAACCACCGAGCGTAACTACCGCTATAGCGGTTGGAAGAAAGCGGTGGCACGTGCCCAGGCATGGGAAGAACACGAATAAGCGCCACCGCGTATCCTTCTGAACAAACGCTGCCTGCGGGCGGCGTTTTTTTTGCCTCGCCCCGCCGGCACCCCGCTGTGGTAGACTTTGTCGATATTTTCTTCCTTCTCACTGACAGGTTCTGCCATGAAACGTGAATTAGCCATCGAATTTTCCCGCGTGACCGAAGCTGCCGCTCTGGCCGGCTACAAGTGGCTGGGGCGCGGCGACAAAAATGCCGCCGACGGCGCCGCCGTCAACGCCATGCGCATTATGCTCAATAAGGTGGATATCGATGGACGCATCGTGATCGGCGAAGGGGAAATCGATGAGGCACCGATGCTGTATATCGGCGAACAGGTTGGCAGCGGCTACGGCGACGCGGTGGATATCGCCGTCGATCCCATCGAAGGCACCCGCATGACCGCCATGGGCCAGTCCAACGCGTTGGCGGTGCTGGCGGTGGGCGATCGCGGCACGTTTCTGCACGCGCCGGACATGTACATGGAAAAGCTGGTAGTAGGGCCGGCCGCACACGGTGCCATTGACCTCAACCTGCCGCTGGCGGAAAACCTGAAAAACGTCGCCGCGCGCCTGGCCAAACCTCTGGCACAGCTGACGGTGATTACGCTGGCGAAACCACGCCATGAGGCGGTTATTGCGCAAATGCAGCAACTGGGCGTCAAAGTGTTCGCCATTCCCGACGGTGACGTGGCGGGCATCGATTCTCACCTGCATGCCGGAAAGCGAAGTAGATGTGATGTACGGTATTGGTGGCGCACCGGAAGGGGGTTATTTCGGCGGCGGTGATCCGCGCGCTGGATGGCGATATGCAGGCTCGCCTGCTGCCGCGCCATCAGGTGAAGGGCGACAGCGCGGAAAACCGGCGCATCGGTGAAGAAGAGCTGACACGCTGCAAGGAAATGGGCATCGAAGCTGGCAAGCTCCTGCGGCTGGACGACATGGCGCGCAACGATAATGTGATTTTCGCCGCTACCGGCATCACCAAAGGCGATCTGTTGGAAGGCATTAGCCGCAAGGGCAATATGGCCACCACGGAAACGCTGCTGATTCGGGGCAAGTCCCGTACCATCCGCCGTATTCGCTCGACCCATTACCTCGATCGCAAAGACCCGGCGCTGCACCCGTTCCTACTGTAGTCAGCGGCCACCGCCGCCCCTGGGCCAGGCCTGCCTGGCCTGCCAGCATCAGGCGGTGTGCCCCTGGTGCTGCATCCGATTGGACAGCGGCCACCAGCACAGCAAAATCAGCAGCGCCATGGCAAACATCAACAGACCCAGACTGAACTGCCCGGTCTGCGGCAGCATGGCGGACAGCCATGTCGCCAGCCCGGACCCCATGTTTTGCATACCGCCCACCAACGCGCCCGCGGCACCGGCCAGATAGGGGAACGGCTCCATCGCGCCGGTGGTTGCCAGCGGGAACAGCATGCCGGCACCAAAGAAGAACAGCGCCGCCGGTACGATCAATGTCCAGATGTTCATCACCCCGAACCAACCGGGGACCCACATCATCAGGCCTGCCAGCAGACAGCTGATCACCGAATGCCACATCAGGCTGTGGAAGGTCTTGCCGTCACGGCCGGCATACCAGGCGCCAAAAAAGGCCGCCGGGATCGGCAGAATAAACAGAATGCTAACGGTCAGCCCGCTCAGCCCCAGCACCCCGCCCATCAATACGCCGCAGCTGGCCTCAAACACCGCAATACCCGCCAGCGCGCTAATCAGCATCACCAAGTAACAGCTGAAGGTACCGTCACCCAGCAGTTGGCGAAAACTGGCCAGCATGCGGCGCTTTTCCGTTTGTTGCGGCCGCGTTTCCGGCAACCAGCGCAACATGGCAAACGCCACGCCGACGCACAGCACCAGTAGAAACGCGTAGCAGGCACGCCAACCGAACATCATCGCCAGCGCACCGCCGATCACCGGTGCCAACAACGGGCTGACCAGAATCCCCATATTCAGTAAGCTGTTGGCGTAGCGCAGCGCGCTGCCGGCATACAGATCGCGCGGCATGGTGCGTGCCATCACCCCGGCAACGCCGGTGCCCATCCCCTGGATCGCGCTGGCGGCTACCAGCATCGTCAGGCTACTGGCCATCAAGGCACCCGTCGCGCCGACGATAAATATCACCATCCCCGCCAAAATCACCGGGCGGCGACCAATACGGTCCGACAGCGGGCCGTAAATCAGCTGGGAAAACCCGTAGGTCATCAGATAAGCCGCCATCACCCGCTGTACTGCACCGTTAGGTACCGACAGGTCGTGAGCGATATCGGCAATGGTAGGAACATAAATGGTTTGCGCCATCTGGCCGACGGCCACCAGCAGGATCAACATCACCAACAGGTGAAAATTTTCTAATTTTCTCATTATCTTCGTTAACGTATTAACTCGCCAAAACCGCCTGTGCAGGTATCGTTGTCCGACGCCGATGCCGCCAGCCCTTTATCGCGGCATAAGCTAACAAATCTATTTTTTTTAGCGAGTTTCCAGCAAACTTTGATCGCGCTCACACTGGCAGCAATGCCGACCAGCGTCGTAAATTAAACTGTACGACTCGCCCCCGGCCGATACCCATGCCACACTTGCAGTAGCTCCGCTTTAGCATTTAATCGATAATTCTTTTCATCATCTTGAAATAAAATAACGCCATAGGGATTGGGTAGATGAAAACACCAGCGCTGATTTTATTGCAGTTAAAAACCCTGGGGGCCGCACTCGGCCAAGATGCTCGCACAGCATCTGGGTATCACCCCAATGGGCATTCGCCAGCATCTGCAATCCCTGGAGCAACGCGAGCTGGTTTGCTACGAGGAAGCGCGCAGCAAAGTGGGGCGTCCGACACGCTATTGGTCGCTCACCCGCTCAGGGCACGCGCAATTTGCCGATCGGCACGCTGAGCTGGCGCAGGCGTTACTCACCACCGCCCATACGCTGTTTGGTGGTGCGGGGCTGAGCACGCTGATTGGCGCTCGTGAAGACGACCTGTTCCAGCGCTACGCCGCACAGCTGGCGCAAGAAAGCGATCATCAGGGTAGACTGGCCCGGTTGGTGCACCTGCGGCGGTACGATGGCTATATGGCTGAACTGCTGGAGCACCCGCTCGGCACGCTGCTGGTGGAAAACCACTGCCCGATTGGCGTTGCCGCCAATAGCTGCAGCAGTTTGTGCAATTCAGAGTTACGCCTGTTTCATCGGCTGTTGGGTGGCGATTACCACATTGAGCGTACCGCACACGCCATCGCCGGCTCGCGGCATTGCGCTTATTTGATTCAACCACGGGAGCTTTAAGATATGGCCGAATGGGTTAAAGGCAAGGTTACTCACCTGGAACAGTGGACCGACGGTCTATTCAGCCTCACCGTCGATGCACCGATTGACCCGTTCATCGCCGGGCAATTTGCCAAATTGGCGCTGGAAATTGACGGCGAACGGGTGCAGCGCGCCTATTCTTACGTGAATGCGCCGAGCGATAGCAATCTCGAGTTCTATCTGGTCACCGTGCCGGAGGGTAAACTCAGCCCACGGCTGAACCAGTTGGCGCCAGGCGCCGAGATCATGGTAACCAAACAGGCCGCCGGGTTCTTCGTACTGGATGAAGTGCCTGATTGTGACACCCTGTGGATGCTGGCTACCGGCACCGCCATTGGCCCATACCTGTCGATGTTGCAGGAAGGCAAAGGACTGGAGCGTTTTAGCAATCTGGTGCTGGTGCATGCCGCCCGCTTTGCGCGCGATTTGAGTTATCTGCCACTGATGCAACAGCTTCAACAGCGCTACAACGGCAAATTACGTATCCAGACCATCGTCAGTCGGGAAGAGATCGCCGGCTCGCTGACCGGTCGCGTACCGGCGCTGATAGCCGATGGACAGTTGGAGTCGGCGATCGGTTTGCCGCTCGATGCCGAAACCAGCCATGTGATGCTGTGCGGCAACCCGCAAAATGGTGCGCGATACCCAGCAGACGCTCAAGGATCTGCACGGCATGCGCAAGCACCTGCGGCGCAAACCCGGGCATATGACCAGCGAGCATTACTGGTAATCCATCATTCACTCGGCGCGGAACTTCACCGGCTCGGGCGGCGGGCCAAAACGGTTATCTTCAGGCGTGCCGACGAACGCCCCCAGATCGATAACCATCATCACGATAATCAACGTCGGGATAAAACGCCCGACGCCCCACTGCCAGAGCGGCGCCAGCATCTGCCAGTTGCCTGCCGCCAACATCCAGGCAAGGATCAGCAGCAACGCCCACCAACCGGCTTTGTTGCGGTCATGCAACCGCTTCACCAGCACCGCCGCCGTTGGCCACAGCAGCGCCACAATGAAAAATGCAATGGTCTGAATCGCCACCCACTGGTAATTGGCCAAGGTGAAGGCTATCGCCATCAGCACCAGCCACAACCCTATCCAGATCCAGAAGTCACGCCGTCCAATGCGCCCCTTAAACGAAAAACACCACTGTTGTATTGTCATTGAATCCTGCATCGTTAACCTGCCCATATTCTGCGCCGCAGTGTAACATAGGCAACGCAGCGGCGAGGTTTTCGCCATGCAGAATGCGTAATACCACGCAGTCTCGCTGTCAGTTGGCGTTAATCCTGCGGGATCTTTGACAAGCCCCCTCGGTTATCGCTTTAATCGGAGTCCGCTTTGCTATTGATGCCGCTACTATCATGCTGAGAAAAATCACCCTTATTGCCTGTCTGGCATATGGAATGGGCGCTGCCTGGGCCGATCCGCCAGCCGCTGCGGATGCACCACCGACGGCGCCATACCTGTTGGCCGGCGCGCCGACGTTCGATCTGACGGTGGTGAAATTCCGCGAAAAATACAACCGCGACAATCCGACGTTGCCGATTGGCGAATTCCGCGCCATCGCCGCCAGCGAAGACGATACGCCGTTGCTGACCCGCGCCGCCAGCAAACTGAATGAAAACCTGTACGCTTCCACCGCATTGGAAAAAGGTACGGGTAAAATCAAAACGTTGCAGATAACCCATCTGCCGTTGCAGGGCAACGACGCAAAAACCGCCCGAGCCATCGCGGTTAACTATATGGCGGCGCTGATGCGCCAGTTCGAACCGGCGCTGTCGGTCGAACAAAGCATCATCAAGGTTAATTCGCTGCTGGAGAAAGGCAAAGGCTCCCACTTTTACTCGCAGCAGGTGGGTGCCATCCGCTACGTGGTGGCGGACAACGGCGACCAGGGCCTGACCTTTGCGGTTGAACCGGTAAAATTAACGCTGGCGGAACCGTGATTGCCGGGCAATTAATGACGAAAAGCAAAGCCTTCTCATCTTTTCATCTCTATACTGTTGGGCAGGTTGACTGCCGGTCCGGCAGTATTAATTTCGACTCTCGCGTTCCCTTGTTGGAGGAAAAAACATGCGTCATCCATTAGTTATGGGTAACTGGAAGCTTAACGGCAGCACTCACATGGTTAACGAGCTGATCGCCGGCTTGCGCAGCGAACTGAGCAGCGTAGAAGGCTGCGGCGTAGCCATCGCCCCCACCGGTAATGTACCTGGATCAAGCCAAACATCAGCTGGCCGGCAGCCGTATCGCGCTGGGTGCGCAAAACGTGGACATCAACCTGTCCGGCGCTTTCACCGGCGAAGTTTCCGCCAACATGCTGAAGGACGTTGGTGCGCAATACATCATTATCGGCCACTCCGAGCGTCGCACTTATCACAAGGAAACCGATGAAGCGATCGCAGAGAAGTTTGCCGTACTGAAAGAAGCTGGTCTGATCCCGGTGCTGTGCATCGGCGAGACCGAAGCAGAAAATGAAGCGGGTAAAACCGAAGAAGTCTGTGCACGCCAGATCGATGCCGTATTGAAAACCCTGGGCGCACCGGCAATGAAAGACACCGTTATCGCCTATGAGCCAGTGTGGGCCATCGGTACCGGCAAATCTGCTACCCCTGCGCAAGCACAGGCGGTACACAAATTCATTCGTGACCACATCGCCAAGCACGACGCCGACGTTGCGGCAGGCGTGATCATCCAGTACGGCGGCTCGGTCAATGATAAAAATGCCGCAGAACTGTTCGCACAGCCGGACATCGACGGTGCACTGGTTGGCGGCGCGTCGCTGAAAGCCGACGCGTTCGCGGTGATCGTCAAGGCCGCGGCCGCAGCGAAAAAAGCCTGATAACCTACAGCGCTGAATGACAAAACCCCGGCATGCCGGGGTTTTTTATTGCGCTAACTGGCTTAACGCTTGCTGATTTCGTCGAATTTTCCGCCGCTGGCGAAGTGTTCTTTCTGCGCTTTGGTCCAACCGCCGAAGGTATCATCCAC
The DNA here is from genome assembly GCF_900635445.1 of Serratia odorifera. Classification (NCBI taxonomy): domain Bacteria; kingdom Pseudomonadati; phylum Pseudomonadota; class Gammaproteobacteria; order Enterobacterales; family Yersiniaceae; genus Serratia; species Serratia odorifera. The sequence continues at coordinate 1,401,394 of NZ_LR134117.1, forward strand.
GGTGAACAGTTTCAGTTTCGGGAACTGCGTGGCAAATTTGGCCTCGACCGCCGGATCGCGTGGACGATAATAATTTTTCGCCGCGATGGTTTGGCCTTCCGGCGTGTACAGATATTTCAGATAGGCGTTTGCAACGTCTCGAGTCCCACGCTTATCGACCACCCGATCGACAACCGACACCGTCGGTTCTGCCAGAATCGACTCGCTCGGAGTGACAATTTCGAACTTATCCTTGCCCAACTCCTTTTCCGCCAGCAACGCTTCGTTTTCCCAGGCGATCAATACGTCGCCGATGCCGCGCTCAACAAAGGTGTTGGTTGAGCCACGCGCGCCGGAATCCAGCACTTCGACGTTTTTATACAGGTTTTTGACAAATTCCTGCGCCTTGGCCTGATCGTTATTGTTGTGGTGCAGCGCATAGCCCCACGCCGCCAGGTAGTTCCAGCGTGCGCCACCGGAGGTTTTCGGGTTAGGTGTGATGACGGAAACGCCTGATTTCACCAAATCCGGCCAGTCGTGAATCTGCTTCGGGTTGCCTTTGCGTACCAGGAAAACGATGGTGGAGGTATAAGGTGCGGAGTTATCCGGCAGCCGCTTGATCCAGTTTTTATCAATACGACCACGCTCGGCAATCGCATCAACGTCATAGGCCAGCGCCAGCGTCACCACATCGGCTTCGATACCGTTAATCACCGAGGTCGCCTGCTTGCCGGAGCCACCGTGCGACTGGCGCACGGTGACGCTGTCGCCGCTCTGCTGCTGCCAGTATTTGCTGAATGCGGCATTATATTCCTGATAAAACTCACGCGTCGGGTCATACGAAACGTTCAGTAATTGAATGTCTTTCGCCACCGCCCCGGTGGTCAATAACAACAATGACAGCCCTACACCCCATTTACGCATCGCACGCTCTCCCAGGAAAATAATCGCAACCTCAATCGGTTGATATAGCCCAGAGCCTGCCAGAAACTGGCCTGATGATTAAAGACTAAAAAATTTATGGCTAGACGATTCTGGAATATGCCAGCGTGAAAGCATAAAAAAACCCCCGTAAACGGGGGCTTTAGGCGATAGCACCGAAAGATCAGTACAGTTTTTTGGCAGTATCCAGCCAATCACCACGGAACGGACGCTTCATGTTTTCAATCGCGTCAATGATGTCATGGTGCACCATTTTCTCGTTTTGGATGCCCACGCAACGGCCGCCATAACCTTTCAGCAGCAGTTCGATGGAATACGCACCCATGCGCGAAGCCAGGATACGGTCATACGCCACTGGGGAGCCGCCGCGTTGAATGTGGCCCAGCACGGTGGCACGGGTTTCACGCTTGGTTTCCTGCTCAATGTAAGCCGCCAGCTCATCGATGTCGCAGATGTGCTCGGTAATGGCCACGATGGCGTGTTTCTTGCCTTTGGCGATACCGGCCTTGATTTCACATACCAGATCTTCGCGGTTGAATTCTATTTCCGGCAATACGATGAATTCGCAACCACCGGCGATGGCCGCCGCCAGCGTCAAATCGCCGCAGTAACGCCCCATCACTTCTACGATGGAAATACGCTGATGTGAAGAGGAGGTATCACGCAGTCGGTCAATCGCTTCCACCACGGTTTCCAACGCGGTGAAGTAACCGATGGTGTAATCGGTACCGGCCACGTCGTTATCGATGGTGCCAGGCAGGCCGATGCATGGGAAACCTTCTTCGGTCAGGCGCTTGGCGCCCATATACGACCCATCGCCGCCGATCACTACCAGCGCATCAATGCCGCGTTTTTTCAGGTTTTCGATGGCCTTGGCGCGTACGTTTTCATCTCTGAATTCCGGGAAGCGAGCCGACCCCAGGAAGGTACCGCCACGATTGATCATATCGGACACGCTGTAGCGGTCCAACTGCTCCATGCGATCTTCGTACAAGCCAAGGTAGCCGTCGTAAATACCAAAAACGTCCAGACCTTCCGTAAGCGCGGCGCGCACAACACCACGGATCGCAGCGTTCATACCTGGCGCGTCACCGCCACTCGTCAGTACACCGATTTTCTTGATCATGACTACCTCTGAACTTGTAGATGCAATTTCTTAAGAATTTTGTATTCGCCGATTGCGCCTTCCGCGTCTCCGGTTGCAGCAACCCCGCTTTACGGATTTTATTGCTGGATATTATAACAAAAACACCCAGCTGAATTGATTCAGGTCACACTAAATCAAGGTAAAAAACCTCATCGCACGCTGAGTTAAAGCCATCTAGCCCAACGTCATATCAGCCATGCCGCATAGGCTGATTATAGCTCCCATTGCCCCTGGCGACCCGGGGGAACTACAGAGCAAGGATCCTGGTGAATAATGACATCCGCACCGGGAAAACGCTCCAGCAGGGTTTTTTCTACTCGTTCGGCCAATATGTGCGCCTGCATCAGCGGCAGATTGTCTTCCATTTCCAAATGCAGCTGGATGAACTTGGTCGGGCCGGATTGGCGAGTGCGTAAATCATGGGCGCCTTTTATCCCCGGCAATGACGATACCACCTCGATGATCGCCTGCCGCTCTTCATCCGGCAATGCGCGATCGAGCAATGATTGCACCGCTTCATAACCCATGCGCAACGCGCTGTAGAGAATGTAAACGCCAATACCCAGCGCAAACAGCGCATCTGCTCGCTGAAAGCCGTACCAGCTTAGACCAAGCGCTATAAGAATAGCACCATTCATCATGACATCTGACTGATAATGCAGCATATCTGCTCTTACCGCCTGACTGCGAGTTTTTCTTACCACCCATCGTTGATAAGTCACCAGCATCAGGGTACTGAGCAGCGCCACCAGCGTGACGGCAATGCCGACGCCAGGCTCGCGCATCGTCTGCGGGGAATAGAGATGTTGAAAGCCGGTAAGAAACAGGAACAGCGCGGAGCCGGAGATAAACATGCTTTGCGCCAGCGCAGCCAATGACTCGGCCTTACCGTGTCCGAAGGTGTGTTCCTGGTCGGCCGGCTGCAGGGAATAGCGCACCACCAGCAGATTGGTCAGCGAAGCGGCGATATCCACCAGTGAATCCACCAGCGCAGCCAACACGCTTACCGACCCGGTGATATACCAGGCAACGATTTTGATCAGCAGTAACGTTGCGGCCAATACGGTGGCGGCCAGGGCGGCAGACTTCACCAGGCGCGCATATTGCTGTTGCATAACCAGTCCCGATTGATTTTTCTCGGTTCAGTATAACGGAATGTCAGGCAAAAAAAGCCCCGCCATCATGGCGGGGAAGACAGGGATGGTGAAGAAATCCAGTAAGTAACAACCTGGAATAAAAGGATTTATTCTATCAGTCGTCTACATTTTGACTACACTTCGACAAAAAAAGCCCCGAATATTTCGGGGCTTCATCTGTATTTACTTCCAGCCACAGGCCTTTTGAAGAGGTTTTAACGCCTCAGATAAACCAGTTAAATCAAACGTCACATTCACAGGGCTTTCGTTGTACGGCGTAATTTGAGCGTACATTCCATTCGCCTGAGTCAAAGCTTTGACGAACTCGATCACATTCCCACGATAGAAGACCGCTTTCGTATCGCTGGAAATGTTCCAAGTTTTCGTTTTTGCCTTTTGCTTATCCAAACGGTATAGCATCTGCGTTTCATTCAGGCCCAGATATGTATCCCAATTGATGTACAACTCCGTTTTCTTCTCTCTGCAAGTAATGTACAAATCAGGAGTTACTGACTCACCAAATTGAGAACGGAAAGACTCATTAGCAGAAAGACTAACGAAAACATTCTCTGAATCGTCTACCGGTGAAGACTGTGTTGATACCTGCCATTTTCCAACACCTGCCGTAGGTTTAGTGTCTTCGACTGTTTTTGGTGGCAAAACCTTATCATAGCAAGCCAAACGATCATCACTCTTTGCTTCTGACTGACATTTTAGTAAAGCATCTTTATCAAAGTCAGTCTTAGCCTCTGCCGCTGCATACGCTGTAGACACAGCCGTAAAAGAGAGCGCCATAGCAATTATTATCTTGTTCATGCACACACCTTTCATGCTTTTGGGCGAGTCAAAAAAACAAACATCCCGATAATGATATCGCCAATAACCCAGATAGTACCCAGCATCATCATTCCCAGCCCCGTGCCAAGTGCAGCACCGGCCCGCTCAGCGTCTGAGGCCGCGCTATTGATCACATCACTACTGCCACCGGCCCCGGCAAAAATGCAATAAATCATAAAAACGTTGAACAGGATAAATACCCATTTCACAACTTTGCCAAAAAACGAGCGTTTCGGCTTCCTTACCTGATGCCCACAAGACGGACATTTAAACGCTGAATCACTAATTTCTTTACTGCATTCCGGGCAGTTTACTAATGCCATATTCCTACTCTCCATAAATATGGTTACATAACCGCTATAAAGCCTATCAGTTGATTTTGTTTGGATAAATAAAAATAACCCGCCTCAGAGGCGGGGTAATTCAAAGTGTGAGGGATAACTGATCTTCGCCGTGATGACTTCGTGGGAAAACATCTTGCGGAACCAGCGCGCCAGGTGCGGGCTGAGTTTGATTTAATGCTCCGTCGATCTCCGTCATGCTGGTAAAGCAATAGCCGCACAACATATTTTGACACTGGTGATAACTGCGCCGCACTAATACGCTTAACTCTACACTGGTACGAGTTTTCGCGACTGCACGGCAGCGAGGACAGCGCATTGCCATACGCGGGCCTCCTCTGGACTGGTTAATATCACGTCAAGTATAACGCTTAACCCGTTGATTCGTCACCCGCCTCCGCCGTCCACTCGTCAATCTTAACTTCCAGTTCCAGCGAGGTGGTAAAACCACCGCCGCCGATATCATGGACACAACGGGTGATCGTCCAGTATCCGTTATCAATCGTGGACTTAAAACCCAATACGCTTGCCGGTTGCTCTGGGTACAAGTCTGCGCGGCCCCGCGCCAGGGTAATGGCGAATGACGCCGCGCCCCGCTGTAACTGGCTCCACTTCGCCGCCGCAGCCCGCTTCGCAGCCTTTTCCGTTTTGAACGTCTTGCGGATCACAAATACGTTACCGTCCGCACCGGCCATGTAATCCCCTTCCTTGCTGCTTGAGGCGGGTTCTTTGGTTTTTTTCGGCGGGTTTGTTCTGCGGCGTCTGCGGCTGGTTGTCTTCACCGTGGTGGCAGGCTTCTTCCCGAAGTTGAGATCCAGCCAATAGGCAGTAACGCCGGTATAAGCGTCACGGTCTGCAATGCTAAAACTGTGCTTATCGCCGCTGGCGCGCACTATGCTGATCGCAGGTAATGGCTTACCGCTTTGGGTTATTCCCTGCCCTGGCGTGATAAACAGCAACATACCGTTTTTGACGGTGGCAACTGCACCCAGCATATCCGCCATTCGGGTGAGAAAGCTGATATCTGATTCGCTGGTCTGATCGGCATGGTCGATCTCAATCTTCGCCAGTTCCTCGCTGACACCGGCGCGCAGATCGTACCGGCTGGCGATACTGGCAACCACATCACCCACGGTTATATCGTGCCAGGAATATTCACGCTTCACGTTAAACGTGTCGCGAAAGTCCGCACTACGGGCGCTTATGGTGAGCTGATCAGGCGGGCCACGGTGTGCAACCTCATCAACGGTATACAGCCCTTTGAATATCAGCGGGTCGTTATCCCAGCCCAGTGAAACGGAAATCTTAGCGCCGCGCGATGGCATAACGATCTGCCCGTCTGAATCGTCCAGCGTCAGATCCAACGTATCCGCCTCAAAGCCCCGGTTGTCCGTGAGTGACAACGAGATCAAGCGCTCATCCAGCGCGGTGAGCTGCTTGCCTTCTATTTGAATACTGAACGCCGGGCGGGGAGAGTATCGCGCATCATCATCCAACATCTTATTGGTTCCCTCATTGGTGAAGGTACCATCGTCGCCACGCGCGCGCGTACAGACAACGCGGGACTGTTGTTGCGGTCTGCTGACAACGCTCACCTCTCGCACCGGCTGGCAATTGTCGCAATGATAAGTGGCAATCACTGACTGGCGAGGCAACTACATGGCCACAAATTACCATCACGGTGTAACCGTCAAGGAAACCACCGATCTGAGCACGATGATCACCGATATTGATTCAGCGGTGATCGGCGTCGTTTGTATCGCTGACGATGCAGACAAAGACGCCTTCCCGCTGGATACCCCTGTACTCATTACCCGCGTGGCTACTGTGCTGGGTAAGGCAGGCAAAACCGGCACCCTGTTTACCACTCTGAAAGCTATTTCAGACCAGACCAGCCCGCAAACCATCGTGATCCGCGTTGCTGACGCAAGCAAAATCCCACCCGTTGAAGGGAAAGCAGCAATAACACAGGATCAACTGGTGATCGGCGGCACCGACGACACCGGACGCTTTACCGGCCTGTATGCGCTGCTGTCAGCAGAAATGCGCGTTGGTGTACGTCCGCGAGTGCTGGCCGTCCCTGGCCTTGATACTCAGCCAGTAGCGGCACAACTTGGCGTGATCGCGGAAAAAACTGCGCGCCTTTGCTTACGTGTCTGCGAACGGCTGTAACACCATTGCAGAGGCAAAGGATTACCGGGAGCAGTTTGCCCAGCGTGAAATGATGGTTATCTGGCCTAATTTCATCTGCTACGACACCAACGCGGGAGCAAATGCCACCGTGCCGGTGGGTGCTCATGCGGTAGGAATGCGCGCCAAAATCGACGCCACGCAGGGCTGGCACAAAACCATTTCCAACGTGCCGGTAAATAACGTGCTGGGAATGGATCGCGATATCTATTACACCCTACAGGGCACCGATACCGACGCGGACGAGCTGAACGCGGCAGGCGTCACCACCCTGATCAAACAGGACGGCTATCGCATTTGGGGATCTCGTACCTGCGACGCAGAAACCTACATCTTTGAGAGCTATACCCGTACCGCGCAAATTGTGGCGGATACCGTCGCAGAAGCCCATTTCTTCTACGTTGACAAGCCGCTTACACCGTCACTGGTTAAAGACATTGTGGACGGCATCAACAAGAAACTGACGTCATATGTGACGGCTGGCAAGCTGCTGGGCGCGCGTTGCTGGTACGACCCTGAGCCGAATACCAGCGAAACCCTGCGCAACGGGCAGCTCACCATCAAATACAACTACACGCCTGTTCCGCCGCTGGAAAATCTCAGCCTGGTGCAGGAGTTCACTGATGAATACTTCGCTACGTTTTCCAGCGCAGTGAATAACTAACCGGGGGCGCGTATGGCTCTGCCAAAAAAACTTAAATACTTCAACATGTTCTTTGACGGGGATAACTATTTCGGCATGGTGCCGGAAATCACTCCGGCGAAGTTAACCCGCAAGACAGAGGATTATCAGGCCGGTGGTATGCCTGGTTCTGTCGCGGTCGATCTCGGCTTTGATGCCGGGGCGCTGGATATGGATATCACCCTTGGCGGCATGGATGCGGGGTTGCTGAAAAAATGGGGCATCGCCACCGCTGATGGTATGCAAACGCGCTATGCCGGGTCGTACCAAGATGATTCTACCGGCGAAGCGGTACCCGTTGAAATCCAGACGCGCGGGCGCTTCACAGAGATGGATCCCGGCACGTCAAAAACCGGGGATGATACTTCCCATAAGTACACCCTGAAAAATACCTATTACAAGCTGACCATCAACAGCGAAGAAATCATTGAAGTTGATGTGCTCAATATGATCTACAAAGTTGGCGGCGTTGACATGATGGAAAAACACCGCGCTAACATTGGCTTATAAGGAATTAACATACCATGACCAAAGCAACCAAAAAAGAAGGCGTCCAACTTAATACGCCAATCGTTCGCGGCAAGACAGAGATCACCGAAGTCACGATCACGCCAGTGTTAAAACAGGCCGGATCCCTGCGTGGCTTAAAAGTCTATGACGTGCTGACGTCTAACTATGATGCGCTGGTTGTCCTGCTGCCGCGCGTCACCGCTCCAGCGCTGACCGCTGATGAAATCGCCCGTATGGATACATGGGACTTCTGCCAGCTCGCCAACGCGGTGGTTGATTTTTTGCAGCCACCTTCGGATCTGAACGAGACGGATACGGGCAATGCGTCATTAAATGCCCCTGCCAGCGCATAGAAAACTTAATGGCGGATATCGCCGTCATTTTCCACTGGCGACCAGCGGAGATGGACGCCATGACGGTAGAAGAACTTCTGTTATGGCGTGATCAAGCCGCTGCACGCAGTGGCGGAGATCATTAAATGGCAGACCGCAATTTAAATATTAAGGTGGCGTTCAGCGCCCTTAATAATATGTCCCAACCTGTCAACGCGGCGCGCCAGAGTGCCGCCGCGCTGGCATCTCAAATCAAACAGACGCAAAGCAACATCAAGGGGCTTGAGCGTCAGGCTTCCAGCTTCGACCGGCTGACCGCAGCCAATAAGAAAACCACCGATCAACTTTCCCAGGCCAAGACACAGGCGCGTGAAATGGCGGCGGCTTTCGGCCCATTGCGCCAGCGCAGCACGGAACAAGTTACCGCTCTTAACCAACAACGGGCGGCGATCCGTAACCTAACCGCACAGCAGAAAACTGAACAGACACAGCTCAACCAGTTGCGTACCAGCTTCTACCGCCAAGGTATTGCAATCAGCAGCAGCAGCCGAGCAACGGAGCAAATCAGCCAGCGCACCGCGCAGTACAATCGCCAGTTAACTGAGCAGCAAAGGCGGCTTAACGCCGTAAACCAGGCGCAGGCCCGCTACAGTCGCACCAAAGAAACCGGCGAAAAAATGATGAGCGGCGGTATGAAAACTGCCGCTGTGGGTGCAGCAACATTAGCCCCCGTCGCCGCTGCTGTTAAATCCTACAGCAGCCTGGAAGACGCCATGAAGGGCGTTGCCAAGCAGGTGAACGGCTTACGCGATGACGGAGGCAACCGCACCCCGCAGTATGAAGAAATGCAGCGGGCAATCATGGACGCCAGCGAAAAGCTGCCAATGGCAAACGGCGCTGTAGACTTCGCCGCGTTAGTAGAAGGTGGCGCACGTATGGGCGTTACTGACAGTAACGATCCTTGGGCAAAGCAGAAAACTGACCTTTTATCTTTCGCCAGCATGGCGGCAAAAGCTTCTGTTGCGTTTGAACTACCTGCCGATCAATTGTCTGAAAGTCTCGGTAAAATCGCTGGGTTGTATAAGATCCCGACCAAGAATATTGAGCAGCTAGGCGATGCAATTAACTACCTGGATGACAACGCTAAATCTAAAGGCGCTGATATTATCGACGTACTCCAGCGCGTGGGCGGACTTGCCAGCCAACTGGACTACAAGCAAGCCGCCGCGCTGGGTTCCACTTTTCTTACCCTTGGCACACCTGCCGAAGTTGCCGCCAGTGCCACCAATGCAATGGTGCGCGAACTCTCGATCGCCACTGTTCAGGGCAAGAACTTTATGGAGGGGCTAGACGCCCTCGGCCTCAGTGCTGAAAAAGTCCAGAAAAGCATGTCAATGGATGCCATGGGCACGATTATTTCAGTACTGGAAGCCTCTAAAAACCTCGCCCCAGATAAACAAGTCGCCAACCTTACCCAGATTTTCGGTAAGGAATTCGGTGACGATGCGCAGAAGCTTGCGAATAACCTCCCCGAACTACGCCGACAGATAGAGCTGACACAGGGTGCTGCCGCAAAAGGTTCAATGCAGCGGGAATCTGATATCAATAAAAGCTCCCTGTCTGCACAGTGGCAAATGACCAAAACCGGCGCGGCTAACGCGTTTAGTTCAGCAGGTGAAACGCTACGCGATCCGCTGATGGATATCATGCTGACCACCAGTAAGGTAGTTGGCAGCGTTCGCCGCTGGGTCGAGGCCAACCCGGTGCTGGTTGGCTCAATCATGAAAGTCACTGCCGCTATTGATGCCCTGCTGACCGTCGTTGGTGTCCTGATGTTGTCCATCGGTGCAGTTCTTGGCCCGATGGCGCTTGTACGCCTCAGCTTTACCGCGCTTGCTGGTTCAGGTGGTGTAACACCACTCATAGGGTCTTTTGGCAAGTTATCAGGTGCGTTACGTGGGCTTATCCCTTCGTTTTCCGGCGTTGGCCGAAGTATCAAAGACTGGCCCGCGCTATTCCGATCCGCTACATCCGCTATTAGCCAATTTAGTAAGCAGGCTCTTGGCGGACTCAATACGTCACTGGCGGCGCTTTCACGCGGTGCGGTTGCAACCGGCCAAGGACTTTTTACCCTTTTCACTAAACCCATGACGGCGATTGCCTGGCTTGGTAATGGGCTTAAGGCTCTGGCAACGTCCGGCTTCGGCACGCTACTAAATGTTGGTCGTACCGTAATGATGGCGTTGGGCGGAGGATTATCATTACTTCTTAGCCCTGTTGGAATATTGGTAATGGCTTTAGCCGCTGCTGCAATCGCCGTTATTAAATTTTGGGAACCAATAAAAGCCTTTTTTACTGGTTTCTATACCGGGCTAATGAGCGGTCTACAGCCATTAACTACAGCATTCAGTACAGCCTTCGCACCTTTGTCGCCAATATTTGATTCTATCGGTAATGCTATCGGCAGTGTCTGGGAGTGGTTTACAAAGCTGTTTGAACCGATCAAGTTCTCCAGCGAAGCGCTTGCTTCCTGCACCAGTGCCGGGGAAACGTTTGGTAAAGTGGTTGGTAGCGCGCTGTCAGCACTTACGCCAATCATTGAGGGGATAGCCCGTGGAATAGGCTGGGTGCTAGAAAAACTCGGGGCCATACCCGACGCAACCAAAGCGGCGCAGCAAGCTGCGGAAAGCATGCATAAAGATCCCGTAGTATGGGAGTGGGATCCGCAGCAAAAGAAAATGGTTAAAAAGGGCTGGAACTGGTCGCCAAAGAATGACCAGCAAAAGAAAACCGATGAAAAGCAACAACAAGCCATTGACCAACAGAAAAAACAGGAAAGTCTTCTTGGCTCTCTGAAAGGCCCTGCCAATATCGCACCGAAGATGAGCGGTAGCCTGGATAAAATCGCCAGCAACACGGCAGAGAAGAAGGACGGCCCCGGCGAAATCGTCTTCAAGAATAAGCAGCCGTACATTCCGATCCGTGGGGGATACGCCGAGCCGGTGCAACAGGCAAAGCGTCAGGTACCATCACTCACGGCATGGATGCAGCAGCAGGCGGGTGCGCTGGTTTCTTCTGTGCTTCCGTACAGCGTCCAGCAGCCTGCTGCCCGTTCGCCGGTATCTGCGGTTCCGTCTGCGGCATCCGTGGCGGCGCTGATGCCTGGCGGTGACATGTTCAACTTTGAGATCAATATCACCGACGCGGGCAAATTGGATGAACAAAAGCTTGTCCAGCGCATCCGCGAAGAGTTCACCCTTGCCCAGCAGCAGACTGCACGGCGCAAGCGCTCGCAACTGACCGATCACGAATAAGGGTACCAGTATGATGATGATCCTTGGCATGTTCCCGTTTGCGCTGCAAACCACGCCTTACCAAACAGCGAACCAGGCCAACACATGGCGGCATGTCAAAAACGATCGCGTAGGGAAGTCCCCGCGCTATCAGTACATCGGCCCGGACGAAGAGCCGATCACGCTCTCCGGTACGTTATACCCGGAAATCAGCGGCGGCGACGTGTCGCTAACCACGCTGGAAACGATGGCGTATACCGGCAGAGCCTGGCCCCTGATTGAGGGCACCGGCAAGATTTACGGCATGTATGTGATCGACGGTTTAACCCAGAATCGCACTGAGTTTTTTCAAGATGGTAAAGCGCGGAAAATTGATTTTACCCTCAGCCTGAAAAAGGTCAGCGAGGATATACGGGAAAAGCTGGCGGAAATCACCAATGACGATGTGCTGTCTATGGTCAAAGCGGGGGTAAATTTCTAGCCTTGGACGTTCCGGCCAACACTATCATTTCCGGCAGTGTTGGCCGATGTGCATCGAGCACCGTCATTTTTAACCGTGCTGCAGCCCGATCATTTATGACGGTGCTGCCTGGCAGCTATCAGGCCTCCGGCTTTTCCGGCCAGTTAATATCTGGCGCTGTGGAAATATCCACCCGGCTAAGCAACACGCTATACGTTTCCCACGCGGTAAGCCTTGCCTTCTCTTCTTCCGTTGCCATACCCAGCTTGACAGCTTTCTCCAGCGGTGCGATGGCATTTGCAGCTTCCTGCTGGCGCGCTGCCAGTTCTTGCTGAGCCACATTTACAGCAGCCTGGTGCTGCGCGTCGGTATCCGTTACCCATTGTTCACCATCCCATTTGTCGAAAGGCGTCAACGGCTCCAGCAAAGTAACACCTTGCGGTAGCACACCAATGGCCGTGACCGTTTGCGGGACACCGGTAGCGGTGTTGTATACCACCTCACCGCGAAAATCCGGCAAACTTTCCCATTGGGTACCGTCGACACTGCGTACCAACGCAAAACTGGCCTTGGGTAATGCCGGCTTATCTGCGAAGCTCAACGCAGGCAGGCCAACCCCTTCGGGTAAATATTCCATTGATGCCTGTTGATATTCACGCTGCTCTGGTTCAATGCTGTAAACGTTCAGCCAACCAGCCTCAACAGCCAAACCTTGATCATTCAGTACTGCGGTAGGTAATTCGGTACTGTATTTACTCATTATGCTGCTCTCACGATGTAGTTAAAGGCAATATTGCGGGGGCGTGTAACACTGAAAAAATTATAAGTCGGGGTGGCCGGGTTTATCTGAACCCCTGTAGAAGCATACCGCGCAACGATGCCGGGATAGTCTGCTGCGTTAACTGCATCACTGCCGTAATTGATAGAAGATCCATTGGCCAGATAGGAAATATCGCCCCCATCCGTATTATCATCTTTGCCCCCAACGAGAGTCCCTGCTTGCCAGCTCAGTAATTGGCGACCGACATCGACCCTTTTCCCATCATCCCAGCCGCGAATAAACTCGCCGCGCAGATCAGGCAACTTGCCATCGGGATAAGCAACCGCCAACAAGGGGTATTTAGCCTTATCAAAAGTTGCGCCATTGCACTTAAGCCAGCCGGTGGGTGCTGTGGCTGTCGGCCAGGGTTGAGGAATACCAATAGGGGCATCCGCTCTTGTTATCGCACCAACATCAGTCGCGGTGGGTTTGTACGCATCGGTATAGACGCGATTCCATTTAATACCGTTTGCCTGGATATTCGAACTCCCCACCCACGCAGCACCGGCATTGCTGACAGCAGCGTAGGCTGTCGAAGGGCCACCATCACAAGGCAAACTGATTACACCCGCAACGCCCGTTGTAGGGGCGTTTGCTGAGGTATTATTAACGCGGTAAATTTCGCCAACGTTGTTATAGGCATCAACTTTATGGTTCGACCCGCCCCCCTAAGCCAAAAGCCCCCACCTGCATGACATTACCGCCAGCGACACCCACATTCTTAGTCGCCGCCGTTCCCAGTTCTAAAGCACCACGCGCATCACTCTTGTTTTTCAGGTCTGAGAGGTTATTAGTGATTTTTAATGCTGCGTCACTGACGGCTTTCACCGCTTTCGGCGTAGCCGCCAGCGTTTCACTGGTGCTATTGGCGTCATTGCTCAACTGCACAAAACCTTTTTCTTTCAGCGTGGCATTCGGGTGGTTGCGTGACTCGGCGTGTTCTTTAATCGCCTCATCGACGTAGGTTTTCACTTCAATGATCGCATCATCAACATACTGGCGGGTTGCCAGTACCACGGACGGATCAATCTTGAGCGTTATCGCCTGGGTGCTGCTAACAATCAGAATGACGCGGATCACCTGCACCCGCCCGCTGCCTTCCTGCAACAGTGGCTTGTAGGTTTCTGCACAGTTGGCGATAGCAATTAAATCGCCCGCGCTGTCAAACAGACCAATCTCACGGATCCACCACCCGCCCACGTCTTCCGGGATCACCTGTTCAGTAATAATCTGGTTGGTGTTCACGGGGTCAATGGTCAGTGTGTTAAGCGGTGCCCGGCGCAGCTCATGCACTAATGCCGTTTGCGCGGGGTTGGGTGTCGGCAGTGCGCCGTTGCCATCGCCTACCGCCATCTGAGTGATTTCAACCTGCTCACCTAATGCCGTGGCGTTTGCCAGCTTTGCGGCCCCGATATTGGTCAGCAGGGCATAATATTTAGTTGCCACTTGTTGTGATCTCCACGGTATCTATCAAATGAATCGCACTGCCCACATATTCCGCACCGCCCACAGCGATGGTTTCAGGGAAGTAGGGGTACACGGTTAGCGTGTCGCCCAGGTAAGTGGACGCACCAACATAAAAAGGACCGGTAGTCTGTAAGTGCAGGCTCATGCCCAGCATGTGACGGCTACACGGCTTAACATCGGCAATCAGCCGCTCAAGTTCCTGGTAGGTTTCTTCGCTGATCCCTTCATCTTCAACGCAATATCCAGCGTGAACGTGCCGGGAGCGGTGTCGATGTTCCACCACTCATTAACCCGGATGAAATAGCCGAACGGCTCCACCACACGCCTCATGGCTCCAGTGGTACCTTTGTGCTTGTGCAAATAAAACGCATCCTCTATCGCCTTACGCTTCGTCGCCTGGGGCCAATTCTCATCCCAGCGATCGACAGAGAACGCCCACGCCAGGTAGGGCAGCAGATCAACCGGGCAGGTGGTCGGATCCCAGAGCTGGCGCAGAGGTACCCGCACTTCGCCAAGTGTTGCGCAGACGCGGGCGGCGATACGTTCAAGACGTGAAGCACTCGGCGGCAGAAGGGTTTTACTCATCGTAGCCCCCCACCGTTATGGTGTAGCCGGTGCAGTGAGAAGCCTGCGTATCATTAAGCACGATATCCGCCACAGGCTGCGCCAATTCCACCCTCTGCACCCCTTCAACATGCAGCGCGGCATAAATGGCAGACAAACGGATATCACGTCCCAGACGACGCTGATCGGCAATGTACGCCTGTAATTTCTGTTCAGATGCCTGCCGCACCGGCTCAGACTCTGGCCCCGGATAAATATACAGCGTGGCGTCAATCGCATAGGGTACGATCTCCGCCGCCTGCACTGTCACGCGGTCGGCAACCGGGCGCACCTCTTCGCCATTCAGCGCGCTGGCAACAATATCGATCAGCGCCTGGCTGGCGGTGCCGTCCCCTTCGCGGGAAAGCACGGAAACAGTGACGCAAGCAGGCGTTGGGCTGACGGCAGAAACGTCAGCAACGCGCCCATCCGCAGACAGGCCAAAAAACTCATAGGCTGCCGTTGGCCCGGCGACGCTCAGCCCTTCAAATGCCTGCGGGGTGCGAACACGCAGATCGGCATCAGACTCCATCACGGCGGGAGCAGGGGGTACAACGCTGGTATCTTCCGGCGTGATGGTCAGGCGTTCCACATTGAAGTTTGCCGCCAATTGATCCAAATCACTGCCCACGGAATAGGCTACCATCACCGCCCGCGCCGCTTCGTTCACGCGCTGGCGTAGCAGTAACTCGCGGTAGCAGTTTTCTTCCAGCAGCAGGGTGATCGGCTCAGATTCCAGTGAAAGGGTGCGGGCAATGGCTTCCTGCTCATCCTCTGGATAAAGGGCAATGAACGCCGCTTTCCGCTCGTTAAACAGCGTTTCAAAGTCCAACGGCTCAACCACCACCGGTGGCGGCAGTTGAGAAAGGTCAATGGTTCCGCTCATGCCTGCACCTGCCTGCCGATCGTTACATCTGCGGTAAAAAGTGATTGTGTATCGGTACGGCTGGCTTTGATGGTGGCAACCATCTTCCCCGTGCCGGTTTCCGTCAGCTCGATATTGGTCAGCGAGATCCGCGGCTCCCAGAGGAACAGCGCGCTGTATATCGCGGACATAATGCGAAGACGCGTTACAGCATTACCTGGCTGATCAATCAGGTTATTGAGCTGCGAACCATAAGCGCGGCGCATGACGCGCGAACCCACCGGCGTTAATAAAATGTCACTGATGGACTGAGTAATATGCTTGTTATCGGTAAGCACTTTGCCGGTCTCGGCATTCATACCGCTGTATCTTGCACTGGTCATTTAGTGCCATCCGTCCAACCGCCGCCACGTTCAACACCACCATGACCGTGGTCATCAACCTGCACCCCGTTTGATTTGAATGTGCCACCGCTATGCTCAACGTTGCCGGTCATCTTGCCGCCTTGTTTCATCTCAAACGTGGCGCAAGAAAGTTTTTTAGTGCAGATCACTTCCGGCGTATCAAGGGTGATTGAAGCTGTTGCCGTACAGGTTATTTCTGGCGCAGTCGCTGCGATGGACTCAGATGCTTCAACGGTTGCACTTTTTACCCCGGTAGCGGCCAAAGCGCCGGTTTCCGGGTCGTAGGAGACTAGCGCGCCGTCAGGGTGCTTTGTCACACTGGATGTTTCGCCATGGTCTGGCGGCTTGGCGCTGTCACTGTACAAACTGCCCATGATGACGGCATTTTCCAGATCACCACAGGGGGCAAAAAGTAACACCTGTTCGCCTGGCGTTGGTGCCCACCATGTAACAGCCGTTCCGGCGCGCATTGCCGCCCAGCGGATCCAGTCGGTTGTGTTTTCCCCCGTTGAGACTCGCGCAACTGGCGGCTCAGCAGCAAGATCAACATCCGTCACCGTACCAATGCGGACGAGGTTACAGATCAGGCGATAGAGTTCATTCAGGTTCATAAGCTGGCTGCGTCAGTAAATTTACAGCCAGTTTCATGATCCACGCGCGCGCAAGCAACGCGCGGCAGTTGTCAGGGGTTGGTCACAATGGAGAGTGATACCGGCAGGCATTGGCACTTATGACAGTGGCGGCCATACGTATCGAGCACCGTCACTTTTAACCGTGCTGCAGGAAAGGTTCAGGGTTGCAGAGAATTAACAACGGCGTCCGCCAGCCAATCAAGATCGCTTTCCGTCATCCCCAGCAGTTCACGTACCGGGTAGCGCGCGCGGGCACCTGGGGCCACGGTATCAACCTCACCATATTGGTGAACGCTGGCGATCTCCGCTGTATGACCTTTGTAACCAACAACGGCGGCGCTGGCGGTACCGTAGGCTTTGAGAAAACGGGCGGTGCGCAGGCGGCGGAACATCTTTTCTTTGCGGGTGGTGGTGCGCTTGGTCTGGTTGAGATGGATCTCAATGTAGCGCTGAATGTCACGCTTGTAAAAAGTGCGCACCCCGCCCTTTTCAACATCGTAACCGGTGATGGCGCGCTGCTCGCCCCGCCCGGTGGTTCGCCAGTTACTCAGCTCGCGCGTTTCATCATTCCAAAGGAATTTTACACCGCCCTGGCTGCGGAGAGTTTTACGGCGGCGCGCGGCATAGCTCTCACCGCTGGGATTCTTCTGGCTGTTGATACGCTGCTGCTGACGCTTACGCAGGCCAATAGCCACCTCACGCGTGAGCTTACGGCGCTGACCCGGTGCAAGCTGCGCCGCCACAGTGGCAAGATACTCATCAAGGACGTGAAACAGCGGATCAACGTTCATTTAGTCCGTCCACGCTTCGCCGCTCACCTGATCGGTGAAGACCAGCGACCAAGCACCCAACTCCGGCCCCGGCATAGGATCAGCACGGTGAGAAATGACCGGCTTACCGTCTTCAACTTTAACCACTACCGCCTCACTGGCCTGGATCTTGATAAGCACGTCCATGGTGGAGTTACTCAGGATATCCGCTTCAAAGGTAATGCCGTCGCGGGCGCGGTCAGGGTTGAATAACAGTTCCGGCTGATACAAACGCGCCCACGCCAAAATGGGCAGGCTGAGGGAATCCAGCGGCTCCGGGTAATCCATTGCCAGCACTTCAATGGTGTATTCGTATTCAAACGAGGCAGAGCGCTGCCCGGTGCTGACCATGCGCCCCTTCTGAACGTACACCGCCAGATTGTCAGGATTATCACGCAACCACGGCACCGCCTGGCTGATATGTTGGCGCAGCAGGTCAGGTTTAAGCATGTTACAGCCTCACGAAATAGCATTAACGCAGGCATCCACAGATACCTGCTGGAATGTTTATTCTTCGACAACGGCACCTTTCGGTAAGTCGACGACACCAAATACCGGGCACCCAGGGTGTCGCTCATCTTCCACAGCATCCAACACCGATTGAGTAAACCACTCAGTACGGGCGCACTTATCCGCTGCCTGGTAGTGGATCAGATACTGATTCTCTCCATTAGCATATTGGGCGCGAGCCTGAACCTCGCCCCATTCATCACTAACGCGAATATTCACCAGTTGTGAGAGGCTAAACTCAAACTTCTGCGGTTCAGCCGCATATTGCATTTTCTTTTCCATCATTTTTCCTTACCAATTGAATTATAAGCGGCTTCGCAAGTCAGCCCTCGGATCCTTGCCTGATCAGCAATTGCCGCCAGTTCTCCCGCTCGCTGGTCAGCGCGGCGGAACAACTCGGCAAGCAGCTCGCTGCCAGTGGTTCCTGTCGCGCTTCCGCTGGCAGTTGCGGCACGGCGGGCGCGTTCACTTGCTGCCAGTCTGGCGGCGAGCTTGGCGGCTTCACCGTGCAGCCCATCAGCAACAGCGCGGGCGCGGTCAGCATCAGCGACTGCCTCAGCAATCTGCCCCTCTGCCCTTTTCTCAATCGCATCAATTTCACCTTGTCGGCGCTGCTCTTCGGCGCGGGCGCGAGCCTGCCGCTTTGCCAGCGCGGTAGCGTCGTCAGCATCCCGCTGTTTCCATTTCAGCGCCCAGGTCGTATTAGCCTGGCGGGCACCAAACCACGAACCAGAAAGGAAGGCACTACCCAGAATTAGCGTAACCAGAAGGCCGCGCCAGTGTCGCTTGAGCCAGCCCAGAATCATGCAGGATAAGCCGCATAAGGTAGCTGGAAGTGCGGGCCGTCTTTCAGGGTTTTCCAGTCGCCGCCCCACTCAACGGGAATATTCAGCTCTTTGCCCGCCTGTTTGAAGGCTTCGGAAATCTGTTGATAATATTTCCAGTCCCATGAGCCTGCCGGAGTGGGATACGCAAACACATCAACCGCATGGCCTGAAATATGCCTGCTGTTCATCGTCTGGCTTTTCCCCTCGGCAACAAGCTGTTTTTGTCGCTCTACAGAGCGCAGCCCTTCGGTGATACCAAAATCAACAGCAGACAGATGAAGGGCACGGCGGACAACTTTCACAAGGTCAGCGTTAACACCTTTAAGGTTATTTCCACTTCTCTGACTGAATTTAAATTCACTCATTTCCTTTCGCTCCCCCGATACGGGTTTCAATAAAGCCGGTGACTTTGCTGCGTACCTTGTCCGCCCCCATAAAGCCAATTGATGCACCAATGAAGGTGACAGCATTGGACGGTAAGCCCAGGTATTCCAGCGAACCGGCCACCGCCAGCGTGACGATCCCACAGACCAATGAACCGGTGGCGGTTTTCAGCAGTGACTGGCCGTCATACAGGCTCATAAGCGCCGATATGCTCAGCGCTGCGCCAGCCGCGTAGAGCGTCGGCAGATAAGTAGCGATCCATTTCATTGTTTGTTCCAGCATTCCCGTAGGCACGTCGCTCATGGCAACCTCTCTAATCCCAAAGCTGTACGGTTTCCCGCTGGGCGGGTGGTGGTAACTCCGGGAGGTAAACGACTTGCCCGGCACTCAGTAACGGGCCGCTGTCACACAGGCCCGGATTCGCTTCATGTACGGCTTCGGTCACTCCCGCCGTCCTGCCGTAATAGCGCCAGCAAAGCTCATCAACAGTGTCATCCTGTTGCGCCTGCACGTTCATCAGCACAACTCCGCAAGGCCGCGATCTTCATTCTGGATATCGCGAATTGACCAGCGCACGTCACGCCAGAGTGTATCTATCTGGGTGCTCAACGCCTGGGCGTGGTCTTCCCCTTTACTGGTGGTATCAATATCGCGATACCCCTCTATCAGCAGGGCTTTGGTGAGTGACCAAACGGCGTTTTTATAGCGCCAGACCTTTATTGACTCGCCATTCACCGGATCAGCGGGGATTTCCGCCAATGACTGATAACCGGCATCAAGCTGTACCTGACGCCACAGAAAAAGCTGATCGTTGACGTGGGCCACGGCTTCAATGGTGCGCGACATAAGCCGGTCAGTCGTCACCTGCCCATCTAGCCGCATTGCCCGGCGCAGGTTTGCCAGCACAATCACCGGCCAAAATGGCAGGCTCTCAACTTTCGCGCCGCCATCATCAGGCGCGGGTTCTGATGGCGGTCTTACCGGTTCAGTGGCGACCAGGCTCATACAGGTATCTCCAGAAGACAGGCGGTGGACGGCGTGACGCAGTGGAGGCAAAGCCTTGCTACGTCACACCGTGCCGCCTGGTGCGCGGGGGCACGTTCGTTATGGCGTCGCGCGCTGGCGCGGTGCCCTGTTCTTAGCTACCGGTTTTGCCGGGTTGCCTTTTGGTTTCTTAGCGGCGGCGGTGCGCGGTGCGGTCGAAGGCGTTGGCTTTTTGGCTTCTGGCTTCGCCTCCGGCTGGGCCGGTGGCGCTTCACCCTCACCGCCATTGGCTAAGGTCAGTTTTTTGATGTTGCGATCCAGCAGTTCGATATCACGCGCAACGCCAATTTTTGCATTGAGCCTGATAGCATCCTGCAAGTGCGCTCTGGCAAGTTGTTGGGACTCAACATCCTGATTAATGCGCACGGTGTACCCCATGGCTTTAAGCAGTTTTGCCCTGACCTGATCGGGCATATCCTCATGAAGAGTGATGCCGTTTAGCGCGTTAAGGTTATCCATGCTTACCGTGACCTTTGCCGGGTTCGCTTTGAAAGCGGCAAGGATGGGATCACAGATTTCTTCAACCAGTACCGTGGCGGTGGTGCGCTTGTATTGGTCTGGCATCGGGATTTTATGCCGTAGCACGTACTGACCTATCCGCAGCGCCTGCGCGATATCCCCGGCATCCGCTGCCCAGATCATCACGGTGGTAATCACCTCATCCGCCTGGCCGGTGTCCGCTGCCAGTGCGCCATCTATCCACGGCTGATAATCCGGCAGGCGTTCGCTTTTGAGCTTCGCTTTACCGGCATTCGACTGGATGCGGCTAAGGTCGGCTTTATCCATACGCAGGCGAAAAAGTACCTGCTCGTAAGCCGTCTTTTCGGCTGATGATGCCCCGCGACTGCTGCGGCGTTCCGCCATCACCCCGATCAAAGTGTCTTTGTGCTGGTGTTAACATTGATGCCCCCTGAGCAGGCCAGCTAACTGCTGGCCTGCGGCGTCTTATGGTGCCGGTTTTGGTTCTGCGGCGGTGATGCCTTCGATCAGACAGCCAAAGCCGTAATCCTCAATGACATAGGCGTCATTTGAAGAGCTGTACGTTGAGACGCGGTTATATTCCGGCTCTTCAACGATGCGGCGACGGTGACAGCCTTCCTGCCAGTAGATGGACAGGTTTTCCCAGGAGGTAATAAACATACTGCCATCAGGGAAGAACGGCGCGATGAATGACGGCAGGTTGCCGATCGTTTTACGCGACGCAATCAACTGCCCGGCCAACGCCTCGGAGTTCGGGTTATTGGTGCTTACGGCGTTGATAATCGGGAACGAACGGCTAACCGTCAGATTACGCCCGGTGATCACCACCAGATCGGGCGAATCTTTGTACCACTCATCCATCAACGAGTTGACGGCATCGAAAACCACCGAATCGTAGTTACCGTAATCCCCTTTGGCGATCACCTGGTTGGTATCGTCGCGGCTGGTCACAGTGATGTTTTTCATGACGCGCTGCGGCGCATTGGCGCGATACTGCTGGAGCCAGCCGGTACCGCAGTCCTGCAATAACGGGTTGGCGGCGCGGTCTGACTTCTCCGCGTAGCTGGTACCGTTGAAGCCGATCATGATGCGATCGAGTGCAATACGCTTGATAATCTGATTGCTCAGGCGCTGCTGGAAGTCCGGGAATTTTGCCCAGGCATCAAGCTGCGTATACGGCGTAAAGGTATCGGCGTTCACCTTGTTACAGGTGTATTTATTCGAATCCAGCACCGCCAAAGAGGTGGGCTGGCGGCGATCTGTGGTGGAATTGTTGGTACTGGAAACCGGGCCGCTTACACCCAGGCCAATTTTATCACCCGTCTGATCATTGACGCCGTAGATATTGATTTTCTTGAGCATCTCAGAAGAGTTCTGCACTTTGTCTTCAAGCGTCTGTTCGACGCTCGGATCAATGCTGTACGCCTTGGTGATGTGGGCAGCGCTGATATGATTGAGTTCAGCCTGTCGCTGGATGTACTTGTCAAACAAATCGCGGGTAGTATTACGCATTATATTTTCCTTTCCTGTGCCTGATGCGACGTTGCCTTATCAGCAATCAGCCAAATGTTGAGTTGTTTGACCATCGCCACCGGTAGCGGGCGGACGCTGGCTGTACTGCTCGGCGTCCTGGCCTTTCAGTTTTTCTTCCAGCGCTTTGAAGTCCTTACGCAGATTGTCCAACTCGGTGGCGTCAGCCTTACCTTTCACCGCTGCGGAGAGTCGCGTAGTGCTGTCCAGCAATTGGCCCTGACTCTCAGCGATGGCTTCAATAGCCTCGCGGTTCTCACCGTTCTGCTGGCTGAGTTGCTGCTGTGTACCGCCCAGCAACGCCTTAACGCGGGCAAAGAAGTTTTTGCCTTCATCCTGCGAGGGTTGTTCGTCTTCAAATTCCATCGTGGACTCAACGGAAGCGGTGAAGAAACAGGCCGGGTCATGTTTGCGGGAGGCCAACGGGTTAACCGGATTGTTAGCGCAAAACTGCATCATTTCCGTGCCCAGGCTGGCAGGGCTATCGGTACAGGCCAGCCCCATCAAGTAGGCTTCGCCGGTATCAGCAAAGGAGGGGTGCACTTCAATGCTGTGATAAATCTTCTGGCGACTCTTTTTCATGGCAACCAGATCGTCAGTGGCATCAACCTGCACATACAGGCCCATTTTGCCTTTCAGCGGCTCCTCGGTGATTTCCTCTGCCTGGACGGCAATAACATCGCCATAAGCACGAAAATCACTGTTTGGAGAGTAGCCCCGCAGGTGCTCCAGATTGACGCGAGCACCGTAAACCGTAGGGTTGAAGCGTTTAGCCATCTGCACAATATGCTGACGCTCCAGCGTCCGACCGTCACAGGTGGCACCCTCGACAGCGACGCGAAATAATTTTGACTTTGGCATGTCGAAATCCCGAATAAGTGAATGATATTAACCAGTGCCCCTATCATTCCCGCCCCGGCCGGTTCGCGCAAAGCGTTGCCGTTGTTGCCGCCGCCTGACAATCACAACCCAGGGCGACGCGCGCGCGGGCGCGGTACTCTGCGACGATGAAACAGACTTCTCACGATGAACCACGGATTGCCGCTAAGGTCATGTACTGGCAGGCATACAGCATCACGCAGATCGCAAAATCGATCGGCGTGAGTAGCAACACCCTGTATTCCTGGCGGCGTCGTGATAAGTGGGACGAATCCACGGCACTGGAGCGCGTACAAGATCGGATGCAGGTGCGGCTATTGCGCCTGACGGAAAAGCCAGACCTGACGCCGCATGACTTCAAAACCATTGACCTGTTAACCCGTCAACTAGTGCGCATGGAGCGCGAAGAGCGCCGGGGTGAAGAGAAAGGCCGCGATAAGAAGCAGAAAAACCACTTTGCGGAAGAGCAGATCGCACAGCTTCGCACCCTGGTGCTGGATTCGCTCTACGAGCATCAAAAACGCTGGTACAAACAGCGCGAACGCCGCAACCGCTTCATCCTCAAATCGCGCCAGATTGGTGCTACTTGGTACTTTGCCCGCGAGGCGCTGCTCCGGGCGCTGGAAACTGGCAACAACCAGATATTTTTATCCGCCAGCCGCGCCCAGGCGTTCCAGTTTAAAAAGTTCATCCAGTTGCTGGCGGCACAGGTTGGCGTTGAGCTGAAAGGCGGCGACGCCATTACCTTGAGCAACGGCGCAACGTTCTACTTTCTCGGCACGTCTGCGGCAACAGCACAGAGTTATACCGGCGATCTGTATCTGGATGAGGCCTTCTGGATCAGCAACTTCCTCAATTTGCGTAAAGTTGCCGCAGGCATGGCAACCCATGAGGGGCTGCGCCGTACCTACTTTTCCACGCCATCCAGTGAAGAGCATGAAGCCTATCAGTTCTGGACGGGCGACCTGTTCAACAAGTCCAGGCGCAAAGCCGAGCGGGTAGAAATTGACATCAGCCACAAGGCGTTAAAAAACGGCAGGCTGGGCGGTGATGGGATCTGGCGGCAGATTGTCACCATTGAAGATGCGATAAAACTCGGCTTTAACCGGGTGAAGATCGAAACCATCAAGGGGGAAAACTCCCCGGAGGATTACGACAACCTGTACCGCTGCCGCTTCGTTACCGTGGGTGAGCGCGCCTTTAACTACAACGCCATGATCGGCTGCTGCGTCGACGGCTTCAATGATGATGTATGGCCCGACTGGAACCCATTCGCCCCCAGACCGATAGGCGATCGCGGGGTGTGGATTGGCTACGATCCCAACGGGGGAAGCGGTAACGGTGACTCTGCCGGGTTGGTCGTGATAGTCCCGCCAGCGGTAGCGGGTGGCAAGTTCCGCATCATCGAACGTGTTCAACTTCGTGGTATGGAATTTGAAGAACAGGCCAAAGTGATTGAGGGACTGACAGAGCGTTACAACGTCCAGCACATCGCGATCGATGGCACTGGCGGCTTTGGTGACGCGGTTTGGCAGTTGGTCGTTAAGTTCTTCCCGCTGGCGGTGAAGTACCAATATTCCGTCCAGCTCAAGCGCGCCATGGTACTGAAAGCACTCATGCTAGTCCGTGCCGGTCGTCTTGAGCTGGATGCGGGAATGATGGATCTCATCCAGTCGTTTATGACCGTGCGCAAAGTGCAAAAAGGCAACGTAATGACCTACGTTTCCGATCGCAAACGCGGAAGCAATCACGGCGATCTCGCCTGGGCATCAATGACAGCCTTGTATAACGAGCCGATCGGCAGCGAAAGCGGCGGCAATAATGACAGTTTTGTAGAGGAGTTTTAAACGTGAGCCGCAAAAATCAGAAATACCAGGCCAGAGAACAACAGCAGTCTGCCACCGTGGAAACCAGCGCTGTCGAATCATTCAGCTTTGGCGACCCGGTAGCCGTCACCGATCGCAACATGTTGCTTGACCTCATGGAGTGCGCAGATAACGGGGTTTGGTTTGAGCCACCGATCAGCCCTTACGGTGTGGCAAAGATGTTTGATTCAACCGCTTACCACCAGTCACCGCTTATCTTTAAACGCAACGTGATCGCGTCCTGCTACATCCCTCACCCGCTGCTGAGCAGGCAGGAAATGAGCGCCTGGGTGCTGGATTATCTGGTGTTTGGCAACAACTACATGGAAGTACGCCGCAACATGCTGGGCGAGCCTATCGCGCTGAAACACGCCCAGGCTAAATACACCCGGCGCGGCAGCGATCTGAGGAAAGATCAATACTGGTTTATCACCCGCCGCGATGCGGATTACCCTTTCAAACCGGGCAGTATCTGCCAGATAAAAAACCCCAGTATTCACCAGGAGATCTACGGCGCGCCTGAATATATGGCCTCACTACAAAGCGCCATGCTCAACAATGAAGCAACCATATTCCGCCGTAACTACTACATTAACGGCAGTCATGCCGGGGTCATTGTTTATCTGACCGATCCGATTGCCAACAACAAAGACGTTGAGAGCCTGAAAAAGTCATTGAAAGATGCGCGCGGCGGCGGCGCATTTAAAAACTTGTTTGTTTACGCTGCGGGTGGGAAGAAAGACGGCTTGCAGATTATGCCGTTCAGCCAGATAGCAGCGAAGGACGAGTTTACCGGCATCAAAGACGCCACCCGCGATGATATGCTTGCCGCACATCGCGTCCCGCCCCAACTCATGGGGGTAATGCCTGGTAATGCTGGCGGCTTCGGTGATGTTGAGAAGGCGGCGCGGGTGTTCTCCATCAACGAGCTGACGCCGATACAAGAGAGCCTGAAAGAGCTGAATGACTGGCTGGGGATCGAAGTGATCCGGTTCAACCTCTACGCCCTCGCAGCACCGGCAACGCCAGCCGCCTGACCGTTCAAAAAGATTGATGCACCACCCTGATCCTGGGTGAACACAACGCCCATCAAAACCAAATGCCCTGCAAGCCCCTCAGCACCACGCTGGCAGGGGCTTTTGTTTTGCACCCCCTCACATGACCACAACACAACCACACCAAGGTAGAGCCGCACAGACACGAAAAACGGCATGAACAGGTATACCCTCCTTACCCCCTCAGCGCGCGATGTATCCCCCGCCTCGCCCGCACACAAAACCCGCGTCTTTTTGTGCAATCTTGCAGTGAACGGCAGGCCGCGCCGCATCTGGGCTTGGCTGGTAAAAGTACCATCAAAAAAATTGTGCATTTGTGCGCGGAATTTTGCGCCTATTTTGCTGATTTAGCCGCTAGCCATAATTGCCAGCACCGTTCAACGTTTGTTTCGAAGTATTTACCGACGTATGAGTACTCACTTTCATCAAGATCATTTTCCGTCAGAATCTGAAAAATGTATTGGCGCTGCCAATCTTCATAGCCCCACACGCGTAAATATTCTCTTTCAAATTCAGCGCGCTCTTTAGTATCAATCATAGAATCCCCGTATCAACTTCATTTAGTGCAACCATAATAGCCAGGCGTTCAGCAGACGGCAAAGCCGCATATTTTGCGCGCCAGCGCTCAACTTTTCGCTTAATGCGGCTGCGATCGTTGTAATCTTTTCCGGCAAACGCGTGAGAATACGCGCGGCCTTCCGGGTAGTTCATCCAGATTTTTTCTGTTCGCACACCGCCACGCGTCATGGCCTGAAACTCCATGCTGCGCCAGCCCGTTAACACTTCGTCATAAAGCTGCGACGGGTAGCCAGACAGGATCACGCTGACGTTTTCCGGCAGGCTCATGAGGCAGGCTAACAGGCGCTCATGATCGGCAACGGTATATTCATGACGGTAGCGGGCGCGACTGGTGCGCGTCTCAGGCATATAGGGCGGATCACAATAAACCAGCACCCGCCCGAGCTTGTTAAAGCCGGTCACGCCATCCAGCACACCGAGCGATTTCAAGCCCTCCAGAAAATAGACGGCATCACCATGGAAAAAATCAAGGCGCGGGGGCTGCAATCCTTTGTCTTTCCAGCGCTGCAACGTCTGTATGCGCGCAGTGTCATCCAGATCAGCGCCGTAATTGCGCAACGCGGGTGGTTTATGAAACATCACCGCCCCGCTGCCCAAGTGGGTTTCAATGTAAGTATCATGCGGCGGCATCTCGGCAATGATTTTTTGATAGACGCCACTACCGCCTTTGCTCCCTAAATAACTCATCCGTATAACCTCGCGTTACAGCTGCAGCACCGTTAAAAATGACGGTGCTCGATACGTATGGCCAACATTGCCAACTCTGACAATGCGGTACCTTAACCTGCTGTTGAGTGAACTGCGGCCGGAAAGAGCAGGTCGCAATAATCTGCATCCAGCGCCCTAGCGCACTTGCAGAAATCAATATTGTGGCGGTCCATATAGTCATCAAGCTGCTGCTCTTTCCTGCGGTCATAGACGTGTAACATCGGGTCGCCGACGGTATAGAAGCCGAGGTTTTTCGACGGGCAGCGGTTCAGCACCTTCTGCAACTCGTCCAGCCATTTCTTTTCTGCGTTGGTTAGCTTTGCCATTCAGTCTTCCCCCTCAAGCAACGCTTTGCCTTTGTCCGTAAACAGAACCCCTGCACGATCATCCGCATATGAGCAGAATCCAGGGTTATAGATGGTTGGCATCCCTGATTCATCTGCATGACAATCACCATCTTCTCCCGGTAGAATTCCCTGAACATATTCGCCGTTGTACGCGCCCATGACTGATAAGCATGTATAAAACTTGCCTCCAGCCTTCTCGAATTCTTTCACCCCGAGTTTTATTTTTCGCCAAGCTTTAATTTGCGCGGGTGTCAGCTCGATCAATTCCTCAGCCGTCATCTACTCATCCCCTCAGTACAAATCCCAATCGCCATCCCATGCCTGCTGAGGCGTGAGACCTTTATCGAACTCTTCCTGCCAACGCACTGGATCGCCTGCATTCAGGAATCCCTTAGCCGTAGCAATAGCAGTCAATTGCTTGAACCAATCTTCGAATGTCACTGTTCATCCCCCTCTACGGTGAAGCCAGCGGCGCGGATGGCTTCAACGACTTCATCAAGCTCTACAACCAGCGGGAAATCGATATCCCCATCTGGATAGAATGAACCTGGCAACCTCACCGGCGTAGCCAGCTTGGCTTCCAGCGTTTTCAGCCTGTGCGCCATTGCATCCCATAGTTCATCGTCGCATTTGACCGCAGCTACAACGCGCTCCATATCGGCGATGCGCTTATCCTTCGCTTCCAGCTCTGCCAGCAGGGCGGATACGTACTCTTGCGAGTAGAATTTCGCACCGTAGGGCAACTTCTGAATGTCAGTCAAAACCTGGATTTCACGCTCACCAAATGCTTCTGGATCGCCATATTTAGAGATAATTACTGCCACCGGGTCTTGTCCATCAGCTTTACGGCGATTCTGTAACTCTTTTACAGCCATTCCCGCTTGCTTCAACAGATTAGCCATAGTGCGAGCGCCAGCCCTTCTACCATGCTGTACATAAAACCCAGCCCCTTCATTAAGTTTCCGTGAAAGAGTGTCCAGCGCTTCGCCTGTTAATTTGTCATGCATTATGCTTTTCCTTTCGGTTGAGATTTTTTCCAACGACTGAGCAGTTCATTGGTTTTGTGGTTTGCCAAGGTCTTGCGCCATGGCCTATCAACACCAGCAACGATTAACTCCCCCGTCACCGGGTGCGCCTGGTATACGGTATCCAGTACCGTGACTTCATTACCGCGCGCCAGTTGAATGGCTTGCGGCTTGCTGATCTGCACTTTTTTGATTTTCGCCCATTCCTGCACCTGCCCCGCCACGCTGGCGATCGAAGGAGATAGAACTTGCTCGGACTGCCGGATCGAATGGGCTGTTTTGAGGTAACTTTCTGCCCGTCCGCGTTCATAATCAGAACAGTCACCGCTGGTTATGCTGAACGCCAGCGCCTCAAACTCGTCAGCAGGTGATTTCTGCCGCTTTGGTTTGTCGCTATAAAGGCTTTCAGCGATCCGTTTTCGCTGTTCGCGGGATGGCTGACCAATTTCAAACTGTTCCGGCCCTTCCTGCTCATCGGGTACTGTCATTAATGATGGTGATCCGGGGGCGAATTTGTTCGTTTTTTGACCTCAGTACAGTTATTGACACGAGTCCTAGAGGGCGCAGACGCGCCCGGAAGGTCAACAGACAGGTCAACGGCCTGCCCTGAGTCGCCTAAAATCTCCGGTTTCTTCCTGACAATGCTGTAAGAGTGCAGACGGGTTTCAATGGGTGGCAAAAAGGTGCGGGGCATTACCAGCCCCTTGATAAGGTTCTGATACTCGCCGTAATCATTAGGCTGGTCTTTCTGCTGGTACCAGATACGCAATGGCAGATCGCGACGGACAACCAGCGCCCCGCCTTGCAACTGCGTATACTCCTGCCAGTCGCCACCATCAGCAGCGCGGTGCAGTTCAGCAAACAGCGGGTTTATCTTGTCCGCCAGCGCCTGATTGCGGAACCGGCGCAGCTCGCGCCAGACAGATACCGGCGCACCGCCCAAAAACTGAAACTGACGAATACCCCAGCATGATGCCCAGGCGGTTGCGTGTTTCGAGGTTTCTTTCAATGGTTTGCCGCTCTCGTCGTCGGTTTCGCCGTCGAGTGCATAGCCATCTATGTTTTTGCTGATGTACTTCACCACATAACCCGTGGCGCTGCCGATCTCATGATCGATCGGCTTCATCTCAAAACGCGGGCGATTACCGTGCTCGTTTTGCAACTCTTCCGCATCCTCGCGGGTTGCGTAGTCTTCCATTACTTCCAGCAATTCGCTGGCATGTTCCGGCAAAGAGAACAGCAGACCATGCCAATGCGGCGTTCCATCGTGATGCGACTCTGCCACGCGCAGACCAAAAAACAGGGATTTCACGGCGACCTAACTCAGCGCGGATCCGCTGCCAGACCCGGTTAAGGTAACGTTGGGTTGTTCTGGGGCTGGCCCCATTCCATTTAGGATTGCGATGACCGAATACGGTATATGCGTGATATTTAGATGGGGCCGTCAGCGTAAAAAACTGGCCTGAATAGCCGCTATCATTGGCAACTTTCTCAAAGCCCCCGATGCGGGTCATGAGTTCAACGCGACGCAATGCCGGGTTAGATATGCTCTTATCGATCTGCTCAATAAGCGAAATACGTTCTTTGGTGTCCTGGTCTTCCAACTCAAGGCGGGCCATGATTGCACGGCTGCGCTTGCGCCTGGCGTCCCACTCTTCAACGTGGTGTTTGCTGCAATAAGGTGCAGCGCCACGCTTCACATCACCAAAAGCAATATGCAAATGCTCACGCCAACGGGTAGCGTATTTTTTAAGATTGCGATGCCAGTAGCGGTCATCCAGCATCTTGCTGACTCCGATTGCCGCTTCATCAATGAACAGCGATCCCCTGCAATACTTCGACCAGGCTGGAGGCGTTAGATAGAAAAGCCGCGCAAGGTTTGCCGCCTCGCTATAAAGGGATTTTACTGACTGCCGATCGCTTAACACCGCGGTTGTCTCATTAACCTCACTCAATACCGCCGTCATGTAGATAGCAATATCCTGAGCCAGTAGCTCAACATCTTCCGGGGTAAAGTCAGGCAAGCGGTTAAAGCGTTCGATCAACCCGCGCAATGTAGCAAAGGTATGATAAAGGGGATCTAAATGGCTAAATGCCGTCTCCCGTTCTGACTTCGCGGACTCGTTTACCACGATGGCATACTGCTCAGTCACGGTATTAATATGAGGCAGATCTCTGCGGATAATGTCACGTAGCGCCAAGCGGGCTATGTGTCTGCCCTTCATGGTGTGAATGCTGTCAATGCGGGAAGCCAGACGCAGGCGAATAAAGCGAGGTAGAGGAGAAAGGGTTAGGCTTACCCAGTCTAAAAACTCCTTCTCTTGACCCAATTCAAATAGATCAACAGAAGGAGCTTTATCAACTGAAATAGCGGTGCGGGGTTTACTCCATTCGCAACTATTGACCGCGCTTTCGTGGTCAATTACTACCTTATTCCCTGGTTTTACTGCATTGGCGTCATCTTCAGAATCTCGCACAAGATAAATTGGGGCTGCGCCTTGCCTCCCTACCAGTTCAACGCCAATTAACCATGACTGCCCAATCCGTTTTTTATTCAGTACACGCAGAATAACGAAACATGATGATTTCCGGGCAACATTAGCAGAGCTACCCGGATACGGAGGAGATGGTGAAGGGCTGCGGTACCCGCAGGCGTCTATGGTCACTCGCAGACCCCGGCATAAACGCTACTGCATACTGATTTGTCGTTTGCTTCCGCTAGCAGGTCAAACTGTGCACCACCGCGCGTTGTCATAGCCCAATCACGGTACGTCTCAATCCCGTAAGCATCGACAGTAATAATTTCAATACGACGTTCTGCGCGGCGCGGGTCATGGGTGGACGGGAAAAAAGTAGAATTACCACGGCGGGAACAGGCAGCAACAAGGCGCTCCCACTCAGCAACGCGCTTTATCTCTTCGGGCCAGCGGCTAAATATCTCTGCCAGTTCAGATTTACGTGCGTGAATGCAAGGCATACACCCAACCCGGCTACATCCCTGCTCGTAGAGTGGGTTCGGCTTGATACCGTGGCGCTTAGCCAGGGCAAACACATCTTCATGTAACCAGTTAAGTATTGGTCGGTAGACGTGAAGACCAGGCGTGTTATCTGCGTCTTCCTCCCAGGCAGGTAAACCGGCCCGCGCCGGTGACTCTTGCGCGCGGACACCCTGCCAACTAATTACCTCGTCGAACTCTTCCAACGCTGGCAGAACTACCTGAGTTCGTATCGGTTCATGTTTAAGGTCAAATGTGCAGAAACGCGCCTTCGTGCTTGGAAAGCGCCCCTTCCACATACAAAGATCAAGGAATGGATTACCCGTTGGTTTCAAAACCTCCAGTGCACGATGAATGCGTTCCGCCGCCTCATCGGGCGACATTCCGCACTCTTCAACCAGAGAAACAGGCCACTTTTCTGCAATGAACCTACGCTTACCCTCTATCTGGCGAGAGAAGTCCGCTTTGACACGGACTACCTTGCCGAGCTTGGATTCCAGATAGTCCAGATAGTCCATTGTCTGGGGGTGCTCATGTCCGGTATCTGCAAAAACAGTGATATGCGGCACACCGTATTCAATTGCTAATAGCCACTGTGCAAGGCTATCTTTTCCCCCAGAAACCGAAACGATATTAATCGTATCCGTACCACTGCAACGGGGATCGATAATAGACATTAGAAAGCCTCCGCATCATCGATCGCACCAACTGCAACCATCGTGTTGTAAGTTGCATCACCACAACACGGCCCACAGTCCGGGCAGCATCCGCCGCCAGCTCGCCCGCACCCTTCGCATACTTTGAGGACGCCGATCACTTCCTTAGCCTTCTGGCGGTTGCTGGTATCGGTACTGACTGAGCGTTGCACGTCAATTTCATGCAGTTGGAAATGGCGATAGATCTCGCGGGTGGTTTCGGTGTCGCTGTTGGAAATGACAACCGGCGCGCCATATTTACGATTCACTTCCAGCAGTTCCGCCGCTAACTGGCGGTGATGGCTCTCCGTGAATGGCTCGGTGTGGTATTGGGTAAAATTGGCGGTATCGCTGGCAGGCAAGTACGGCGGATCGCAGTAAATGGCTTCATCCGCACCGACCATCACCTTGAGGGTGTTTTGGAACGAGCTGCACAGGAAAATGGCTTTGGTGTCGTTGGCCTTGTCCGCAAACTGGCGGATCTCCGCTTCGGGGAAGTAAGGCGCAGTTTTATGTTGACCAAACGGCACGTTGTAACCACCGCCCTGGTTATAGCGCACCACACCGTTGTATCCGTGGCGGTTGAGGTACAGGAACAGCGCGGCCCGATTCACATCGAGTAGCCCTTTCGCACTGTTGAATATCTTACGGTTGCGTAAATACTCCTCCTTTGAATTGCCCTCGGCGAACAGCTTGCGAGCCATATCGATCAGCAGATCGGGATCGCTTTTTACCTCACGATACAGGCGGATCAAATCCGGGTTGATATCGGCCAGCACGTAGCGGCGGTAATCGGTATTGAGAAATACCGACGCACCGCCAACAAACGGCTCAACCAGACAATCAGCTTTAGGGAGGTGCGGCAGCAGTCCGGGCATAACCCGGCTTTTGCCACCGGGCCATTTGAGAAGGGAGCGGATCATAACATCGGCTCCTTATCGGTGGTCAGGCGTTGCCAGATCTCTGATACGTAAAGCGCCTGGTGTACAGCATCATCAAGCGCGTTGTGGCGCTCACCATTGAATGGGCTGTTACGCTTAGGATCGAAGCCAAGTGCGCGCCCCATTTCCACAACGGTACGAACGTCACGATCATTCCACCATTGCCAAGGGATCTCTAAATCAGCGCGGCCAAAAGCGGCGCGGAGCAGCACGCAATCAAATGACGCTCCATTACCCCAGACTTGCAAAAACTTTAAGTCGTTAGGGATAGCATTCTTTTCAATAAAATCATGGAGCCGGGTTAACGCCTCCCAGGCCAAAGGGGCATCATCCGCCACTAATTCCGCGCGGGCTTCACTACTCTGTTTTAACCACCATTTGATGGTGTAGCCATCAGGTTTAGCCCCCTGCTCCATATCACTGATGAAATCCACGCGCGTATAAAACCGCGCACCTGTACACCCGGTGGACGGTTCAAAAAACACCGCACCAATAGCCGCGATCGGCGCATCTACGCCGGTTCCCAGGGTTTCTAAATCGATCATTAAGTGATTCATGGCGGTTAAATTCCGTATGGAGATGAAGGGGAAACGGGACGCTGCAACGCTGAGGTCAGGCGCTGGCGCATGTCTTGAATGAAACAGGTTACTGTTGGGTCTTCGGGTGAGAGCGTTAACTCACCACTACCGTTGGTCTTGATCGTCAATCCCTCGCGCTCAATCGTTGGTAATAAAACGCGCAGGATGAAGCTGTATTGTTCACGTTTAGTCATGATTAGAAGCCTCATAAAGTTGCCGGGTTTCCCCGGCAATCTGTTACGGGTGATCAGTTGATTGGCTGGCCGTCTTAAGCGCAGGCCATACGAGCAGGAGGAGAGCGCCAACGAAGAAAGCGTCACCAATCACCGAAAGCAGATAGCTGGTGAAATCCACTGCAATGACCATGAAGGCCAGCAGAACCGCCAGCACAGGGCGCAATGAATTCAGTACGCGCAGCATCAGAGATAATCCTCAATGCGCAAGCCCAGACGACGCCCCACTTCTTCCAGTACCTTCTGTTCTTCCGGCTCGATCTCGCCGTCAGCTTCGGCAATAGTCAGCATGTTGACGAAGACTTCTTCCGCCTCTTTCGGGTCGTTTTTGATATCCTCAATTTCACGCAGGATATTCATGCGCCCAACGCGGAAACCTGCTTCAAGCTGTTCACTGAAACGGGTGATCAGCGCGGTAATTTCATTGCCGTAGTGGCTCAGGCGTGGGTTAGAGCGCAGCAGCTGATCGAGCTTTGCCGTTTCCTCTTTCTCAATTTCACCATCGGCGGCAGCAACCAACAGACAGCCGCCAACAATGGCCTCCATCAGATCGCGGTTTTCAACTTTCTTTAATTCAACTTTTACAGCGGCGGTTTTCTTCTTGAACATGCCAAACATAATTAACCCCTTTTTTGGGTGAGTGAATGCGCCATCACTTAATAAAGTGACGACAGGTGGAAAAAGTTATTTAATTAAACGGGCTTTCTAAAACAGCTTTCTTAACAATATTGCGAGGGAATTAAATAAACCTTTGTTTATCTTCTTCGTATAAACAAAGGGCTTATTCATACCTTTAATAAAGCGAACTTTATTTGGTTCCGGCTTAAAGAATCGTCCGTCAGGGCATTCAAGCCAGCCGCGTGAGTGGCGATAGTGCGTAACCTGACAGCCATGCTTTAACATGCTGGCAAAAGATGGGGTGTTATCGTTCATATCGTGCACCTGCTACAGTTGTCTACGGGCTTTGCGTTCAACTTCTTCACGGCGGGCTTTAAATTCAGAGAACGCCTTTAATTTCTGTTGGCTGACTTTTTCACACCGCTGCCTGATTAGAAACTGAATTAAATTAACAATCAGCACAGCAAAAATAAAAAGGCCGATAATCATTTCAACTTCCATTGTTATCACCATTATTTAACTTGTCGATTGTTCGCATTGCCTCAGCTAAGGCGAAGTCTCTACCATAATAGTTATCAATTGCGCCGCTATCATCCCGTTTATTAATCAGGTAGGCGTTACTGCTATTGAAATAATTTCGTGACGATTTGCGGATAGTAAAGCCGGAATATACATAAACGTTTTTTCCTACCGGAACCAACCCCGGAATGCTTCCAGCATGTGATCCATGCTTTGAATAGCGCTTTTTCATAATTAAAGCCCTATCCACAATAACCAGGCGTCGCGTTGTTCTTTCGGGCGGTTGAAGTAAGCATCACGCATCGCGCGGTTGAACTCAGGAATATAGATCCAATTTTCTGCGCGAGCACCCAAGCTTTCCGGGTTCTTCCACGGGATGATTGGTAACTTACCGTCTTCAATCATGCTTTTCACTGTGGCAGCTTTTTTACCGATCAACTCGGCAAATTTTGGGTAAGGCACAGCGTCCACGGCGTGACGTACCTCAATGAATCCCTCTAACTCTTTTTCGGTCATATGTCATAATCCCCTTGGCGCTGCGCGCTTACTTCATCTTGTAACTGCCTATTTAAGCAGTTGCTTCTTCTTAACTAGGTCAATATTCACTGACCCAACAATGCGGATAATAGTCAAAGGTTACTGACCATGTCAACAGACTACACAATAAAATTGCACGACATACGGAAGGCCGAAGGGCTTACTCAAAAGCAATTCGCTGATCTAACAGGTATTTCACTTGGAACAATAAAAAATTATGAAACAGGCCAACACGCGGCTACTGCCCTAACCGCTGAGAGGGTATTGGGGGTTGAAAGCCTCCAAAAATACACGATGTGGCTAATGACAGGTAAGACAGCACCACAAGCCGGGCAAATTGCTCCGCCTCTCTCCCCTGATGGGCAAGGAAAAATAAAATCACGCCATTCCGCCCAGAAGACTGGCTAAGACTCTATTTTTTCTACGCGCTAGACCAAGGTGCGCACAATGACAACCTCACTGGAGGGCTTCGCTATGTCGATTAAGAAGCTCGAAGGTGGTCAATATGAAGTAGACGTATGGCCCCGCGGACGTAATGGAAAACGAATCCGCAGGCGATTTGAGAAGAAACAAGAGGCTGTGCTTTTTGAACGTTATGTTCTAGCCAACGCCGACAAAAAAGAATGGCTGGGCGCGAGCGTAGACCGCCGCACCTTAAGTGAATTGTTAGATACCTGGTGGCTGCTGTACGGGCAGACTCAGGAAAATGGTGAGATAGAAAAGCGACACCTGAATAAAACGATCAGGGCATTGGGAGATCCAGCCGTTAACAGGTTGAGTAAACGCACCATTGCACAACACAGAGGCCAACGCCTGGAAGATGGGATCAGCGCGGCAACGATCAACCGCGATGTATACCGTTTTTCAGGTATGTTCAGCACGCTGATCAAGCTGGATGAATTCAGGAAGGAAAATCCCTGCAAGGGGCTGGAACCACTGAAAGAAACGCCGCCTGCTATGACTTACCTCGCAAAATCAGAGATCAGCAGGTTGCTGAATACCCTGACCGGCGATGATCGGCGCGTAGCATTGCTATGC
This sequence comes from Serratia odorifera, assembly GCF_900635445.1. NCBI lineage: Bacteria > Pseudomonadati > Pseudomonadota > Gammaproteobacteria > Enterobacterales > Yersiniaceae > Serratia > Serratia odorifera. The sequence goes on from NZ_LR134117.1 coordinate 1,438,231, forward strand.
CTTAGTACTGGCGCACGTTGGGGAGAAAGTAGCACATTGCGTGGTGAGCAGGTAAACCATGGGCGTGTCACATTCCTTAAGACCAAAAACGGGAAAAAGCGGACGGTTCCGATATCGGAAGAACTGGAGGGGGAGATCAAGACCAGCGACACCGGGCCGCTGTTCAAAGTTGATTATGAAAACTTCTGCGAACGGCTCAAACAGGTTAAACCCGATCTGCCACGCGGGCAGGCCACACATGTGCTTAGGCACACCTTTGCAAGCTGGTTCATGATGAACGGGGGAAACATAATCGCGCTACAGCAAATTCTGGGGCACGCCAGCATACAACAGACGATGGTTTATGCTCACCTTGCCCCCGATTACTTGCAATATGCGGTGACGTTAAACCCGCTTAGTGGTGGGCTGTCGGTGTGACAATGTTGTCTACATCTTGTCTACACCCGCAATGCTAAACGCTTCCTGTAACTGCTTATAGCGGTTGCAGGATAGCTTGATTTAAAAGGGATTTTTTCTAAGTACCTGAAAAAAAAACCCCGCCATCATGGCGGGGGAAGACAGGGATGGTGTCTATGGCAAGGAAAAACAGGGTACTACTCAGTCGCACTCAACTTCTGGGCAGAAGTTTGTTGCAAACCAGAAATCTGTTGCTCCATCTGCTGCATACGCTGCTGATGCTTCTGGTCTAAAACACTTTTTTGCTTAGGCGTCAGCAGGTTATACATCTGGTTGCGCACTCGGGCCATTTCGACCTGTCGCTTGACCTGTTCCTGAGCCATTCTTTCCGCCTGTGCATGCACGGCGGCTTCATCAAATTTGTCTGCGGTTACCAGCTTATGCATGGCTTCCATTTCAGCTACATTGACACCAGGCAGATCGTTGCGAGCCTGGCGCATCAAGTCGCGCATTTGCTGGCGCTGCTGTTCAGTCAGGCTGACACCATCAAACATGTGGTGTTGGCCGGGAAGCGTGTTGATCGCAACATGCGTAGCAGACGGGAGCGTTTCCGATATAGTCTCGGCAGCAGTGGCGGCGGAAGAACCTATCGCCAGCATTGATGCCATAACTAATGCGGTCACCTTACGCATTTTTACTCCTCGTTCTTTCCACTTTGCGAATCGACGAAGAGCAGTGTACTGCCGCACCTGCAAACATCCGTCAGGGCATGTAAAACTACGTAAAGTCATGGAATACCAACGGTTGATGACGTATTTTGCGTCAGGAGGTAAATCATAATGAACAAGATTCTGTTAGTGGACGACGACCGCGAGCTGACCTCGCTGTTGAAAGAATTGCTTGAAATGGAAGGCTTTACCATTGTCGTTGCTCATGACGGCGAACAGGCGTTGTCACTGCTGGACAGCTCCATCGATCTCCTGCTTCTCGATATCATGATGCCGAAGAAAAATGGTATCGACACCCTGAAAGAATTACGCCAACACCATCAAACGCCAGTAATTATGCTGACCGCACGCGGTAGCGAACTGGATCGCGTACTCGGTCTGGAGCTCGGCGCCGACGACTACCTGCCGAAACCGTTCAACGATCGCGAGCTGGTGGCACGCATCCGCGCCATTTTGCGCCGTTCCAACTGGAGCGAGCAGCAACAAAACGTTGATACCAGCGCACCAACGCTGGATGTCGACGGCCTGCAGCTCAATCCGGGGCGTCAGGAAGCCAGTTTCGACGGCCAGGTGCTTGATCTGACCGGCACCGAATTTACGCTGCTCTATCTGCTGGCCCAGCATCTTGGCCAGGTGGTATCACGCGAATTGCTGAGCCAGGAAGTATTGGGCAAGCGCCTGACGCCGTTCGATCGCGCCATCGACATGCATATTTCCAACCTGCGACGTAAACTGCCCGACCGTAAAGACGGCCACCCATGGTTCAAAACCCTGCGTGGCCGCGGCTATTTAATGGTATCTGCAACATGATCAACAGTTTGACGGCACGCATCTTCGCCATTTTCTGGTTTACATTAGCGCTGGTGCTAATGCTGGTGTTGATGGTGCCCAAGCTCGACTCCCGCCAAATGACTTCGCTGCTGGACAGCGAACAACGGCAGGGGCTGATGCTGGAACAGCATGTCGAGGCCGAATTGCAACAGGATCCGGCCAACGACCTGATGTGGTGGCGGCGCCTGTTTCGCGCCATCGACAAGTGGGCACCGCCCGGCCAGCGTTTGCTGCTGGTGACCAGCGAAGGCCGCGTTATTGGCGCACAGCGCAATGAAATGCAAATCGTGCGTAATTTCATTGGCCAGTCCGACAACTCCGATCATCCCAAGAAGAAAAAGTATGGTCGCGTCGAGCTGGTCGGCCCCTTCTCGGTGCGCGACGGGGAAGACAACTATCAACTGTACCTGATTCGTCCGGCCAACAGCCCGCAATCCGACTTTATCAATCTGATGTTCGACCGACCCTTGCTGCTGCTGATTGTCACCATGCTGATCAGCGCGCCGCTGCTGCTGTGGTTGGCCTGGAGCCTGGCAAAACCGGCGCGCAAATTGAAAAACGCCGCGGATGACGTGGCGCGCGGCAACCTGAAGCAGCATCCGGAACTGGAGGCTGGGCCGCAGGAGTTCCTGGCTACCGGCGCCAGTTTCAACCAGATGGTCAGCGCGCTGGAGCGCATGATGACCGCCCAGCAGCGGCTGATTTCCGATATTTCCCACGAGCTGCGCACGCCGTTGACGCGCCTGCAATTGGCCACAGCCCTGATGCGCCGCCGTCACGGCGAAGGTCATGAATTGGCACGTATCGAAACCGAAGCGCAGCGACTGGATTCGATGATTAACGACCTGCTGGTCTTGTCCCGCGGGCAGCAAAAAAGCGAGCTGGTACGCGAATTGCTCAAGGCCAATGAACTGTGGGCCGATGTGCTGGATAACGCCGGCTTTGAAGCCGAACAGATGGGTAAACAGCTAGAGGTCGCGTCACCACCGGGGCCATGGACGCTGTTTGGCAACGCAGGCGCCCTGGACAGCGCGCTGGAAAACATTGTGCGTAATGCCCTACGTTACTCGCATACGCGCATCGTGGTGGCATTCAGCGCCGATAATCAGGGTATTACCATCGTGGTTGACGATGACGGCCCGGGCGTCAGCCCGGAAGACCGTGAGCAAATCTTCCGGCCGTTCTACCGTACCGATGAAGCACGCGATCGAGAATCCGGTGGTACCGGCCTGGGGCTGGCGATCGTCGAAGCGGCGGTCACGCAGCACCGCGGCTGGGTGAAAGCCGAAGACAGCCCGTTCGGCGGCCTGCGTCTGATCCTGTGGTTACCGTTGCACCAGCGTAAATCATCGCGCGATCATTAACCGGCGCGCGCCGCTCCGCGACAAACCCCGCTTGGATTTGCTATTCTGCGCCCCTCTCATGAGGGGCTTTTACCATGCTGAACATCGTTTTATTTGAACCCGAAATCCCACCCAATACCGGCAATATCATCCGCCTGTGCGCCAATACCGGCTTTCAGTTGCACGTGATTGAACCCATGGGCTTCCCATGGGACGACAAACGCCTGCGCCGCGCCGGGCTCGATTACCATGAGTTTACTCGCGTCAAGCGCCACGCCGATTATGCGGCATTCATGGCCAGCGAACAGCCGCAGCGCCTGTTTGCCCTGACCACCAAAGGCACACCGGCGCACAGCGCGGTCAATTATCAGCAAGGGGATTATTTGCTGTTTGGGCCGGAAACGCGCGGCCTGCCGGCGGAGATCCTCAATGCCTTGCCGCCACAGCAAAAAATCCGCATTCCCATGCAGGCGCAAAGCCGTAGCATGAACTTATCCAATGCGGTTGCGGTGGTGGTATACGAAGCCTGGCGTCAGTTGGATTATGCCGGAGCACTGATCAAGCAATAACAAAAAGGCCGCGCTGATGGCGGCCTGAAAAGTCTGACGTCCGGTTGGCGCTCAAATGCCGTCGCCGTATTCAAACCCATGATTGGAACCGTTGAAATACTGGTCCATATCCATCGACGGTTTATCGCTTTCCGGTCTGCCGACGATGCGCGCCGGCACCCCAGCGGCCGTGGTATGCGCAGGTACCGGTTGCAATACCACCGAACCGGCGCCGATTTTTGCCCCTTTGCCGACTTCGATATTGCCGAGGATTTTCGCACCCGCGCCAATCATCACCCCTTCACGGATTTTGGGATGGCGATCGCCGCTGGTTTTGCCGGTACCGCCCAGTGTGACAGACTGCAAAATGGAAACGTCATTTTCCACCACGGCGGTTTCGCCGATGACGATACCGGTCGCATGATCGAGCATGATGCCGCAGCCGATATTCGCCGCCGGGTGAATATCCACGCCAAAAGCAACGGAGATCTGGTTTTGCAGGTAAATTGCCAGCGCCTCACGGCCTTGCAGCCACAGCCAGTGGCCGATACGGTAAGCCTGCAAGGCGTGGAAGCCTTTCAAGTACAGCAGCGGCGTAGAGTATTTGTCCACCGCCGGGTCACGCAACCGCACGGCGAGAATGTCGCGCGCCGCTGAGGCAATCATCTGCGCATCGGCACGATAGGCGTCTTCCACCACTTCGCGCACCGCAATCGCCGGCATGATCGGATTGGCCAGCTTGTTGGCCAGTATGTAACTGAGCGCGCTGCCCAGGTTTTCGTGCTTGAGCAACGTCGCATGGAAAAAGCTAGCCAGCATCGGTTCACAATCAGCCAGCGCCCGCGCCTCTGATTTAATGCAGCTCCAGACCTGTTCTAACTCTTCTGACGACATCGTTTTCCTCTCTGCCTTACAAAAACAGGCAACCCCGCCGACGCCGGCAAGGCAGCCAATTATACGTAACAGGCGCGATAATCGCGCCCGGTGGGCTCAGCGTACTGCGCCCATTGCCAGATCAGGCACTGTGTTTTTCGTCTTTCCGTGTACGCCCTAGCAGGCTCAGCGCTGCTTCGCGGGCATTTTTATTACAGTACAACACCTGGTAAATCTGTTCGGTGATGGGCATTTCCACCCCGTGACGCTGCGCCAGCGCCAGCACTTCTTTGGTATTGCGATAGCCTTCGACCACCTGGCCGATGCTCTGCTGCGCTTCTTCCACACCCTTTCCCTGCCCCAGCATAATACCGAAGCGGCGATTGCGTGATTGATTATCCGTGCAGGTTAACACCAGATCGCCCAGCCCGGCCATGCCCATAAAGGTCGATGGATCGGCACCCAGCGCGGAGCCCAGTCGGCTCATTTCTGCCAGGCCACGGGTAATCAGCGCGGTGCGGGCGTTGGCGCCAAAACCAATGCCGTCAGACATCCCGGCACCGATGGCAATCACGTTTTTAACCGCACCGCCCAGTTGCACGCCGATAAAGTCCGGGTTGCTGTAAACGCGGAAACTTTTGCCGCAGTGCAGCAACTGCTGCAGATCGTCGGCAAATTTTTCGTCCGTCGCCGCCAGCGCAATGGCGGTCGGCAGGCCGGCCGCCAGCTCTTTGGCAAACGTCGGCCCGGACACCACCGCCAATGGAATGGTATCGCCAAGCGCTTCGCGTGCAACGTCCTGCAATAGCCGGCCGGTTTCCGCCTCCAGTCCCTTGGTTGCCCATACGATGCGCGCATCGGTACGCAACAGCGGCTTCAACTGGCGTAATACGTCGCCGAAGACGTGGCTTGGCACCACCACCAACACATCGCGGCTGGCCGCCAGTGCACGTGCCAAATCGGCTTCGAGCAGCAAAGTATCGGGAAACGGCACATCGGGAAGGAATGTCTGATTGCAGCGTTCGCGTTGCAGTGTGGCTATCTGGTCGGGGTTATGGCCCCATAGCACTACCGTGTGGCCGTTACGCGCCAGCGTAATGGCTAAAGCGGTGCCGTACGAGCCGGCACCGATAACGGTCATTGAAGCATTGACGGTATTCATCAGGCATCCTGATGTGGTGCGGCACCTTCGCCTTCGGCCTGCTGTTGCAGATAGTTCATGAACAGCGCATCAAAGTTGACCGGTGCCAGGTTCAACTGCGGGAACGTACCACGGGAAACCAGAGCGGTGATGCACTCGCGCGCATACGGGAACAGAATGTTCGGGCAATATGCACCCAGGCAATGCGCCAGTTGCGTACCATCGATACCGGCCACGGAGAAGATGCCCGCCTGCTGCACTTCGCACAGGAATGCGGTTTCTTCGCCCAGCGACGCGGTCACGGTTACGCGCAGTACCACTTCATATACCTCATCTGCCAATTGGCTGGATGCGGTATCAAGATCAAGTTTAACTTCTGGCTGCCATTCCTGCTGGAAAACCTGTGGTGCATTTGGCGCTTCAAAAGAGATGTCTTTGGTGTAGATACGCTGGATCTGGAAAGCCATCTCGGTACTGTTTTGTTCTGACATGTGTGTAATACCCTTAGTTAAATGTCCTTATATACCCGTCATGCTTCACGCCGCCCGTTGATAGCGGTCGGCCACTCGACCGCATAGCCTGACGGCGCCAGACTGGCAAGGCGCCGTTCAGATGCCGCCCTGAGGCAACGTGAATAATGTGAGTATGAATACGCTGTTACGGCCTGCCGTCTAGAGCAGCGGGTCCAGGCCGCCACGTGCATCGAGTGCATATAAATCATCACAGCCGCCAATATGCTGACCGTCGATGAAGACTTGAGGCACGGTAGTGCGCCCACTGCGCGCAATCATCTCTTCACGCTTTACGTTGTCGCCGTCGATAGCGATCTCGTTGAAAGCCGCGCCCTTGCTGTTCAGCAGCGCCTTGGCGCGATGGCAGAACGGGCAAGTCGCCTTGGTGTAGATGTCGATGTTAGCCATGGGAACCACCTCTACTACGTTAAAGAATTATTTACCGCGTGCCAAAGGCAGATTTTCACCACTCCAACCGGCAATACCGTCTTTCAGAGTCGTAACGTTGTCAAACCCGGCTTTGCTCAGGTTTTCTGCCGGCTCGCGCGACGTTGTACCGTTAGCGCACACCACAATCACCGGCTGCGCCTTGTGTTTTTCCAGCTCGCCCAGGCTGCCGCTCTTGATTTCGCTCGCCGTCAGGTTGATGGCATTGGCAATGTGACCCTTGCGGAAATCTTCACGGCTGCGGGTATCGACCACCACCGCATCTTCTTTGTTAATCAAGCGAGTAGCTTCACCACGGGTGATCTCTTTAACCTTGGAGAAACGGCTTTTGAAGGTCATCACAATCACCGCGACCAGCAGGGCAATCCAGGCCAGGCTAAGTATGGGATGATTGCTAACGAATTGCATAATTTCTTGCAGCATGGGGTGTAACAACTCCCGTCAGTTAAGGGAAAATAAGTCAAGGCTCCAGAGTATACCTGCCGAATGCGGCAATTACAGCCAATTAGCGGCTGTGATTGCAGAAACTGCGGGCTACGATAAAAAATTGTCATGTCAGCACAAAAAAGTTGCCGACAGTTCAACGCAACTTTGATCTCTCTGGGCTCTTTTTTACCCGCCGCGCGCTAGAATCCCCCGCTTTGCAGCGTGCATAGCCATCATCCCCCGCGGGCAGATGGCTATTCATACTTTATGAGGTTAATACCATGTCGAGCAATAAAAAGCCTATGGTGCTGGTGATTCTGGACGGCTATGGCCACCGGGAAGAACCGCAGGACAACGCAATTCTCAACGCCTGTACGCCGGTAATGGATCGCCTGTGGCAACAGCAGCCACATACGTTGATTGCCGCATCCGGCCTGGACGTCGGCCTGCCGGACGGACAAATGGGCAACTCCGAAGTCGGCCACGTCAATCTGGGCGCCGGACGCATCGTCTATCAGGATTTGACTCGCCTGGATAAAGACATTCAAGACGGCGGCTTCTATACCAACCCGACGCTGACGGCAGCGGTAGACAACGCCGTTCAGGCCGGTAAAGCGGTGCACATCATGGGTCTGCTGTCGCCGGGTGGCGTACACAGCCATGAAGAGCACATCCTGGCAATGGTGCAACTGGCCGCACAACGTGGCGCCAAAGCGGTTTACCTGCACGCCTTTCTGGACGGTCGCGATACCCCGCCACGCAGCGCCGAAGACTCTCTGCAACGCTTTAGCGACGCGTTCGACGCGCTGGGAACCGGGCGCATTGCGTCGATCGTCGGCCGTTACTTCGCCATGGATCGCGACAACCGCTGGGATCGCGTGCAATTGGCCTATGACCTGCTGACTCAGGCAAAAGGCGAGTTTCATGCCGACAGCGCCGTCGCCGGGCTGCAAGCCGCCTACGCTCGCAATGAAAACGACGAATTCGTCAAACCCACGGTGATTCGCGCAGCCGGTGAAGCCAGCGCGGAAATGCAGGATGGCGACGCGTTGATTTTCATGAACTTCCGCGCCGACCGCGCACGCCAGATCGCTCGCGCCTTTGTCAACGCCGACTTCAACGGCTTTCCTCGTGCCAAAATCGTCAAGCTCGCGGATTTCGTGATGCTGACCGAATACGCCGCCGACATCCACACCGCCTGCGCCTATCCGCCAGCGTCGCTGGTGAATACCTTTGGTGAATGGCTGATGAAGCACGACAAAACCCAGCTGCGCATCTCCGAAACCGAAAAGTACGCCCATGTTACGTTCTTCTATAACGGCGGCGTGGAACAACCGTTCACCGGTGAAGATCGGGTGCTGATCAATTCGCCGCAGGTCGCCACCTACGATCTGCAACCGGAAATGAGCTCGGCCGAATTGACCGACAAGCTGTTGAATGCCATCGCCAGCGGTAAATACGACGCCATTATCTGCAACTACCCGAACGGCGACATGGTCGGCCACACCGGTATCTATGACGCCGCAATCCAGGCGGTTGAAACGCTGGACGGCTGCATGGCAAAAATCGTCGACGCGGTAAAAGCCGTTGACGGCCAACTGCTGATCACCGCCGATCACGGCAACGCCGAGCAAATGCGGGACCCGGCCACCGGCCAGGCACACACCGCGCATACCAGTCTGCCGGTGCCGCTGATTTACGTTGGCAAACCGGCCACGGCAGTCAGTGGCGGCAAGCTTTCGGATATCGCGCCGACCATGCTGACGCTGATGGGAATGGAAATCCCGCAAGAGATGACTGGTAAGCCGCTGTTCATCGTGGAATAATCCCTCTCCATGAGGGAAAAGGCGTATTTTGCACTATCAAGGGTAACCCGAAGCGCAAACGCAGGCAGCCAATCGCTGCCGCTTCGCAGTGCGCCAAGGAAGTTGACCACACTGTGCGCCAGCGTATTTTGCGCTGGCGTCTTGTTGTTGCCGCTATTCGGCCATGCTGCCAACGACAGCAAATCCGAGCTGAAAGACATTCAGCAAAGCATTGCTGAAAAAAGAAAAAGCGGTTAAGCAACAGCAACAACAACGCAACACGTTGCAGGATCAACTCAAGTCACAGGAAAAAACCATCGCGCAGGCCAGTCGTTCTCTGCGTGATACCCAGAGCTCGTTAAACGCCCTGGGCAAGGATATTTCCGGCTTGAATGCCTCGATCGCCAAACTGCAGCAACAACAAAGCACGCAACAAGACATACTGGCCAAACAGCTGGATGCCGCCTTCCGTCAAGGGCAGCACAGTGCGGTGCAGTTGATCCTCAGCGGTGAAGAAAGCCAGCGCAGCGAGCGCATTTTGGCTTACTTTGGCTATCTGAACGAAGCACGCCAAAAAACCATCGAGCAGTTGAAGCAAACGCGCATCGAGCTGGCCGCACAAAAGACCACGCTGGTCGCCAAGCAGAACCAGCAAAAAACCTTGTTAAGCGCCCAACAGACACAGCAGCAAAAGCTGGAACAGGCGCGCAGCGCACGTAAGAAAACCCTGACCGCACTCGAAGCGTCGCTGGATAAAGATCAGCAACGTCTGAGCGAGCTACGCCAGAACGAAAGCCGTTTGCGCGACAAAATCGCCCGTGCCGAACGTGAAGCCCGCGCCCGTGCCGAACGCGAAGCGCGCGAAGCCGCCCGAGTACGTGAGCAGGTACGCAAGAAAGAGCAACAGGCGAAGAAAACCGGCGCCAGCTACAAGCCAAGCGAAAGCGAACGCTCGCTGATGGCCCGCACCGGCGGCCTTGGCCGACCAAATGGCCAAGACTACTGGCCGGTACGCGGCAGCACACTGCACCGCTTTGGCGAAACGCAGCAAGGTGAGTTACGCTGGAAAGGCATGGTGATTTCTGCACCTGAAGGCAGCGAAGTCAAAGCCATCGCCGATGGTCGTGTGCTGATGGCCGACTGGCTGCAAGGCTACGGCCTGGTGGTGGTGGTCGAGCACGGCAAGGGTGACATGAGCCTGTACGGCTACAACCAGAGTGCGCTGGTCAACGTCGGTGCCCAGGTACGCGCCGGCCAGCCAATCGCCTTGGTGGGTACCAGCGGAGGCCAGGGATCGCCTGCGCTCTATTTCGAAATTCGCCGCCAGGGTCAGGCGGTTAACCCACTGCCGTGGTTGGGAAAATAAGATTTGCATTACATCAAAACGCGAAGCGCCGCACTGATTGGCGCCCTGCTGCTGGCCAGTGCCGCACAGGCAGGTAAACTGTCGATTGTGATTGATGATGTGGGCTACCGCCCACATGAAGAAAACGCCGTGTTGCAGATGCCGCTGGCCATTTCGGTAGCAGTGCTGCCCAATGCGCCACACGCGCATTTAATGGCGACCCGCGCCCACAGCCAGGGCCGGGAAGTGCTGATTCATATGCCGATGGCGCCGCTCAGCAAGCAGCCATTGGAACGCGACACGCTGCAACCCTCGATGAGCAGCGACGAGGTACAGCGCATCATTCGCAATGCGGTTAATAACGTGCCATATGCGGTTGGCATGAACAACCACATGGGCAGCGCCATGACCTCCAGCCTGCCGGCAATGCAAAAAGTGATGCAGGCGCTGGAAAGCTACAACCTCTATTTTCTCGACAGCATGACCATCGGCAACAGCCAGGCAACCCGTGCGGCCGCCGGTACCGGCGTGAAAGTGATCAAACGTCGGGTATTTCTTGACGACACTGCGAGCGAAGCCGATATTCGCCATCAGTTCAACCGGGCGGTAGAGCTTGCGCGACGCAACGGTTCGGCCATCGCCATCGGTCACCCTCGGCCGGCGACCGTCAAGGTACTCCGGCAGATGCTGGCAACCCTGCCGTCCGATATCGTGCTGGTGCGGCCAAGCTCGCTGCTCAATGCGCCGCAGTCAGGCGGTAGCGGTTATCTGCCGCCGGCCAAGCCACAGCATCCACAGTCGAAGAACCCGTTCAAGGGCGGTATCAAACAGTGCAAGGTGAAACTGCCGCAGGAAAAAGCCAACGCCGGCAGCGCGTTGAAGGTGATTGGTGAAAGCCTGGCGCAATCACCGGCCGTAACGTTCATCAAAAATCAGTGGCAGCGCTGGGTGACAACGCCGGAGCGGAAATCATAGGGTCCGGCGAGCCGGACCCTGAGGACAAATCGCCGGAATTAATCCCAGCTTAACACCACTTTCCCGGACTGGCCGGAGCGCATGGCGTCGAAGCCCTGCTGGAACTCGTCAATCGAAAAGCGGTGGGTGATGATTGGCGTCAGATCCAGTCCTGACTGGATCAGCGCCGCCATCTTGTACCAGGTTTCAAACATCTCACGACCGTAAATCCCTTTGATAAACAGCCCTTTGAAGATCACCTGATTCCAGTCGATCGACATGTCGGACGGCGGAATGCCAAGCATGGCGATACGCCCACCGTGGTTCATGGCGTTGAGCAACGTACGGAACGCCGGTGGAGCACCTGACATTTCCAGCCCGACATCAAAACCTTCGGTCATACCCAGCTCGGTCATCACGTCGCTGAGATTTTCCTTGCTCACATTGACCGCGCGGGTGACGCCCATTTTGCGCGCCAGATCCAGCCGGTATTCGTTAACGTCGGTAATCACCACATGACGTGCGCCCACGTGCTTGCAAACCGCGGCCGCCATGATGCCGATCGGGCCGGCGCCGGACACCAGCACGTCTTCGCCGACCAGGTCAAACGACAGCGCGGTGTGCACGGCGTTGCCGAACGGGTCGAAAATCGCCGCCAGTTCATCCGGAATGTTGTCGGGGATTTTGAAGGCGTTGAAGGCCGGGATCACCAGATATTCGGCAAAGGAACCAGGACGGTTAACGCCGACGCCAATGGTGTTGCGGCACAGATGAGTGCGACCGCCACGGCAGTTGCGGCAATGCCCGCAGGTAATATGGCCTTCGCCGGAAACCCGATCGCCGATAGTGAAGCCTTTGACCTCCTGGCCAATCGCCACTACTTCACCGACATACTCATGACCAACCACCATCGGAACCGGGATGGTCTTCTGGGACCATTCATCCCAGTTATAAATATGCACATCGGTGCCGCAGATCGCGGTTTTACGAATTTTAATCATGACATCGTTGTGGCCCAGCTCCGGCTGCGGCACGTCGGTCATCCAAATCCCTGCTTCCGCTTTCAATTTTGACAATGCTTTCATTGGTTTACCTTATGCAATAACGCCAAGATCTTTACCGATACGAGTAAACGCCTCAACGGCGCGCTCAATTTGTTCCGGCGTGTGGTCGGCAGACATTTGGGTGCGGATACGCGCCTGGCCTTTCGGCACCACCGGATAGAAGAAACCTGTTACGTAAATGCCTTCCTTGAGCAACGCATTGGCGAAATCCTGCGCCAGTTTCGCTTCCCCCAGCATCACCGGGATAATGGCGTGGTCGGCCCCGGCCAGTTCAAAGCCGGCTGCGGTCATTTTTTCACGGAACAGACGGGCGTTGGACCACAAGCGATCGCGCAACGCATCCCCCTGCTCCAGCAGTTCCAGCACCTTGATCGAGGCCGCCACGATCGCCGGTGCCAATGAGTTGGAGAACAGATATGGACGCGAGCGCTGACGCAGCCATTCCACCACTTCTTTCCTGGCGGCGGTGTAGCCACCGGAAGCCCCGCCCAGCGCTTTACCCAGCGTACCGGTGATAATGTCGACACGGCCCATCACGTCGCAATATTCATGCGTACCACGCCCGTGCGCGCCAACGAAACCGACGGCGTGCGAATCGTCGACCATCACCAGCGCCTGATATTCGTCGGCCAGGTCGCATACGCCTTTCAGGTTGGCGATCACCCCATCCATTGAAAATACACCATCGGTAGCAATCAGAATGTGCCGTGCGCCATCGGCTTTGGCCTGTTTCAACTGCGCTGCCAGCTCGCCCATGTGGTTGTTGGCGTAGCGGTAGCGTTTGGCCTTGCACAGGCGCACGCCGTCGATGATCGACGCGTGGTTCAGCGCATCGGAAATGATGGCGTCTTCCGGACCCAGCAGCGTTTCGAACAGGCCGCCGTTGGCGTCAAAACAGGAGGAATAGAGGATGGCATCTTCCATGCCGAGAAAGTCGGCCAGCTTCTGCTCCAGCTGCTTGTGGCTGTCCTGGGTACCGCAGATAAAACGCACCGATGCCATACCGAAACCGTGGCTGTCCATGCCCGCCTTTGCGGCCTCAATCATCGCCGGGTGATTCGCCAGGCCAAGGTAGTTGTTGGCGCAAAAGTTGATGACGTGGCTCCCGTCTGCCACGGCGATATCGGCCTGTTGCGCAGACGTAATAATGCGTTCTTCTTTGAACAACCCTTCAGCTCGGGTAGTGGCAAGCTGTTGTTCCAACTGCTGATAAAAAGACGCGGACATTCGGTTATCTCCAGGATGGGCTTATTTCCGGCATATTTTACTGATTTGTTGGCTGACTGACGACAATAGGCAGGAGAGAATATGAAAAATGCAGCAGATATCACGGCGATGTAGCGTCAGACGCGGGTTGGCAACAGAATAAGAGCCCATCCGATGTTTGCTGCGACACGAAATGCTATTATAGCCAACATATAGCGTGGGGCATTGTGCACCACCAGGCAGAATGACAGGGGTAAGCCCAATGATTATCGTCACTGGCGGCGCCGGCATGATCGGCAGCAATATCGTTAAAGCATTGAATGATAGCGGGTATCGCGACATTCTTGTGGTAGACAACCTGAAAGACGGCACCAAGTTCGTCAACCTGGTCGATCTGGATATTGCCGACTATATCGATAAGGAAGATTTTATCGCCAGCATCATGGCCGGCGACGATCTCGGCGACATCGACGCGGTATTCCATGAAGGCGCCTGTTCAGCCACCACCGAGTGGGACGGCAAGTACATGATGGATAACAACTATCAGTACTCCAAGGATCTGCTGCACTATTGCCTGGATCGCGAGATCCCGTTCCTGTACGCCTCGTCCGCCGCCACCTACGGCGGCCGCAGCGAAAACTTCATCGAAGAGCGTCAGTATGAACAACCGCTGAACGTTTACGGTTACTCCAAATTCCTGTTCGACCAGTACGTGCGTGAAATCCTGCCGCAGGCGGATTCGCAAATCTGCGGTTTCCGTTACTTCAACGTCTACGGCCCGCGCGAAGGGCACAAAGGCAGCATGGCCAGCGTGGCGTTCCATCTGAACGGCCAGATCAATCGCGGTGAAAACCCGAAACTGTTCTCCGGCAGCGAAAACTTCAAGCGCGACTTCATTTACGTTGGCGACGTGGCGGCAGTCAACCTGTGGTTCTGGAAGAGCGGCGTGTCAGGCATCTTCAACTGCGGTACCGGCCGGGCGGAAACCTTCCAGGCGGTGGCCGATGCGGTGGTGGAATACCATCAGCAAGGCGCGGTGGAATACATCGAATTCCCTGAAAAACTGAAAGGCCGTTACCAGGCTTACACCCAGGCCGACCTGACCAAGCTGCGCGAAGCCGGTTATGACGCGCCATTCAAAACCGTCGCCGAAGGCGTCAAAGAGTACATGGCCTGGTTAAACCGCACCGCCTAAGCTGAAGGAAATCTGCACGGTATGAAAATACTGGTTATCGGCCCTTCCTGGGTTGGCGATATGATGATGTCGCAAAGTCTCTACCGCACCCTGAAGGCCGAGTACCCGTCAGCAGAGATCGATGTGATGGCACCGGCCTGGTGTCGTCCATTGCTGGCGCGCATGCCTGAGGTCAGTCAGGCGCTGTCGATGCCGCTTGGCCACGGGGCCCTGGCGATCGGCGAACGGCGGCGTCTCGGCCGCGAGCTGCGCGCCAATCGCTACGATCGCGCCTATGTGCTGCCAAACTCGTTCAAATCGGCCCTGATACCGTTTTTCGCCAACGTGCCACAGCGTACCGGTTGGCGCGGCGAAATGCGTTACGGTCTGCTGAACGATATTCGCGTACTGGATAAAGCCGCCTTCCCGTTAATGGTGCAACGCTACGTTGCGCTGGCCTATGACAAACAGCAGATTCGGCGCGCGGAAGATCTGCCGCAGCCGTTGCTATGGCCGCGATTACAGGTCAGCGACGAAGAGATCGCCGAAACCGCCTCAGCCTTCAACCTTACCGACCAACGACCGACCATCGGGTTTTGCCCTGGCGCTGAATTCGGCCCCGCCAAGCGCTGGCCACACTATCACTATGCGCAATTGGCGCAGATGCTGATCGACCAAGGCTATCAAATCGCGCTGTTCGGTTCCGCCAAAGACCATGAAGCCGGTGAACAAATCCGCGCAGCACTGGTCGAAGAAGCGCGAGATTACTGCGTCAATCTGGCCGGTGAAACCCAGCTGGAGCAGGCGGTAATTCTGATTGCCTCCTGTCGGGCGATGGTCAGCAACGACTCCGGATTGATGCACGTTGCGGCGGCGTTGAACAAGCCTCTGATAGCCTTGTACGGCCCAAGCAGCCCCGACTTTACCCCGCCGCTATCTGACAAGGCCCGGGTCATCCGCCTTATCAGCGGTTATCACAAAGTACGCAAAGGCGATGCCGACCAGGGTTATCATCAAAGCCTGATCGACATCCAGCCACAGCAGGTGTTGGACGCGCTGACGCCGTTGCTTGCCGCCAGCGAGGAATAATCATGCAGGTGCTGATCGTTAAGACCTCTTCCATGGGGGACGTGCTTCATACGTTGCCGGCATTGACCGACGCCATGAATGCCATTCCCGGCATCCGTTTCGACTGGGTGGTGGAGGAGAGCTTCAGCCAGATCCCAAGCTGGCATCCGGCGGTCGATCGCGTTATTCCGGTGGCTATCCGCCGTTGGCGCAAAAACTGGTTCGGTAGCGAAACCCGACAGCAGCGCTGCGATTTCAAACGTCAGCTGCAGGCACGCAACTACGATGTGGTCATTGATGCCCAGGGGCTGATGAAAAGCGCGGCGCTGATCACCCGCATCGCCAAAGGCAGCAAACATGGGCAAGACTGTAAAAGCGCGCGCGAACCTTTCGCCAGCTGGTTTTACAACCATCGCCATGACATTGACAAGCAGCAACATGCGGTGGAACGCACCCGTGAACTGTTCGCCAAGAGTCTGGGTTATCCAAAACCGACGACCCACGGCGATTATGCCATTGCCGCCCGTTTCCTTGGCGATCCACCAGCGGATGCCGGGCAATACCTGGTGTTTTTGCACGCCACCACGCGCGATGAGAAACACTGGCCAGAAGCAAACTGGCGTGAACTGATTGCACTGATCGAGCCGACCGGGCTCGGTATCAAGCTGCCGTGGGGTGCGGAGCATGAACATCAGCGAGCACAGCGGCTGGCAGACGGTTTCCCGCACGTCGAGGTGCTGCCAAAGCTCAGCCTGCAACAGATAGCCGAAGTACTGGCCGGTGCGCAAGGCGTGGTGTCGGTCGATACCGGACTCAGCCACCTGACCGCCGCGCTCGATCGCCCGAACATTACGCTGTTCGGCCCTACCGACCCGGGATTGATTGGCGGCTATGGGCAAAACCAACGGTCGCTGGTATCAGCGGATAAGACCATGGCTACCATCAGCGCCGAATCGGTTTGGGCAGCATTGCAAAAGGATATGTGATGAAGAAATTGCACATCATCAACCTGGAAAAAATGGGCGGCGTAGAACGCCTGTTTTTGCAGTATCTCAACGACACCACCGACGGCAGCAACCAGGTCATTTGCATCAGCAGCGAGGTGGGTGAAGAGATCCGCAAAAAGATGCCACAGCAGAAAGTGACGTTTGCCAATCGCCTGTTCAATGCCTTTTCTCTGCGCTGCCCGCAGTTTCTGCGCAAATACCTATTGAAATGGAAAGTTGAGCGCGCCGACGCCGATGTAGTGATCGTCTGGGACCTGATCCCGGGCCTGGCGGCGAAACCCAAGCGCGGCAAACTGATTTATTACGACCACGGCTGTTCGTGGCGTTATGCCAAAAACAGCAAAACGCTGCGCTTCTTCGCGATGCTCGATGGGGTTATCTCAGCCTCTTATGCCTCAAAACGCGTGATGGAAATGCGCTTTAACCTGCCTTGTCCCAATCCGGTGGTGATTAATCGAATCAAGACGCCAGCCGGGATCGACAGCGAACCCAAAACGCTGGCGACGCCGCTGCGGATCGGTACCGCCTCCCGCCTGGTCACACTAAAGGGGATCAGCGTTTCCCTGTTGATGATGCAAGAACTGCTGCGTCGTGGGCATGACGTGACGCTGGAAATTGCCGGCAAAGGCCCTGATCAGCCGGCATTCGAAGCGCTAGCCCAGCGTCTGCAACTGGGCGATCGCGTGCGGTTCAGCGGTTTTCAGGACAACGTCGCGGATTTCTTCAACCGTACCCATATTTATATGAGCACGCCGATAACCGAACCCTTTGGCTTATCCTGCATGGAATCGCTGTATTTTGGCGTGCCGGTGATCTTCCCTCTGGTTGACGGCCAGCCGGAAGCCGTCAAAGACGGCGTATGCGGTATCGGCCTGACGCCGTCGGTCACCATTGAAGAACACCAACAGCTTACCGGCCTCAAGGTCGATTTCCCGCATCAGGTCTATGATCCGGTGCAGGATTGCCTGGTGACGCCCAAACTGGTGTCGCACCTGGATTGCGCCGATGCGGTGGAAAAAATGCTGCAGCCTGCAACCTATCGCAGCATGAGCGCCAATGCCCGCCAATTTACTGCCGAACATTTTGATTATTCGGTCTTCAAGACCGAGTTCGACCGTTCGCTCGAATCGTTTTAACTCTAGAATAAAGTAAGCCGGAACCCGACCCATGCCAAGTGAGAAACGTCCACATCCTGCTTTTAGCTACCTGATCTTTTTAGGCTGCGCGATCGCTTTTTGCACCATTCCTTTTGGCGTTGAGACAGGGCGAAACATTTTTTATATTTCTAGCTACATCTCTTTTATCGCCCTGTGTTTTAACTTCAGGTTTTATACCAAAAACAAAGTCCACCTGACGCTATTCTTATCCCTGTGCCTGTTGGGAGCCGCAAGCATGATCTGGGCTCCACTCAATAAACAGCCGGATGATTATGTAAATATTTACCGCAGCTATTTCTCTACCGGCAAATTACAGCTGGCCACCGCATTTATTTTGCTTATTGCGCTGAATGAACGCCTGGATTTTCAAAAAAGCTATATCGCCGTTGCCATTGGCGGCGCGCTGGCCGTCAACGCTTACGCCATCTACCAGGGGTTATGGCTGCATTATCCGCGCGTACAGCTCAACTTCGATCGCGCCACCATCGTTGCCTATATCATCACCGCCATTAATCTCGTCATGCTGCATGCGGTATTGCTGCTGAAAACACGCTATCGGTTGATGCTGTTCCTGTTGGCGTTTATCGTCAGTTTCTCGGTGATCGGCCTGACCGGCACGCGGGCTGCGATGCTGGTGTTCCCGGTGATGGTGGCTATTTTCGTCTTCACGTCGCGCGAGTTTTTCTCGCGTCGCCAGAAAATGACCATCGCCTTGGCTTTCCCGTTGCTGTTGCTGCTGAGTGCGATGATCTTCAAGTCGCAAATAGAACAACGCATTCACGACTTCCATCAGGATATGGCGTCGATCAACGATCCGCAGAAAGACAATTCCATCATGTCACGCCTATCGATGCAGCGCACCGGCTTCCATGCCGGCAACCAGGCCCTGCTGGGTCAGTCAGCCGAGCAGCGGGCCAAAGAAATAACCGCCATGGTCAAACAGGATCCTGAACTGATGGGGGTCATGCCTTACCTGACCGTGCATTTGCATAACGAACTTATCGAAGCCTATTCGTTGAAAGGTATTGTGGGTGCCGTGCTGCTGCTGACGTTTTATTTGACCTACATTTTTGCCGCGTTAAGAATATATAACAACGTCTTGCTGTTTACCGTCATGCTGAGCCTTATTGCCTTTGGCCTTACCGACGTTATTTTCTTCAGTACCGAAGGCACCGTCATGTTCTGCCTGGCGATTATTGCCAGCGTCATATCCATGAAAAAAACGCCTGATGCACAGGATCTTCGTCAATGAGCCAACGCCCCTATTTACTCAGTTTCATTGTGCCGTTTTACAACAATGCCGACTTTGTGGTGGAGAGCTTACGCTCGCTGTTCAGCCAGATGACCGATGATATCGAAGCAGTCATCATTGATGACGGTTCAACGGATGATTCTGCGCGCCTGGTGAAGCAATTGCTGGACGAGTATCAACCCGCCGGCGTAACG
Organism: Serratia odorifera; assembly: GCF_900635445.1. Lineage (NCBI taxonomy): Bacteria > Pseudomonadati > Pseudomonadota > Gammaproteobacteria > Enterobacterales > Yersiniaceae > Serratia > Serratia odorifera. Next base: position 1,457,702 of record NZ_LR134117.1, read on the forward strand.
CTGATTAGCCAGCCGAACGGCGGAATTGCCCATGCCCGTAACGTCGGGTTGGCTAATGCCCATGGCCGCTACGTCACTTTTCTTGATGGCGATGATGCCCTCAGCCGCCATTACCTGCGCCTGCTGCGCCCGATACTGCTGGGCGACGAATACGACCTGATCGATTTTAATTATCAGAAGTTTTCGACAACGGTGCCGGATCATCCGATCGATGACGCCGTCGGACTCAGCCCCTACCCGATAGAAAATAACCAACTGGCATGTCTGGCGCCGTTATTTTCCCGTTCGATGTGGCACCTGTGGAACCGGGTCTACAAACGCAGCCTATTGGCGGGTGAGTCCTTTGCCACCGGCCGCCGCTACGAAGACGTCATGTTTACCCCGTTCCTGTATTTCAAAACGCAAAAGATCGCGCGCCTGAATCAGGTACTCTATTTTTATCGGGACAACTGTCAGGGCATCACTCGCAATAACACCGCCAAGGACATTGAAGACCTGCGCTTCGCGATGAACAAGATGGTTTGCTTCGCATTGCAGCATGAAAATAAAGCGCAAATACGCCCGCTGGCAGCGCTGATGATTGCCAACTGCTTCAGTGAAATAAAGAATATGTCCAAATCTGTGCATGGCTATTACTACTATACGCCGGCACTGCTGGACGATTTTCGGCGCGCGGCCGATGTGTGCCGGGGCACCGCAGTGCCCCGCAAGAAAATATGCCAGATGCGTTATCCGCAAATTGACACGCTGTTGTCAAAGCTGCGCCGTCAGCAAAAGTAACGCCATTCTCAGGCGTTATCGCCGCCCGCTTCACGGTATGCGGGCAGTAAGTTCGCATGCGCCACCACCTCGTGATACACCCGCTGCGGCTGAATGACGCCCATCGGACCTTCAGCCTCCAGTGGCAGCGTATAGCCGGAACGCGAGGCGTGAACAATCCGGTGCAGTTCAAGATCCTGAATCGGCCCGGTGGTACGCGGATCGGCGGTGACAAACAGGCTGACGGTTTTTACCTTCAGCGCGACCGCCAAATGCAGCGGCCCGGTATCGCCGGTGACCAACAGTTCGAAACTGCCCAGCAGCGTCAGTAATTGTCGCAAACCGGTTTTGCCGATACGGTTATCCACCCGTTCACGGGTTCTGTCTTGCACCAGCTGCAAGAATTGCTGCGCTTTGCCCTCATCAAACGGCGCACCGATCAGCACAATGCGAACGTTGTCATGCTGCGCCGCCAGTTGATCCGCCAGGCTGGCAAAATGCGACACCGGCCAGCAACGCGATTCCGTTGAAGCCCCCAGTTGAAAACCGATGGTGCATAACGCGGGATCTTTTTCCCCTGCGGGGAACGGCGCCGGTACCTCCATGCTCGGATCGTCGGTGCGGCACCCCAAAATGGAAATCAGCTCCAGCTTACGGCGAATAAAGTGCCCGTAATAGTCAAATACATAGTTGGTCAGCCACGGCTCCAGGCCGCAAATACCGTTACGGTAATTATCGCGAATAATGTATTTGGCTCCGGCCAATACCGCGCTGATAACGTCATAAGGCTGATGGGAATGCAGAATCAACGCCAAATCGGGTTCAAATTGGCGCAACGATTTCAGCAACGGCCCCATGCTTTTGAATTTACTGTCCCAGTACACCACGCGGTTAAAGTAGCGGCCGTTTTCCACCAGCTCCTGATTCTTTTTATGCACCACCAGCGTGATATGCGCGTCGGGATAACGTTCGCGCACTGCGCGGATTGCCGGCGTGTTAAACATAAAATCGCCAAGCGCCGTGGTGGAATAAATCACGATATTGGCAAACTGCATGCCGGGATCGAAAGTGGCCTTATCCTGAAAACGCCCACGTTTTGCGACGTATCGCCGTAAAAACCAGTCCGCGAACTTTATTTTCCATTTCTTCGACATGTCAATTCACTTTACGTTGATAGTACTCGGCCAGCGTCATTCCCACCGTTCGTGAGTGCAGCCAGGCAAATAATTGTTCTAAATCGCGGTACAGCGCCTCGATATCCTGCTCGGTTTTAAACGTTGGGCTGCCACCGGGCATAAACTCGGAGGAATGCAGCATAAATTCAACGTAGTCATGCCCCTCGGCCAGCGACTGTTCGGCGACCCGCTGCATGTGATTCAGGTTGTTACCGGTTGGGCGTAGCCAATGCACCGAAGGTGAACGCCGTTTGCCGCGCAGGCGATCGTACCCCTGCTTCAGCGCGTTCATCATCCCCGAATGTTTGTACTGAATGCTCATCGGAACTTCCAGCAGACGCGACTGACCCGGACGGGCAATATTCTGCGGATCGATAAAATAGGCATGCGCCGGAAAATGGCGATAATCGGTACCGCCGTTGCCGTGCGGACTACCAGGAGAAAATTGCCAGTTGACCCGCGGCGTAACGGAACAATCGACCTGATAGCCGTATTCCAGCAGTAAACCGGCATAATATTCGTTGAACGCCCAGCGCCCGGCGCGATGGCTGAGCATTTTGGTTTGAAAGGTGTCTTCCAGCAACTGGGTCATGTGATCGACTTTGGCGCGGATCTGGTCAACTGGATACTCAATCAGATAGGGCTTGTGGCGCCAATCGTCATCGGTCAGCGGCGTCAACGGCGGGCTGTTCCAGGCGTGCAGATGCATGCCGATCTCACCCGCGCCGCGCGCTATCACATCGCGCGCGAATTCGACGTACTGCGGGTCTACCGCCATTTCATAGTTGGTCAGATAAACCGGCTTAAAGGCGTATCGCTCGCACAGCGCCTGGAAACGCGGTAGAAAACGGGTGTTTTCCGTCGAAATACGATCGTGGTTTTGCCACAGATTGTCGCCTTCGGTATCAATAGTGATGAGAAATGCCGGTTTAGTCATGAATATCGTGCCTGATATCAATAGAATGCATTATGTTACGCAGCCCGCGTGTCCAGGGCAAACGACTTCGCTGCGAGGTTTGGACAACGTTGAGGCGCATTTGTCGCGCACCGGCCGCTGTTTTTTGCTTCACGGCAAGAAAACCGGCAACAGTAGCCACATGGGGTAGTGTCATTTAGAATCATCCATTGGTTTCCCATATAGCGAATGATGATGAACGACGCGCCAGCACAGATCCCTGCCACTCCTCCACAGCGTATTTTGATCGTCAAGCTGCGCCACCACGGTGACATGCTGCTGACGACACCGGTTATCAACACGCTGAAAGCCAATTACCCCGAGGCGCAGATCGATGTGCTGCTGTATAAAGAAACCCAGGACATGCTGGCCGACAACCCGGCGTTGACGCAGGTGTTCATCATCGATCGCCAATGGAAAAAACAGGGCACCAGAGCCCACCTGGCGCAAGAATGGCGCCTGATCCGTCAATTGCAGGCCCGGCAGTACGATCTGGTGGTCAATCTGGCCGACCAGTGGCGCAGCGCGCTGGTTACTCGCCTCACCGGCGCAACGGTTCGCCTGGGGTTTGATTTCCCCAAGCGACGCGGGGCGCTGTGGCGTCACTGCCATACTCACCTGGTGCCGGTCGACGACCACGCCAATCTTCATACCGTCGAGCAGAACCTGTCGCTGCTGCAACCGCTGGGCCTGAAAATCACCAACAGCCAAGTCACCATGAGCTACGCGCCGCAAGACTGGCAGGCGTGCGCCACGCTGTTGCAGCAGCACGGCATCAGCGACGGTTACATCATGGTGCAACCTACCTCTCGCTGGTTTTTTAAATGCTGGAGTGAGGAAAAAATGGCCGCCACCATCAGCGCGCTGCACGCCGATGGTCACACCATCGTCATTACCTCCGGTCCGGACGCTAAAGAACGCCAGATGGTCGAGCGTATTGTGGCCCAGAGCCCGCCGCAGGGTGTGGTGTCGCTGGCCGGCCAGTTGACACTGCGGCAACTGGCCGCGCTTATCGATCATGCCAAACTGTTTATCGGCGTAGATTCGGTGCCCATGCATATGGCGGCGGCGCTGCAAACGCCGTGCATCGCGCTGTTTGGCCCGTCCAAACTGGTGTTTTGGCGCCCGTGGCAGGCCATCGGCACCGTTATCTGGGCCGGCGATTATGGCACCCTGCCCGATCCGGATGATATCAATACCGGCACCGATGAACGCTACCTTGACCTTATTCCTACAGACGCGGTGATTGCAGCCGCGCGGAGCCAGCTTGCATGAAAGCATTTCGTTTGGCGATTGTGCGCCAAAAATATCGACCGGACGGCGGAGCCGAGCGTTTCGTTTCCCGAGCGCTGGAGGCTCTGGAGCAACAGGACCTCGAACTGAACGTGATCACCCGTGAATGGCAGGGTGACGCCAACCCAAATTGGCATATTCATTTATGTAACCCAATGAAGTTCGGCCGCATCAGTCGTGAACGCGGTTTCGCCGAAGCGGCACGCGCGCTCTGGCAGAAAGAACGGTTCGATCTGGTGCAGAGCCATGAGCGGATTGCCGGCTGCGATATTTATCGTGCCGGCGATGGGGTACACCGGCGCTGGCTGTTGCAACGTGCGCGCCTGTTGCCGGAATGGCGGCGCAAGTGGCTGTTTTCCAATCGTTACCACCGTTATGTGATGTGTGCTGAGCGCGCGATGTATGCTGCACCGGAACTGAAGGCGGTCATCTGCAACGCAGAAATGATCAAGCAGGAAATCATTGCCGACTTCGGCGTGCCGGCGGATAAAATCACCGTTATTTACAACGCGATCGATAACCAGAAATTCCTGCCGGCCAATCAGCAGCTCAGACAGCAGCTGCGTCAGCAGTACCAGATCCCGCAACAGGCGCACTGTCTGATTTTTGTCGGTTCCGGTTTTGAGCGCAAAGGCTTGGCAACGGCAATCCGCGCCGTCGCCGCCACCGACAGCTATTTGCTGGTGGTTGGCAAGGACAAGGCGGAAAAGCGCTACCGCGCACTGGCGCAGTCGTTAGGCTGTGGTGAACGGGTGCGTTTCATGGGGGTACAAAAGCAGACGCTGCCGTTCTACCAGAGTGCCGACGCGCTGTTACTGCCGACGCTGTACGATCCCTTCCCCAACGTGATTCTGGAGGCAATGTCCTGCGGGCTGCCGGTGATCACCAGCAACACCTGCGGCGGCAGCGAGTTTATTACGCCAGGGCAGAATGGCTATGTCACCGATGCGCTGGACGTCACGGCGATTGCCGAGGCCATCCGCGCGTTGCCACGCCAGGCCATCGGCTCATCGATGGGCGAAGCGGCGCGGCTGGGCATTATGTCGGCAACGCCGGCGCGACTCTCCGAACAACTGGTTTCGTTGTATAACCGACTACTGGATTAACCTATGCGTATCCTGATGATTATCGACGGGCTGCCCGGCGGCGGAGCAGAAAAGGTGGTACTGACCCTGTGTCAGGGCATGCAGCAACTGGGTCATGAGGTCAGTCTGATCTCCTTGCGCGACGTATGTAACTACCCGATCCCCCCAGGCATTCACTATCAGGTAGTGGCAGATCGCAGCCGCGCGCCGTGGCGCAAGCTGACCGAGCTTTCACGCCGTGCCGCACAGCTGGACCAGGCCGTCACCGCCAACGAGCGGCAGCATGGCGCATACGATTTGGTATTTTCCAATCTGCACAAAACCGATCGTATCGTCAGCCGCAGCACGCTGCTTGGCGGCGATCGAGTCTGGTTCTGCATTCACGGCATGCTGTCCACCTCCTATCTCGGTCACCGCAGCGGACTGGACCGCTGGCTGAAGCAGCGCAAGATTGCCAAGGTTTACCACCAGCGCAATATCGTGGCCGTTTCACGCGCGGTGGGCGACGATCTGCAACAGAATCTGCCCATTCGCGCCAAACAGCTGGCGGTGATCAACAACCCGTTTGATATCGCCGCCATTGAACAGTTGGCCGCGCAACCGTGCGAGCTGGCCGGCCAAGACTATCTGCTGCATGTCGGACGCTTCCACCCGCACAAGCGCCACGATCGGCTGCTGAAGGCCTATGCGCTATCCGGCATTGAGGCGCCTCTGGCGTTGATTGGCGCGGGTAAAGAGAGCGAGCTCGACGCCGTCAGGCAGTTGGCGAGCCAGTTGGGTATCGAACAGCGCGTCCTGCTGCTCGGCTTCCAGGAAAATCCGTACCCGTTTATCAAGCATGCGGCTCAGTTGGTGCTCAGTTCAGACAGTGAAGGGTTCGGCAACGTGTTGGTGGAAGCGCTGCTGTGCGGCACGCCGGTGGTCAGTACCCGCTGCCCGGGTGGTCCGGCGGAGATTCTGGAAAATGCCGGCATGACCGACGCATTGGCGGAGCTGAATGAAAACTCGCTGGCGGAGAAAATGGCGCTGATATATCGTCAGCCGCCAGAAATAAATCACCAACGGCTGATGCGCTACGGTCTACAGCCTATTTGCGAGCAATATCTGGCACTGAAAAAATAATCGCGGCAGGGGTTAGCCCCCTGCCCAGAATAATTAACCGAGCGCCTGTATCCGTTGCCAGACGTCCTCCACCGGCACGTCAATACAGTCACCGGATTCGGTTTGCAATATTTCATATTGCCCTGACCAGGGATGCCAGGATTCTTTATCGGTATCGCCAAAGAACACCACCTGGGTTTTATTCAACGCCGCCGCCAAATGCATTTGCCCGCCGTCGCTGCACAACACCAAGTGGCATAAATCGAATGCCGCGAGCAGCTCGCGCACCGAGGCCGTCGGATACAGGGCAACGCGTTCGCTTTGGCATTGCGCCAGCAACTGCTCCGCACGCTTTTGATCGCCGATGTCGTCCGGCGCCAGCGTGCCCTGCGGCGACCAGAAAATCAGCACGGCATTATCGCTATCGACGGTCAAGCGGCGCACGATCTCGGCATAACGCTCCAGCGGCCAGCGACGATTGGCAATACGGCTGCTGATATGCACCGCGTAAATACGCGTGGCGTCCGGCAGCAGTCGCTGCCGCCGTTGTTGCGCCAACTGCTGCTCTTCGGCAGTCAAATACACCCGCACCGGTGGAATGGCGATCGGTTTATCGGTAATGGCAGACAGATAGCTGAAGGTGTGCTCTACCTGATGCTTACCGGAAAAATCGTCATGTTTAAACGGGCGGGTTATTTCCGGCGTGCCCAGATCGGCACCGATAATATGTTTGGCTCCCGCCATTTTCGCCAGTCGTAAACTGTATTTACAGGGCACCGGGTTGGCGAGGATCGCCGCATCGAAGTTAATTTTACGCAGTTTGAGAAAAATCATCAGGCGTTCAAGATAAACCCCCAGCGTGGTTTCATTTTTCGCCTTGTGCTTGGCTTTCTTATAAACAAAAACCCGTTCGATATGGGGATTATTCTTAACGACGTCCTGACTGATTTTATTGATTAACAGGTAGAGTTTGGCCTCGGGATAGGCAATTTTTACCGCTTCAATCAGCGGGGTCGTACAAACCAGATCGCCAATGTTGTCGCGGCGAATAATTAAAATATTTTTCATACCAAGCCTATCGACGAAAACGCTCGCCTGTTGTCTGAAACTGCCACCCAAGGTTACCAAATTAGCGCCTTTCCCTTCCAGTTATGGTACTATTCCGATTAACCCATATAAATGAAATTGATAGAATGTTGCTGCGTTTATATCAGGTACTACTCTACCTCATCCAACCCCTGATCTGGCTCCGCTTATTACTGCGTAGCCGCAAAGCGCCAGCCTACCGAAAACGCTGGGCAGAGCGCTATGGCTTCTGCGCCGGCAAAGTGGTGCCGGGCGGTATCATGCTGCATTCCGTTTCTGTCGGTGAGACACTCGCCGCCATCCCGCTGGTACGCGCGCTGCGTCACCGCTACCCTTATTTGCCGATTACTGTGACCACAATGACGCCGACTGGTTCAGAGCGCGTTCAGTCCGCCTTCGGCAAAGACGTCCATCACGTTTATCTGCCCTACGATCTGCCCGGCTCAATGCGTCGTTTCCTCGATCAGGTGAATCCCAAATTGGTGATCATCATGGAAACCGAGCTGTGGCCAAACATGATCAATGCGCTGCACCAGCGCCAAATCCCGCTGGTGATCGCCAACGCGCGTCTTTCCGCCCGTTCTGCGGCGGGCTACAAGAAAATTGGCGGCTTCGTGCGTGATATGCTGCGGCGCATTACGCTGATTGCCGCACAAAATCAGGAGGATGGCGAGCGCTTTATCGAGCTGGGTCTCAAGCGTTCGCAACTGACGGTCACCGGTAGCCTGAAGTTTGATATTTCCGTCACGCCGGAACTGGCGGCACGAGCCGTCACGCTGCGGCGACAATGGGCGCCGCGTCGCCCAGTGTGGATCGCCACCAGCACCCACGAAGGCGAAGAGGCCATTCTGCTGGCGGCGCACCGCAAGCTGCTGGAGCAACACCCCGAGCTGCTGTTGATTTTGGTACCCCGCCATCCGGAACGCTTCCCCACCGCCAAAGAGCTGACGCAAAAAGCCGGCTTCAGTTACATCACCCGCAGCAGCGGCGAGATCCCCTCTGGTAGCACGCAGGTGGTTATCGGCGACACCATGGGCGAACTGATGCTGCTGTACGGTATTGCCGATCTGGCCTTCGTCGGCGGCAGCCTGGTGGAGCGTGGCGGTCATAACCCACTGGAAGCCGCGGCGCACGCCATTCCGGTGCTGATGGGACCGCATACTTTCAACTTCAAGGATATCTGCGCCAAGCTGTCACAGGCCGAAGGGCTGATTACCATCACCGATGTCGATTCACTGGTCAAAGAAGTGGCAACACTGCTGACCGATGAAGACTACCGCCGTTACTATGGCCGCCATGCCGTGGAAGTACTGTATCAAAATCAGGGAGCGCTCCAGCGCCTGCTGCAACTGCTGGAGCCCTATCTGCCGCCTCGGAGTCACTAATGAGCAACCGCAAAAGCCTGTCGGTAGTCATGATTGCGAAAAACGAAGCCGACCTGCTACCGGATTGCCTGCAATCGGTGCAATGGGCCGATGAAATCATCGTGCTTGACGGCGGCAGCCAGGACGCAAGCCGCGCCATCGCCGAAGGCCTGGGCGCCAAAGTACTGGAGAACAGCGACTGGCAAGGCTTTGGCAAACAGCGCCAACTCGCCCAGCGCTACGCCAGCTGCGATTACGTTTTTATGATCGATGCCGACGAGCGCGTCACCCCGCAATTGCGTCAGTCGATTGAACAGACGCTGAGCGCCGCTGACGACAACGTGGTTTACAGCATCGGCCGCCGTAACCTGTTTCTCGGCCGCTTTATGCGCCACAGCGGCTGGTATCCAGACCGCGTCAATCGTCTGTACGCCCGTGAACGCTACCGCTATAACGACCACCTGGTGCATGAGTCGCTGGCCATCGGCAGCGCCCGCGTAGTGCCGTTAAGCGGCGATCTGCTGCACCTGACCTGCCGTGACTTCTTCGCCTTCCAGCGCAAGCAGCTGCATTATGCGCAGGAATGGGCCAATCAACGCCATGCGGCCGGCAAGCACTGTGGCTATGCGTCGATTCTCAGCCATACGCTGGGTGCCTTCTGCAAGACCTGGCTGCTGCGTGCGGGCTTCCTTGACGGCAAACAGGGGTTGCTGTTGGCGGTGGTTAACGCGCAATATACCTTCAATAAATACGCCGCCCTGTGGGCGTTGGGCCGTAACAACGCTGAGAAGTGAATATGACCAGTAAAGCCATCTATCCCGGTACCTTCGATCCGATGACCAACGGTCATCTGGATTTGGTCACCCGCGCGTCGCTGATGTTCGATCGTGTGATCCTGGCCATTGCCGCCAGCCCAAGCAAAAAACCGCTGTTTACCCTGGAGGAGCGCGTAGCGCTGGCGACGCAGGTCACCTCGCATCTGGACAATGTCGAAGTACTGGGCTTTAGCGAACTGATGGCCCATTTCGCCGCCCATCAGAACGCCAATATTCTGGTGCGCGGCCTGCGGGCGGTTTCGGACTTTGAGTATGAATTGCAGTTGGCCAACATGAATCGCCACCTGATGCCCCAGTTGGAGAGCGTGTTTCTGATGCCGTCGGAAGAGTGGTCATTCATCTCCTCGTCGCTGGTAAAAGAAGTGGCTCGTCACGGTGGAGACATTTCACCGTTCTTGCCGGATGTCGTCACCCAGGCGCTGATGGCAAAACTGTCGACCCAGTGATCAATGCTGGCAGCGGCGGCAAAAGAAAGTGCTGCGCTGCCCGTGTTTGGCGCTTTCAATCGGCGTGCCGCAAACACGGCAAGGTTCCCCCGCTCGCCCATACACCTGCAATTCCTGCGCAAAATATCCCGGCTTGCCGTCTGATTGCAGGAAATCCCGCAACGTGGTGCCACCCTGCTCGATCGAACGCAGTAATACCGCCTTGATGGTCTCCGCCAGCAGGTCAGCTTCGGCCCGCGTCAACGACCCGGCCTGACGGTCGGGCAGAATTCCAGCGGTAAACAGCGATTCGCTGGCATAAATATTACCGACGCCCACCACCAGTTTGTTATCCATCAGCCAGGGTTTGATCAGGGTGCGCTTGTTACGTGATTTATCAAAAAGATACTGGCCGTCAAACGCTTCGCTCAACGGTTCCGGCCCCAGGTGGGCCAACACGTTGCTGGCTGCCAGGTCGTCACACCATAACCAGGCACCGAAACGACGTGGATCGGTGTAGCGCAGGATCATGCCGTTGCTCATTACCAGGTCAACGTGGTCATGCTTGCCCGCCTCACTCTCTTCCGCCAGCATACGCAGGCTGCCTGACATGCCGAGATGTACGATTATCCAGCCGTGATCCAGCTCAATCAGCAGGTATTTGGCACGACGCTGTACGCTGCGCACCGGCCGGTCGCTCAATGCCAGGATTTGTTCTGAGACAGGCCAGCGCAAACGTGCATTGCGCACCACGGCGTACTGAATACTGTGGCCAACAAGATAAGGCTCGATACCACGACGGCTGGTTTCAACTTCTGGCAATTCAGGCATGGCGTGCTCTCCCTCAGACTTAACCCTTTATTATAAAACAAAAAACCCGGCCGAAGCCGGGTTTCAATTAATCCGCTAAATTAACGATTACTTAATTTTAGCTTCTTTGTAGATCACGTGTTGACGGACAACTGGATCGAATTTCTTCAGTTCCAATTTTTCCGGCTTAGTACGCTTGTTCTTCGTGGTGGTATAGAAGTGACCAGTACCAGCAGAAGAAACCAGCTTGATCTTCTCGCGAACACCTTTAGCCATGATGCAGTTCCTTAATACTTCTCACCACGGGCACGCAGATCGGCCAAGACCGTCTCAATACCCTTCTTATCAATAACACGCATACCTTTAGCAGATACACGCAGAGTTACAAAGCGCTTCTCAGCCTCAACCCAAAAACGGTGTGAGTGCAGGTTTGGCAGAAAACGGCGTTTGGTCGCGTTCATTGCGTGGGAACGGTTGTTACCGCTCACCGGGCGCTTGCCAGTAACTTGGCAGACTCGGGACATGTCTATTCTCCAAAAATCAAATCAGCTCGAGCTTCGTATAGGGTATGGCCGCCTCGTCAGGCTTTAGAGCCCATCTCAGCAAACTTCATACTGAGGAGACTCTCGTCATCAGGTCAGAAACCGCACACCAGGTCAGAAACCTGCTGAGATAGGCTCTTAACGCCAAACCCAAGATTCTCAAAGGTGGCGTAGTATACGCTCTGAAGCGTAAGTGCTCAAGTCCCGAACAGCTAAAGATCCCGCAAGGATCGCGAAAAATTTGCCTAAAGCCATCCGCGCTCGGCGAAAGAGACACATTCACCCCGGCCAATCACCAAGTGATCGAGCACTCGGATCTCCAATAATTGACAGGCGTTCGCCACCTGTTCCGTAATCAGACGGTCGGCATGACTGGGTTCGGCCTTACCCGAAGGATGATTATGCGCCAGAATGATCGCGGCCGCATTAGCCTTCAGCGCTTCGCGCACGATTTCCCTCGGGTGGACGACGACGCTGCTGATGGTACCAGTAAACATCTCTTGATGGCGAATGACCCGGTGCTGGTTGGTCCAAAAACAACACCAGAAATACTTCGCGCTCGCGGGTGAGCCAGCAAACTTTGCAGGTAATGGCGGGTAACCTTTGGGTTCAGCAATGCGTTTTCCTGCGCCAATTGACAGGCAAAACAGCGGAAAGCCAGCTCCGAAATGGCCTGCAGCTGACTGTAAGTGGCGTCACCCACGCCCTTCTGACTGCAAAACTGCGCATAATCCGCGGCAATCAACTGATGCAACGAACCAAACTGGAGCAACATTTGCTCCGCCCGCTGCATCACATGCACCCCGGGCAATCCGGTTCGCAGAAAAATCGCCAACAGCTCGACGTCCGACAAGGCCGCCGCGCCATCACGCAACAGCTTTTCCCTTGGCGCCAGCTCCCCTGGCCATAACGACATATCCTCACAGCTCATCATCGGCCTCCCTGACAGCGCCAAATCATGCCATGCCAACGATGGTGCAACGACAAGTGATTGATAACCTTGCGAGGCAACGCGCAAAGCCAGATGTAACGATTTGCACGCACCGCAGAAGCGCTCACCTGCCCGGCGGTTATGCTAAAATGGCCTATCCTTCGGTTTTCAATCGGACAATGATGATGACGGGACTTTCCGGCAAACGTATTGTACTGGGCATTAGTGGCGGCATCGCTGCCTATAAATGTCCGGAACTGGTACGCCGTCTGCGAGACAGAGGCGCTGAGGTGCGCGTGGTGATGACGCATGCGGCCAAGGCATTTATTACCCCACTGACGCTACAGGCGGTGTCGGGTTATCCGGTGTCGGACGATCTGCTGGATCCCGCCGCGGAAGCCGCCATGGGTCACATCGAACTGGGCAAATGGGCCGATCTGGTGATTCTGGCGCCGGCGACCGCCGATTTGCTGGCGCGCGTTGCCGCCGGTATGGCCAACGATCTGCTGACCACCGTTTGCCTGGCCACCGCCGCACCGATCGCCGCAGCACCGGCCATGAATCAGCAGATGTACCGCGCCGCCGCAACCCAGGCAAACCTGCAAACGCTACAGGCGCGCGGCATGCTGCTGTGGGGGGCCGGACAGCGGTAACCAGGCCTGTGGCGACGTCGGCCCGGGCCGCATGCTGGATCCGCTGGATATTATCGATCTGGCGAACGCCTATTTTTCTGCGCCGCAGGATCTGACACATTTAAAGGTTATGATCACCGCTGGCCCTACGCGTGAAGCGCTGGATCCGGTACGGTTTATCACCAACCACAGCTCCGGCAAAATGGGTTTTGCCATTGCCGCCGCTGCCGCCGCGCGTGGCGCGCAGGTCACGCTGATTGCCGGGCCGGTCAGCCAACCGACACCGCCGGGAGTGACGCGCATTGACGTCACCAGCGCGCTGGAAATGGAGCTCGCCGTACAGCAACGTGCGGCAGCACAAAACATTTTCATTGGCTGTGCTGCGGTGGCGGATTACCGCGCCGCCCAGATCGCCGACGAAAAAATAAAAAAACAGGGTGATGACATCACCCTCAAGATGGTAAAAAACCCCGACATTGTCGCCGGCGTTGGCGCAATGAACAAAAATCGGCCTTTTGTCGTTGGGTTTGCCGCCGAAACCCAGAATGTGGAAGAATACGCGCGACAAAAACTGGTGCGCAAGAAACTGGATTTAATCTGCGCCAATGATGTATCGCTTGCAGGGCAGGGTTTCAACAGTGATACCAATGCATTGCATCTTTTTTGGCAGGATGGGGAAAAACGCCTGGCGCTCAGCGATAAGGCACTCCTTGGCCAACGTTTAATAGACGAGATAGTCAGCCGTTATGATGAAAAAAATCGACGTTAAAATTCTCGACCCGCGTATCGGTCAGGATTTCCCATTACCGACCTATGCCACGCCTGGCTCCGCCGGTCTTGATCTGCGCGCCTGCCTGGACAGTGCGGTGGAATTGGCTGCCGGTGAAACCACGCTGCTGCCTACCGGGCTGGCAATTCACATCGCCGACGCCAGCCTGGCTGCGGTGATCCTGCCACGCTCCGGTCTGGGCCATAAGCACGGCGTGGTGCTGGGTAATCTGGTGGGCCTGATTGATTCCGATTATCAGGGTCAACTGATGGTTTCCGTTTGGAACCGCGGGCAGAAATCGTTCACTATTGAACCCGGCGAACGCATCGCGCAGATGGTTTTTGTGCCGGTCGTTCAGGCCGAATTCAACCTGGTGGAAGCGTTCGACGACAGTGAGCGCGGCGAAGGCGGCTTCGGCCATTCCGGGCGCCACTAGGCCCCGTTAGCACGTTACCCGGCAGGGAATGTCGCCAGGAACGTTGGCGTCCAGAGAGTACGATCTCCCTGCGACAGACGTCCTCGACAATGCGGCATCGCATGCCGGGCAACGCGGAGAATACCGGCCCAAAAGGGCCGTTGACCCCACACCGTAAAAAAGCTATCACATAAGCCGCACAGAGTTTGCTCTGGCGCGGCCGGTGCCGGGTTTTCGAAAGTCCAAGCCGTTTTAGCAAGGGTCTAATCAGACATGGCAGAAAAAGAAAATACCAAAAGGAATCGGCGCGAGGAGATTTTGCAGGCGTTAGCCCAGATGCTGGAATCCAGCGATGGCAGTCAGCGCATCACCACGGCAAAGCTGGCAGCAAACGTCGGTGTTTCCGAAGCCGCGCTTTACCGGCATTTTCCCAGCAAGACACGAATGTTTGACAGCCTGATCGAGTTTATTGAAGACAGCCTGATTACGCGCATCAACCTGATTCTTCAGGACGAGAAAGAGACTTTCAGTCGCCTGCGTCTGATTCTGCTGCTGGTTCTCGGGTTTGCCGAACGCAATCCTGGGTTGACGCGCATCATGACCGGTCATGCGCTGATGTTTGAACAGGATCGGCTGCAAGGCCGCATCAATCAGCTGTTTGAACGTATCGAGGCGCAGCTGCGCCAGGTACTTAAAGAGCGCAAGCTGCGGGAAGGCAAAGGGTTTATCGTGGACGAAACGCTACTGGCCAGCCAACTGCTGGCATTTTGCGAAGGCATGCTGTCGCGCTACGTACGTTCCGAATTCCGCTACCGCCCAACGGAAGAGTTTGACGGACGCTGGCCGCTGCTGGCGGCTCAATTGCAATAACACAACGCCGGGCATGCCCGGCGTTTTTTATACCGTCAGCGCCTGAATCAAACGCCGTATTGCTCACGATAGGCGCGTACCGCCGCCAGGTGATCGGCCATTTCCGGTTTTTCTTCCAGATAGGCAATCAAATCCTTCAGCGTAACAATCGAAATCACTTTGCAGTGGTAATCACGTTCAACTTCCTGAATGGCAGAAATGTCGCCACGGCCGCGCTCCTGACGATCCAGCGAAATCAGCACCCCGGACAGGCTGGCGCCGCTGGCGCTGATGATTTCCATCGATTCGCGAATAGCGGTACCGGCGGTGATCACGTCATCCACCAGCATCACCCGACCTTGCAGTGGGCTACCCACCAGCGACCCACCTTCACCATGGGTTTTGGCTTCTTTGCGGTTGAAGCAGTAAGGCACATCGCGCTGGTGGTGTTCAGCCAGCGCCACCGCGGTGGTGGTAGCAATCGGAATGCCCTTGTAGGCCGGGCCAAACAGCAGATCGAAGTCAATCGCGGAATCCACCAGCGCCTCGGCGTAAAAGCGCCCCAACAGCGCCAGATCGCGCCCGGTATTGAACAGGCCGGCGTTAAAGAAATACGGGCTGGTACGGCCGGATTTCAACGTGAACTCACCGAATTTCAATACCTGTTTGTTGAGCGCAAACTCGATAAACTGGCGCTGATAGGCTTTCATTACTGCTTCTCCTCGTTTGGTCTTGATTGATGCTGCGCCCGATCGGCGGGCGTAAAAAAGGCGACCTCTCGGTCGCCTTGAAAATTAGTCTGCCAACGCCGCTTTCTGCGCCTGGAAGATGGTTTCGATGCCTCCTCGAGCCAGCGCCAGCAACGCCAGCAGCTCGTCATGGCTGAACGGCTCGCCCTCGGCGGTGCCCTGCACCTCAATCATACGGCCGTCTTCCATCATCACCACGTTCATGTCGGTTTCGGCGGCGGAATCTTCTACATACTCCAGATCGCACAACGCCTCGCCGTTCACGATACCCACCGACACCGCTGCCACCATGCCTTTCATCGGGTTCGCTTTCAGCTTGCCGGCCGCCACCAGCGCATTCAGCGCATCGGCCAAGGCGACGCAGGCGCCGGTGATCGATGCGGTACGCGTGCCGCCATCCGCCTGCAATACGTCACAGTCGGAGGGTAATGGTGAACTCACCGAGCTTTTTCAAATCGACCGCCGCACGCAGCGAACGAGCGATCAGACGCTGGATTTCCAGCGTGCGCCCACCCTGCTTGCCTTTGGCAGCTTCGCGCGCATTACGGCTGTGGGTAGAGCGCGGCAGCATGCCGTATTCCGCGGTGATCCAACCCTGGCCCTGACCTTTCAGAAAGCGCGGAACGCCATCTTCAACCGTGGCGGTGCACAAAACCTTGGTATCGCCAAACTCAACCAGCACTGAACCTTCAGCGTGTTTCGTGTAGTGACGGGTGAGTGTCAGGGGGCGAACGTGTTGTGGTGCTCTGCCAGCAGGACGCATGGGCTTTCTCCGCTTTAATTCATCATTGGCTGCGCATTATACGGGCTTCGTGACGTTATGCCTATCCTGCCTGCGGACGCGACGCTATAATCGATTCATCTTTTCTTCTACGGGTACGCACAAATGATCCGCAGCATGACCGCCTACGCCCGGCGTGAAATCAAGGGTGAATGGGGCAGCGCAGCTTGGGAGCTGCGTTCCGTTAACCAACGCTATCTCGAAACCTATATCCGCTTGCCGGAACAATTTCGCAGCCTGGAGCCAGTGATCCGCGAACGTATTCGCGCCCGGCTGACGCGCGGCAAAGTGGAATGCAACCTGCGTTTTGAACTGGATCCCAGCGCGCAAAGTTCGCTACTGCTCAACGAAAAGCTGGCCAAACAGCTGGTAGAAGCGGCCAACTGGGTAAAAATGCAGAGCGACGAAGGGGAAATCAATCCCATCGACGTACTGCGCTGGCCTGGCGTGATGTCCGCTCAGGAGCAGGATCTGGACGCCATCAGCGCCCAACTGATGCAGGCGCTGGACGGTGCGCTGGATGACTTTATCGCCGCACGCGAAAGCGAAGGCACCGCGCTGAAGGCACTGATCGAGCAGCGTCTGGACGGTGTCAGTGGCGAAGTGAGCAAAGTGCGTGCCCAGATGCCCAATATTCTACAATGGCAACGCGAGCGCTTGGTCAGCAAGCTGGAAGAAGCGCAGGTACAGCTGGAAAGCACCCGTCTCGAGCAGGAACTGGTGCTGATGGCACAGCGCATTGACGTCGCCGAAGAGCTGGATCGACTTGACGCGCATGTGAAAGAAACGCACAACATCCTGAAGAAAAAAGAAGCCGTCGGCCGTCGTCTGGACTTTATGATGCAAGAGTTCAACCGCGAATCGAACACCCTGGCGTCTAAATCAATCAATGCCGAGGTCACCACCTCCGCGATTGAACTGAAAGTGCTGATCGAACAGATGCGCGAGCAGATTCAGAACATCGAGTAACCCGCCTCGCGGTTCATATGCCCGCACTGGAAGGTGCGGGCTTTTTATTGCCGCTGGCGCCCCGTCAGAACTCTTGTTGGCTGGGTCGCAATACAATCTCGTTAATATCCACTTCCGCAGGCTGTTCGATCGCATACGCCACGGCACGCGCAACCGAATCCGCCGGGATCGCCTGCTGGTAAAATTCCTGCACGAACTGCGAACTGTCGGCGTCCGAGCTGCCAAACTTCAATTCGGAGTCCACCGCACCCGGGCAAATCGTCGTGGTGCGGATATGCGCTCCTACCTCATGGCGCAACCCTTCAGAAATGGCGCGCACGGCAAATTTGGTGCCGCTGTAAACCGTCCCCCCAGGGCTGAAGACCTTCACGCCGGCCACCGAAGAAACTTTAATGAAATGGCCGCCGTTTTGTCGCTCGAATACCGGCAGCGCCGCCGCGATACCGTACAACACTCCCTTGATGTTGATGTTGATGGGGGATGCCGTTGTCCCTGCCAGGCGGATACCGCGTCGGCTGGGATAACTGATTTTATTTATGAAAAACCAAAGAATTCGCACCGGCAATGACAAACGGCGCGGCCTATGGCCCGGCAATAGTATTTTGTTCTAATTATCACTCAGAGTAATGAAAGGCGGCGCAAGCTGTGGCTAAATATCGTTTTTCTAGCCCGCTTGTTGTACGGACTCTGTATGTCGCAAATTTTGCAATTCCTTTTGGCGCTGGTGGTGATTATTGCCCTGGCGCTGCTGGTCAGTCATGACCGCAGAAAAATTCGCCCACGTTATATTCTGCAATTGTTAGCGATCGAAGGCGCTCTGGCCTATTTCTTCCTGCACTCCGCCAGCGGTTTAAGCGTGATTAAATCCATCGCCGGTTTCTTCGAACTGCTGCTGACCTATGCTGCGCAAGGTTCCGAATTCGTGTTTGGCGGTATGAGCAAGGAAGGACTGTCATTTATCTTCCTGGGCGTATTGTGCCCAATAATCTTTATTTCCGCACTGATCGGTATTCTGCAGCATTTTCGCATTCTGCCTTTGATTATCCGCCTGGTCGGTACCCTGCTGTCGAAAGTGAACGGCATGGGCAAGTTGGAGTCCTTCAATGCGGTCAGCACCCTGGTGCTAGGCCAGTCGGAAAACTTTATCGCCTATAAAGGCATTATTGGCGATATCTCGCCACGCCGTATGTACACCATGGCCGCCACGGCTATGTCGACGGTGTCGATGTCGATCGTTGGCGCCTATATGGCGATGATCGATGCGCAGTACGTGGTTGCCGCGCTGGTGCTGAACATGTTCAGTACCTTTATTATCCTGTCGATTATCAATCCCTATCAACAGGATGATGAACCCGAACTGAAGCTCAACAAGCTGCATGAAGATCAAAGCTTCTTTGAAATGCTGGGGGAATACATTCTGGCGGGATTCAAGATCGCGATGATTATTGCCGCCATGCTGATCGGCTTTATCGCGCTGATTGCCGCGGTCAACGCCATTTTCGCGGCGATATTCGGCATCAGCTTCCAGCAAATTCTGGGCTATGTGTTCTACCCGTTGGCATGGCTGATTGGCATTCCAGCTCACGACGCCTTACAGGCCGGCAGCATCATGGCGACCAAGCTGGTTGCCAACGAGTTTGTCGCGATGATCGAACTGAAAAAGATTGCGGCGGAAATGAGCCCGCGCGGCGTGGGCATTCTGTCGGTGTTCCTGGTGTCATTTGCCAACTTTGCCTCAATCGGCATCGTCGCCGGCGCCATCAAAGGCCTGAATGAACAGCAGGGCAACGTGGTTTCCCGCTTTGGCCTGAAACTGGTTTATGGCTCCACGCTGGTCAGTCTGCTTTCCGCAGCGATTGCCGGGCTGGTGTTGTAACGCGCAAGTGGCCCGTGAACGATTCACGGGCCAAGCTTGATTAAAATGCCACACAAACCGGCGCATCAACGCGCATAACCGAATCCTGCGAGAATTGCTGTTTATAACTCGTACGCAGCGCCTCGATATCGCCTTCGCTTGCTGTGCCGGGCATATGAATCAACACCAATGCCTTGCTGTTTTCGCGCACCAGTTGTCCCTCGTGACCTAACCATTGACCACGAGCGTCAAATACCGATAACCCCTGCTTGAAGCGCGGCGTCACTTGCCGGTCGACAAAACTCTGCCATTCTTGCCCGCTAAGCGCCGGACCATGCGGTCGGTTGAGACCAAAATACAGCGTGGTTTGCACCATCGGTTCACCCGTTACACAGCGTGCCTGCGAGGAAGGCGCAGACAGCGGCGTGGAGCTGGACGCAACACAGCCAGCAAGTAATAACGCTGCACCGACGGTGGTCAGCCAGGTCAAGGTCTTTACCATCATATTTCCTTATGCGCTAATATTGCTTCACGCGCCATAAAGCACCCTGACAGGGCAGTGCGGCGCAATATAAATAAAATAAACTAATCCGAAATTTAATCAGTTAGAAAAACTCAGTGGCGATATGACGTCGTGCTCGTTACTCTTCAGATTACGACTTACTCTTGTCCTCAGCGAAGCCCTCATGTTATTGAGCATTCTTTATATCATTGGAATCACTGCCGAAGCCATGACCGGTGCACTCGCCGCTGGACGCCGCCAAATGGACATGTTTGGCGTAATCTTTATCGCCTCTGCCACCGCTATCGGCGGCGGTTCGGTACGTGACATGCTGCTCGGTCATTATCCGCTGAGCTGGGTCAAACATCCTGAATACATTGTGATTGTTGCCATCGCCGCGATCGTTACCACCTGGCTTGCCCCGCTGATGCGTCACTTACGCCGCCTGTTCCTGGTGCTGGATGCCGTCGGCTTGATAGTGTTTTCCATCATTGGCGCACAAGTAGCCCTGGATATGGGGCACGGGCCGATCATTGCCGCCATTGCCGCGGTAATCACCGGCGTATTTGGCGGCGTACTGCGTGATATGTTTTGCAATCGCATCCCTTTGGTTTTTCAAAAAGAAATTTATGCCGGCATCGCCTTTGCCGCCGCCTGGCTGTACATCGGCCTGCTTCACCTGAGCCTGCCGCATAATGTGGTGGTGATCATCACGCTGGTCGCCGGTTTAAGCGCCCGTCTGATCGCACTGCGTTTTCGTCTGGGTCTGCCGGTATTCAATTACCAGCATCACGATCACTGAGGCTGGGAAGAAAAGCCGTCAATCTGCTGTTCGGCCAGCGCGTCGGCCAGTTGCCTGACCGACGGATGCTGGAAGAACGCCCTGATATTATTGGCTCGTTTCGCGCCAATCCCGGCATTTTTCTGCCATGCCTGCGTCGTCTGTTGCAGCGCCGGCACCCAATGCTCAACGCCAAGGCTCTGTGACGGCGTCAAGGGCGCACCCAACGCGATCAGCCAGCGCGCAAAAGGCCGTTGCCGCGCCAGCCTGAATTGTTGATAAATGTCTTGTGCACGTTGTGGCCGATACCCGGTACCGCCATTAGCTGCTGCGGCGTTAACGTTAACCAGTCCACCAGATTCTTTACCAGCGATTGTTCAATCAGCGCTTGCCAACTCGCCTCATTCACACCGCGCAGATTTAATCCCTGCGCCCCGCTCAGCCAGACCAGTCGCGCAATCAACTGCTGTCGGCAGCCTGGCTGTAATTCAAAGCAGCTCAAAGCATGGTAACGATTGGCATCGGGTACCGTAAGCGGCTGTCGTTCAACCGCACGCCACACCACGTCGCGCAGATACGGAATACCATGCCCTTGCAGGCTGATGGCGACATGATCGCCAGGCAGCGCGTTCAACTGTTGCCACAACGGCAGCGACCCCACGTTGACTCGGCGAACCCACTTGTCATCCAGACGTATCGGATCCAGCGCCAAAACCACCGCAATCTTGCCGGTGCGACCAATGCGGAAAATAACCTTGTTTACTCGCGCCACCTGCTGCACGGCCGGATACTTCCAGGCTACCGCCCACTCCGCCGGCTTATTACGCCAGTAACGCCCTTGCGGCGGGCTGTCTTGATGAATGACCACGCCATCGGTGACGAAAGGCAGCGGGTTTTGATGCCAGTGACTACGCCAGTGTTCAACGCCGTCGACATCATTGACCGACCTCGTGTAAGCCTGCGCCAGCGGGAAGCCGAGCGTGGCAAGTTGCCGCAGCCGCTCGGCCATGGTTGCCGGGCCATCGGGCCATCCCCAGACAAACAACCCAATCTGCGCTAATAACGGCGACGGCCGCTGGCGCAACAGCGCACCGGCCACCCTTGAGCGCGCATTCACCCCGCCGGTAAGGTTTTGCTGATGATCGGTCATGATCAGAAACAGCTCTCCCTGCAATACCACCCTTTCCGGCGCATCTGGCAAGCTGGACGGTACCGCAGGGATGGACTTCACTTTTTCCAGCCAGTCTTCACCCTGTTTGCCATCGCCACGGCTAATGGCGCCGATCAGCGTGCCCCGCTGGTACACCAGCGTTACCGCAACGCCGTCCACTTTCGGTTGCACCCAAAGCGCGTCGCGGCCGCGCATCCATTGCACCACTGCCTGACGATCCGCCAGTTTGCGCAACCCGGTATGGGCAACGGGATGTGGCGTCTTCCCCACCGGCAACGCCGGTAATGCGTCGCCGTCACCGCTCCCCGCACAAGATTGCCAAAGACGCAGTTTCTGTCGCAGGCTGTCGTAGAGTTCATCGTCAATCAGCCCCTGTCCCTGCTGATAATAGGCGACATCCCAGCGCGTCAGTTGCTGTTCCAGTGCCGTCATTTCCAACGACAGCCGTTCCTGGCGCCACGCGGGACATGTTTCCGCCCCGGCGGCGGCGCAGCACATTGCCCACCACAACGCGAGGACAAGCCAGGCCCGATATTTCTGCATGCTGCACCTCCCTGATTGACGTCATTAAACCCCCCATGCGCAAACCAGGCCAGCGACCATAAATAACGCTGCAAAATGTCTTCCAAAAGAAATTGTTGTTTGCAGAAAACTACGGAAATATCGCGATACGTTGCGCAGATTTGTTTTTTGCCGACGTTTTCACACAAAGCAATGGGCAAAATGCGCGCAAACGCTGCAACAAGGGCGTTAGCCGTGTATACTGTGCGGAGAAAATACACATCCGCTGTTATTGGCACATCAACCGCTATCAACGAACATCATCATGGCTCAAGGCACGCTTTATATTGTCTCTGCTCCCAGTGGCGCAGGTAAATCAAGTCTGATTCAGGCTTTGTTAAAGACGCAACCGCTGTACGACACACAGGTTTCGGTTTCGCACACCACGCGCGCAAGTCGCCCGGGTGAACAACATGGCGAGCATTATTTCTTTGTCTCGCACGACGAATTCCGTCACATGATCGCGCAGGATGCGTTTCTTGAGCATGCCGAAGTGTTCGGCAATTATTACGGTACCTCACGCGCCGCCATCGAGCAGGTGCTGTCGACCGGCGTCGATGTTTTCCTTGATATCGACTGGCAGGGGGCGCAGCAGATTCGCGCCAAAATGCCGCAGGCGCGCAGCATCTTCATTCTGCCGCCGTCGAAGGAAGAACTGGGGCGCCGCCTGCGCGGACGCGGTCAGGATTCCGAAGACGTGATCGCCAGGCGCATGGCGCAGGCGGTTGCAGAAATGACGCATTATGCGGAGTATGATTATCTGATTGTGAATGATGATTTCGATCTGGCGCTGTCCGATCTGAAAACCATTATTCGCGCTGAGCGCCTGCGTTTAGGCCGGCAAATGCTGCGGCATGACGCTTTAATCAGCAAACTATTGGCAGACTGAAGTCAGTTTCAGTATTATGCCCAGTCTTTTCGTCACCTGTGGAGTAGCACAAATATGGCACGCGTAACTGTTCAAGACGCTGTAGAGAAAATTGGTAACCGTTTTGACCTGGTGTTGGTCGCTGCTCGTCGGGCACGTCAAATCCAGACCGGCGGTAAAGACGCTCTGGTTCCAGAAGAGAACGACAAGTACACCGTGATCGCCCTGCGCGAAATCGAAGAGGGTCTGATCAATAACCAGATCCTGGATGTGCGTGAGCGCCAAGAGCAGCAAGAGCAGGAAGCCGCAGAAATTCAAGCGGTTACCGCGATTGCTGAAGGTCGTCGTTAATTAGACTGCGAGTCTGCCTTTGTACCTGTTTGAAAGCCTGAATCTGCTGATTCAACGTTACCTGCCTGAGGAGCAGATTAAGCGCCTCAAACAGGCATACCTCGTTGCACGTGATGCTCACGAGGGACAGACACGCTCCAGCGGTGAGCCTTATATTACCCACCCGGTCGCCGTAGCCTGCATTCTGGCGGAAATGCGTCTCGATCATGAGACGCTGATGGCCGCGCTGCTGCATGACGTCATCGAAGACACCCCGGCCACCTACCAGGATATGGAACAGCTGTTTGGCAAAAGCGTTGCCGAACTGGTTGAAGGCGTATCCAAGCTCGACAAACTAAAGTTCCAGGACAAAAAAGAAGCGCAGGCGGAAAACTTCCGCAAAATGATCATGGCGATGGTGCAGGACATCCGCGTGGTACTGATCAAACTGGCCGACCGGACGCACAACATGCGCACCCTCGGTTCGCTGCGGCCGGACAAGCGCCGACGCATCGCGCGTGAAACCCTGGAAATCTACAGCCCACTGGCCCACCGCCTGGGTATTCATCACCTAAAAACCGAGCTTGAAGAGCTGGGTTTCGAAGCGCTTTACCCCAATCGCTACCGCGTGATCAAGGAAGTGGTGAAAGCCGCTCGCGGCAACCGCAAAGAGATGATCCAGAAGATTCTTTCCGAGATCGAAGGGCGGCTGACCGAAGCAGGCATCCCCTGCCGCGTCAGCGGGCGAGAAAAGCACCTGTATTCCATTTACCTCAAGATGCACCTCAAGGAACAGCGCTTCCATTCCATTATGGATATCTATGCGTTCCGGGTGATCGTGAAGGAAGTCGATACCTGCTATCGGGTACTTGGCCAGGCACACAGCCTGTACAAACCGCGTCCGGGCCGGGTAAAAGACTATATCGCCATTCCCAAGGCCAACGGCTATCAATCGTTGCACACCTCGTTGATCGGCCCGCATGGCGTACCGGTAGAAGTGCAGATCCGTACCGAAGACATGGATCAGATGGCGGAAATGGGGGTTGCCGCGCACTGGGCTTACAAAGAACAGGGCGAAACCGGCACCACTGCGCAGATCCGCGCCCAGCGCTGGATGCAAAGCCTGCTGGAGTTGCAGCAAAGCGCCGGCAGCTCGTTTGAATTTATCGAGAGCGTCAAATCCGATCTTTTCCCCGATGAGATTTACGTTTTCACCCCGGAAGGGCGCATTGTCGAACTGCCGGCGGGCGCAACGCCGGTCGATTTCGCCTACGCGGTGCATACCGATATTGGCCACGCCTGCGTTGGCGCGCGTGTCGATCGGCAGCCGTATCCGCTGTCACAGTCGCTGAGCAGCGGTCAAACGGTGGAAATCATCACCGCACCGGGCGCGCGGCCGAACGCCGCATGGCTGAACTTTGTCGTCAGCTCCAAAGCACGTGCGAAGATCCGCCAAATGCTGAAGAACCTCAAACGCGATGATTCCGTCAGTCTGGGCCGTCGCCTGCTTAATCATGCGCTGGGCGGCAGCCGCAAGCTGGCTGAAATTCCACAGGAAAACATCCAGCACGAACTCGAGCGCATGAAGCTGACGTCGTTGGACGATCTGCTGGCGGAAATCGGCCTCGGCAACGCCATGAGCGTGGTGGTCGCGAAGAATCTGCAGGGCGATCGTTCCAGCCTTGGCGCCTCTTCCGGCGTGCGCAACCTGGCCATCAAAGGTGCCGACGGCGTGCTGATCACCTTTGCCAAATGCTGCCGACCGATACCGGGCGATCCGATCATTGCCCACGTCAGCCCAGGCAAAGGGCTGGTTATCCACCATGAATCCTGTCGCAATATCCGCGGCTACCAGAAAGAACCGGAAAAGTTCATGGCGGTAGAGTGGGACAAAGAAACCGAACAGGAATTCATTGCCGAAATTAAAGTGGATATGTTCAACCATCAGGGCGCCTTGGCTAACCTGACGGCGGCGATCAATGCGGCCGAATCGAACATTCAAAGCCTGAATACCGAAGAGAAAGATGGCCGGGTTTACAGCGCCTTTATTCGCTTGACCACTCGTGATCGCATTCATTTGGCGAATATAATGCGTAAAATCCGTATCATGCCGGATGTGATTAAAGTTAACCGTAACCGAAATTAGCGCCTATGAGCCCCGAACGCTATGCGCGGATTTGTGAAATGCTCGCAACCCGCCAGCCAGATCTGACGGTCTGCCTGGAACAGGTTCACAAACCGCATAACGTCTCCGCAATTATCCGTACCGCCGACGCCGTCGGCGTGCACCAGGTGCATGCCGTGTGGCCAACCACTCGCATGCGTACGCTGGTTTCTTCCGCCGCCGGCAGCAACAGCTGGGTCAATGTCAAAACGCACCGCACTATCGGCGAAGCGGTCGGTCATCTGAAAAGCCAGGGCATGCAAATTCTGGCGACCAACCTTTCTGCCCGAGCGGTAGATTTCCGAGACATCGACTATACCCGTCCAACCTGTATTCTGCTGGGCCAGGAGAAATCCGGTATCAGCGAAGAAGCGCTGCAATTGGCCGATCGTGACATCATTATTCCGATGATCGGCATGGTGCAGTCGCTCAACGTATCGGTGGCTTCGGCGCTTATCCTGTATGAAGCACAGCGGCAACGGCAAAATGCCGGCATGTATCGTCGCGAAGCCAGCACGCTGGAACAGGAAGAGCAGCAGCGTCTGCTGTTCGAAGGGGGATATCCGGTGCTGGCCAACGTTGCCAAGCGCAAAGGGCTGCCCCGGCCGCAGATCGATCAACAGGGCCAGGTGGTCGCCAGCGCCGAATGGTGGGCAGCCATGCAGGCAACGGTACAAAAATGAAAGGCCGCCTGCTGGACGCCGTCCCACTGACCACGCTTTCCGGGGTTGGAGCCAGCCAGGCGGGAAAACTGGCCAAAATTGGCCTGGAAACCATCCAGGATCTGCTGCTGCATTTGCCGCTGCGCTATGAAGACCGCACTCGGCTATATCCGATTGGCGAGCTGCTGTCAGGTATTTTCGCCACGGTAGAGGGCGAAGTGCTGCGCACCGACATCAGTTTTGGCCGCCGTCGCATGTTGACCTGTCAGATCAGCGATGGCACCGGCATCCTCACCATGCGTTTCTTCAACTTCAATGCGGCGATGAAAAACAGCCTGGCCACCGGCCGGCGCGTTACCGCCTACGGTGAAGTCAAACGCGGCAATCACGGCGCGGAAATCATCCATCCTGAATACCGCATTCAGGGGGAACACAGCGAGGTGGAGCTGCAGGAATCCCTGACACCGGTGTATCCGACCACCGAGGGCATCCGTCAGGCCACGCTGCGCAAGCTGACCGATCAGGCGCTGACCCTGCTGGATACCTGCGCGATTGCCGAACTGCTGCCAACCGAGTTGAGCGGGGGCTTGATGAGCCTGCCGCAGGCGTTACATACCTTGCATCGTCCAGCGCCGGATATCCAGCTGGCCGATCTGGAACAGGGCCGACACCCGGCGCAGAAACGGCTGATCATGGAGGAGCTGCTGGCGCACAATCTCAGCATGCTGGCAGTCCGCGCCGGAGCGCAAAGTTACCACGCGCAGCCGTTGATGCCGGACGATCGATTGAAAAACCAATTTCTCGCCCAGTTGCCCTTTGCGCCTACCGGAGCGCAACGGCGCGTGGTTGCCGATATTGAAGCCGACCTGCAAAAGAATTTCCCGATGATGCGGCTGGTACAGGGTGACGTTGGCTCTGGAAAAACGCTGGTTGCGGCGCTGGCAGCATTGCGTGCGATTGCGCATGGCAAACAGGTAGCGCTGATGGCGCCCACCGAACTGCTGGCCGAACAGCATGCCAATAACTTCCGCCAGTGGTTTGAACCGCTGGGCATCGAAGTCGGCTGGCTGGCTGGCAAACAGAAAGGAAAAGCGCGGATTGCGCAGCAAGAAGCCATCGCCAGTGGCCAGGTTTCGATGGTGGTCGGTACTCACGCCATGTTCCAGGAACAGGTTCAGTTTAACGGGCTGGCCCTGGTGATCATTGATGAACAGCATCGTTTTGGCGTGCATCAGCGCCTCGCTCTATGGGAAAAGGGCGAAGAGCAAGGCTACCATGCCCATCAGTTGATCATGACCGCCACGCCCATTCCACGCACGCTGGCGATGACCGCCTATGCCGATCTCGATACCTCGGTAATCGATGAGCTGCCCCCCCGGTCGTACGCCGGTGACCACCGTCGCCATCCCTGATACCCGTCGCGCCGATATTATCGAACGGGTCAGAAACGCCTGCCTGCAAGAAGGCCGCCAGGCTTATTGGGTCTGTACGCTGATCGAAGAATCCGAACTGCTGGAAGCACAGGCGGCAGAGGCTACCTGGGAAGAACTGAAAACCGCGCTGCCGGAACTGAAGGTCGCGCTGGTACACGGGCGCATGAAAGCCCAGGAAAAGCAGGCGGTAATGCAGGCGTTCAAACAGGGTGAGCTGCAACTGCTGGTAGCCACTACGGTGATTGAAGTCGGCGTGGACGTGCCAAACGCCAGTCTGATGATTATCGACAACCCGGAACGTCTGGGGCTGGCGCAGTTGCACCAGTTGCGCGGTCGTGTTGGCCGGGGCGCAGTAGCCTCGCACTGCGTGCTGTTGTACAAAACGCCGTTGAGCAAAACGGCGCAAAAGCGCTTACAGGTGTTACGCGACAGCAATGACGGCTTCGTTATCGCCCAGCGCGATCTGGAGATTCGCGGCCCCGGCGAGTTGCTGGGCACCCGACAGACCGGCAGCGCCGAATTCAAAGTGGCGGACTTACTGCGCGATCAGGCAATGATCCCGGAGGTGCAGCGCGTCGCACGCCATATTCACCAAAACTATCCTGAACATGCTCACGCCCTGATCGAACGCTGGCTGCCAGAAAAAGCCCGTTACTCCAACGCATAAAAAATGCCGGCCACCCCAAGGTGGCCGGCATGATGCTCATCTGCCCTTCTCTCGCAATTCGCGTTAGCCAACCGCCGGGAAAACAGGCAGCAGCAGATACAGCTTGATGACGATTGCATTGGCGATATCAATGAAGAATGCGCCAACCATCGGCACTACCAGGAAGGCCAGGTGCGACGGACCAAAGCGATCGGTAATCGCCTGCATATTGGCAATCGCCGTTGGCGTTGCGCCCATGCCAAAACCACAGTGCCCGGCAGCCAGTACCGCCGCGTCGTAGTTTTTGCCCATGATACGATAGGTAACGAAAATGGCGTACAGCGCCATTACCAGCGTCTGAACCGCCAGGATAGCCAGCATCGGCAATGCCAGCGAGGCCAGTTCCCACAGTCGCAGACTCATCAGCGCCATCGCCAGGAACAGCGACAGGCTGACGTTGCCCAATACCGACACCGCACGTTCAAATACGGTATAGAAGCCGGTAAACGCCAGGGTATTGCTGAGGATCACGCCGACAAACAGCACGCAGACGAAGGTCGGCAGTTCAAGCACCGAGCCGAGCAACAGACCGGAAATCAACTGTCCCAGACTCAAACAGATGGCGATCATGGCAATGGTTTCAATCATTACCAATGAGGTGATCAGACGGCCGCTTTCCGGCTTTTCAAAACCGCTCGGTTGCTGACTGTCATCCGGCGAACCTTCCGGGGTAGAGGAGTGTTTTACCAGATAGCGCGCTACCGGCCCGCCAATCAGGCCACCCAATACCAGACCGAAGGTCGCACAGGCCATCGCAACTTCCGTTGCGTTTTCAAAGCCATATCGCTCGATAAACAGCTTACTCCAGGCCGCACCGGTACCGTGACCGCCCGACAGGGTGATCGAACCGGCGATCAGACCCATCAACGGATCCAGCCCCAGCATTTTCGCCATGCCAATGCCGATGGCATTCTGCACCAGCAGCAAGCCCAGCACCACAAACAGGAACACCACCAGCGCCTTGCCGCCAGCGCGCAACCGTGCCAGATTGGCGTTCAGACCGATAGTGGCGAAGAACGCCAGCATTAACGGATCTTTCAGCGACATATCGAAGCTGATTTCCCAGTTAACGGTCTTTTTCATGATCAGCAGCAACAGAGCAACCAGCAGACCACCGGCAACCGGGGCTGGAATGGTGTATTTTCTGAGCAGGGGGATGGTTCTAACGCATTTGCCCCCAAGGAGCAAAACCAGGGTTGCCGCGACTAGCGTGCCATAAGTATCGAGATGAAACATCTAGCTACTCCATGTGAGGGGAAAAGATCCAATTAAAATAATAAGTTATATAAAACCATATCGTTTTTAAACTTGACGAGTGCAGGATTAGAAGAAAATTCCGCTGAAAAAACAAGAAAAAATGAATAAAAATGCGACATAACATAAAAACAGCCTAACATAATATTTAGGCGCAACCGTTTGCTTTTGCTGCCTGGGCGATTAAAATGCGCTCTTTGCCGTTTCTGGAAAATGCCTCACCATGACCATGCCATCCGCCGAGCTTGATGCCGCAAAGTCCGTCTCAACAACTCCCCGCAACAGTGAACTGATTTATCGACTGGAAGATCGCCCACCGCTGCCGCAAACGCTGTTTGCCGCCGGTCAGCATCTGCTGGCGATGTTTGTCGCCGTCATTACTCCGGCGTTGCTGATCTGTCAGGCGCTGGGCCTGCCGGCACAGGACACGCAACACATTATCAGTATGTCGCTGTTTGCCTCCGGATTGGCATCCATTCTGCAAATCAAAACCTGGGGTCCGGTCGGATCCGGCCTGCTGTCGATTCAGGGCACCAGTTTCAATTTTGTCTCGCCGCTGATTATGGGCGGCCTGGCGCTGAAAAATGGCGGCGCCGATGTGCCGACCATGATGGCTGCGCTGTTCGGTACCCTGATGGTCGCCTCCTGTACCGAAATTCTACTGTCGCGCGTATTGCATCTGGCACGGCGCATTATTACGCCGCTGGTATCCGGTATCGTGGTGATGATTATCGGGCTGTCGCTGATCCAGGTCGGCCTGACGTCGATCGGCGGCGGCTATGCCGCGATGAACGATCACACCTTCGGGACGCCAAAAAATCTGCTCCTGGCCGGCGCGGTACTGGCGATGATTATCCTGCTTAACCGCCAACGCAACCCGTATCTGCGCGTCGCATCGCTGGTGATCGCCATGGCGGTCGGCTATTTGCTGGCCTGGGCGCTCGACATGTTGCCAGCAACCCAGCCGGTGCCGCCGGGCTCACCGATCACCATCCCGACGCCGCTGTATTATGGATTGGGCTTCGACTGGAACCTGCTGCTGCCGCTAATGCTGATCTTTATGGTCACCTCATTGGAAACCATCGGCGATATCACCGCCACCTCTGACGTCTCCGAGCAGCCGGTCAGTGGCCCGCTGTACATGAAGCGTCTGAAAGGCGGGGTGTTGGCCAATGGCCTGAACTCGATGCTCTCGGCGGTGTTCAATACCTTCCCGAACTCCTGTTTCGGCCAGAACAACGGCGTCATCCAACTGACCGGCGTCGCCAGCCGCTACGTCGGCTTCGTGGTCGCGCTGATGCTGATTGTGCTTGGCCTATTCCCGGCGGTAGCCGGATTCGTACAGCACATTCCCGAACCGGTGCTGGGTGGTGCGACCATCGTCATGTTCGGCACCATCGCCGCGTCGGGCGTACGCATCGTTTCACGTGAAAAGCTCAATCGTCGCGCCATCATGATCATGGCCCTGTCGCTGGCGGTAGGCATGGGGGTTTCACAGCAACCGCTGATTTTGCAGTTTGCGCCAGACTGGCTGAAGACCCTGCTGTCTTCCGGCATCGCCGCCGGCGGCATTACCGCTATCGTGCTGAATCTGCTGTTCCCACAAGAAAAAGAATAATCTCCGCGCGATGTGACAAAACGGCCTCCATCGGCCGTTTTTTTATTGCCTATCAGACCATTGCCCTTGAGATGATGGGCCAATTACGGCATAAACAGGGTATCTTTTTTGACCGACGCAGGTATAGGCGATGAAATTTATCGGGAAACTGTTGCTGACGTTGCTGCTGTTGGTAGTGCTCGCGCTAGTGCTGCTGTATGTCATCGGGCAAACGCGTTGGGCCGCCGAGCGGCTCGGCAACTGGGTAAGCGATAACAGCGACTATCGGCTCAGCATAGGCAAAATCAGCCATGCCTGGCGTCAGCCGGCTCAAATCAGCCTGGAAGAGGTGACGCTGACGCGCCGCAACCAGCCGCAGTCGCTGGCCGCCAAACGGATCGATCTCGGCTTGAGTCTGCGCCAAATTACCAACCCGCGCTATTTCCACAGCGTCACGCTGCGCGACGGTACGCTGAACTTGCAGCCGCAGGCCTCGCTGCCATTGCAGGCGGACGTGCTGCAATTGAGCAATATGGCGCTGCAATCCAGCGATACCGATTGGCAGCTCAACGCGCAGAAGGTCAATGCCGGCATTACGCCATGGCAGCCAAAAGCCGGCCATGTACTGGGTGAAAACAACCAGTTCCAGTTCAGCGCCGGTTCACTGTCGCTGAACGGTATCCCCGCCTCCCCAGGTGCTGGTACAGGGAGAAATCAAACAAAATCGGCTGTTGCTGAACGATTTCGGCGCCGACCTGGCGCAGGGTGATCTGACCGGCAAGGCCAGCCGCGCCGCCGATGGCAGTTGGCTGGTGGAACGTCTGCGGTTGAGCAATGTACGGCTGCAAACGCCGCAGACGCTGACCCAGTTTTGGCAACGTTTTACCGCCCTGCCGCCGGTCACCGTAAAACGTTTCGATCTGATTGATGCGCGGCTGGAAGGCAAAGAGTGGGCATTTAACGATCTCGATCTGTCGCTGCAAAACGTCAGCTTCCATCAGGGGGACTGGAGCAGCCAGGACGGCTCACTGAACTTCAACGCCGGCGATATGATCAACGGCCGTGTCCACCTGATCGATCCGATCATCAATATGCGACTGTCGCCAGCGGGCATTGCCATCGAGCAGTTCACTTCGCGCTGGGAAGGCGGGCTGCTGCGCGCCTCCGGCAGTTGGCTGCGCGCCAATCATCGCCTGCAGCTGGACGATGTCGCCGTGGTGGCGCTGGAATACACTCTGCCGCAAAACTGGCGCGAACTGTGGCTGCAACCGCTGCCGGACTGGCTGGCGCAGGTGTACGTCACCAAATTGACCACCAACCGCAACCTGATCATTGATATCAATCCCGAATTCCCATTCCAGCTGACATCGCTGGACGGTTATGGCAGCAATTTGCTGCTGGCGAACGATCATCACTGGGGCATTGGTTCAGGCTCGCTGACCCTGAATGCCAGTGAAGCCACCTTTAACAAGATCGACGTCAGGCGCCCTTCTCTGGCGCTAACGGCAGATCCGCAGCAGATTGCCGTTACCGAACTCAGTGCGTTTATGCCGAATGGCTTGCTGGACGCCAAAGCCAGCGTGTCGCAACTGCCGGGCAAGCCGTTCACCCTGGCACTGAATGGCCGTTCGATACCGTTGAATACCTTGCAGCAATGGGGATGGCAGCCGGTACCGCTGGAGGGCGATGGCAATCTGCAACTGCAATTGAAAGGCTTGTTGAACAGCGATGGGCCGTTTAAGGCGTCTTTGAAGGGCCAGTTGCAGGCTACCAGCAAGAATGGGCAGACTCTGGAGCAGCAGGTGCCGTGATAAGAAGGACCGGATACTCCAGTTTAGCCTGGTACTGTTTTCAGGGGGGAGATCAAGGTCACCGCTGCAACCGGAGTGATCCGGTTACAGCGGCGGGAAGAGGAAGTTTTTAGGGCTTAGAAGCAAAGATCCCGGCCAGTTGGCCGGGATTGTCGTTTAAGGTTGGTAGTCTTCATATTCCCAGGCAAATACGCGAGAGAGCTTTTGTGCTATTTCCATCCAGTCTTTGCCTTCACACTGATCGATATAATCCGTGATGGTTTTGGTGATCTCATCCAGATCGTATTTACGTACCAGCAGTGTGTGGCGCATCAGTTCAGGTAGCCACTGGTGCTTGCAGAGCCATTCCGGGGTGCAGATATTTACTTGGAAATAATCCGAACCTATTTCACTCTCTGGCCCTATCTTAATGTTAACCAATAAGATAAAGCAGTCTTTCTCATCAGGTTGATAACTTTCCAGGCTGAAATCAGCAGAATCAACCCACATACCTCTTAATATCGCTTTCATTGGTTTATATTCATATGTCCGTTACCGACTTACCAGTAGTGGGATTAACCTCTAGCACCTGGAAATTAGCCTGTACACCTGTAGGATTATATTGAGTTGGGGTATTTGGTTTCTCCGTTGGCGGTCTGTATAAACGAGAGCCGTCTGCACTAACCAAACAACCAGGACAATCTTTTTGATTTGTAAACAATTTAGCACCATCCCCTACCCAAATTTTACCTAACCGCTCAGCTTCAGTCGCTGTTCCCATGCCGACAGAGAAATTAGGGTTTATTGTGCCGCTACCCTTAACCGCTGCCGCCAGCCTCGGATCCTGCTTCGCTATATTATTCAGATTCTGCTGCAACAGGTCGTTTTTCAGCTTCGGATAGAGTGCTGCATTCTCAGCTCCGCTGGTTGCTTTTCCTGCATTCACAATCGCTGATTCAGCCTTACCTGCGACCCTCGCAACAACCTTCTCCGTAAGTACCGCACCACCTTTCACAACGCCAGCACCGCCAGCCAACAATCCGGCTATATCCGTGACCAGCTTACCGCCCTCAACACCGGCATTAAACGATCCGCTGGCCCCGGCTCTCTGGTACTCCGCTTCCATTCGATCAATGCGATCAATATAGGATTGCTTCACTGCATCCGAGACATTGCCCAGCACATCACCGCTGTTAAACAGCGATTTCAACGCTGCATAGGTTTCAAGCGGACTGCTGGCTGTTTTCACTATCCCGTCAACGGCATCATACAGCCCTGCCGGAACTCCGGCGATCATTCCTGCTGCGAAGCTGCCATCCTGCCCCAGATCAATCGCCGTCCATTTCGCTTCGGTCTGAGCTTTACAGGCAACAGTCTTACATTCTGCCAGTTCTTCCTTCTTCTGAGCCTTTTGGGCATGACTCAGATAGTTATTCTCCACAACAACTTCATCCAGTGCGAAGCTCGTCGTTGCTCGGGCTTTTTAATAAAAAAATCATAATATTACAAAATTTTTTCCTATGAACTTTAACCTAGGCAACTTTTTTCCCAGACGTGCTTTTTCAGCCCGCTACGCCATTTTCCCCTGTGTGATCTGGCGGGAGAAAAGGGGAATTTAGGGCTTAGGTTTAGGAACCTAGACCTAACTTTGCTGGGATTTGGATTTATAAATCATCTTCTGAGATAACTTCCTCCGCCCCACAGACTTTAAATAACCATTTCAAAGCACCAGACATAAAAGGGGAGTCAAGAGCAGTTACCTCGATTATGAAATGGCTATTATTTAACGGTGCATCAAATAACACTGCATTCCACCAAAACCATTCTCGCTCACCAGGCTCTAGCCAAGATAACCATGATGATAATGTCCATTCATTATCGATGGAAGCTTCAGTAAGCTTTTCTTCATAAGATAACCCTCCCCAGTTTTGAATTTGCTTTTCTCTTTCTGTTTCAGTTGGTTCAGGCAAAAAACCATCAACAAACTGTGATGGAAGAACATTTGACCATTCATCAAGAGAAGGCCAGTTTTGCGTAGAATGATTATTTACAGTGATTAGCACCTCTTTTGCCAAGTCTAATACTGCGCGTACATCATGACAGGACACAATGAATCTGGCGATTCCAACACCAGTAGCTTTTTCTGTTGACTGGGGAGGGTTTTGCAACCTCTCCCTCTCCAGTAATATTTGCCGCAATTTTTCATCACTTACTTGCATCTTTTCCTGTCCCCTGAATGATTTTGTCTTGTAACTCTTTCAGTTTTTCGGGCCTTATTCCATATTGATCCTTAGCTTTCGTTGGATCAGCAATAACAGGTTTTCCTTTATTTTCTGGCAATCGAGCAACACTTTCTTTCACAGCAGTATTTCTTAAATCATCCAGAACAGAGTGAGGTACTTCAAACGTTTTTATCGTTGCACCATCCATATTCTGAGTGCCACGTTTTTCGAAGAATTCCAGCGCCCTGGCTTTATCACCAAAATTTAAATATAACGTTGTACTGCCAGTGATGCTAACCTGCCCGTTGTCTCCAATTAAAATACGAGTGTTTGGTGCTCCCTCAACACGATATACAGTTACAGTACTTGGGCCTTTCAACCCCCATACAGCACCACCTATAGCTGCTGTGGTGTGTGTTATCGCCATTCCGGTATACAGCGCAGACGCTGTTTCGATGCTGACACTCCAGTTACTGGCGATGGTCTGGATGTCTTTGGCTTTCTGGGCTTGAGCGTCTGCGGTTGCGTATTGCCACATCAGACCATCGACTTTATCAGCACCCTCTTTGTATACACTGGCCATCGTGCCAATATACTGACCGTCCATCTGTTCGTCGTAGCTCTTGCCCATCGCGGTCAGTTCCTGACGCAACCCGCTACATTGCGCTGAAGACAAGCTCTTACACGCATCATCAATCGCTGCATCAAACGCCTTATCCTTCGCGTTCAGGTCACCAATTAACTGCTCTGCCTGCTGTTTCTTCTCACCTTCCAAGTACGGCAGCAACCATTTCGCATCCTGACGTTGCTTCTCGTCAGTTGCATTCAGCGCATTATTCTCCACCGCATTCTTGCCGGCCTGAGCACCCGCCAGAGCATTCGCGGTGCTATCGCCCGTCACACCGCCTGCCAAACCCGCTGCCAGCGTCGACAGCGCACTGAGACTCTGCTTCTGCTCCTCACTCAGTTTAGCAATTTTTCCTGGCGTGTCTGCTCCATATAACTTCTCTGCCAGATAACGCGCGGCCAATTCACCACCAGCAGCCCCCGCAGCACCCGCGGCGGCCGAGTTGCCGCTCACCTGCGCCGCTATCGCGCCCCACACCGCATGGGCAAGCGCGTTGGCCGTTTCATTCGTGCCGGTATACTTCTTGATTTGCTCTGCCGCGTACGGGCTCAAACCACCAGCAAGTGCCTGGGAGATATTTCCTCCTGCCAGCCCCTGCAACGCCGCCGTTACCGCCTGCGCCGCTTTCTGCACGTCACTGCCCGTACCATACTGCTTCATGACCTCTTTATACGCAGCGGTGTCTTTCAGGATGCTGACGTACCGTTCAATCTCTTCCTGCTTGGCATTTTTTCCCGGCTCCGGCGGCAGTTTGCCATCTTTCGCCAGATCGGCCTTCGCCGCATTCAGCCCGTTTATCTCACCCTGCGTGCGGATGATATCCGCTGCCTGCCCACCGATCTCACCGATCAACTGCGCCTGTTTCAACCGCTTCTGCTCTTTCTCCTTGTCAAAGATCGGCGCAATGCTGCCGTTGGCATTCGCCGTATCCCGGCTCAGGTCGGCGACATTTTGTTGCTGCTTGTCCTGGTCACGAACAGTGATGTTACCTTCGCTCACCGCCGCCTGCGTGGTGCCGCTGGCATGGCCGCTGCCGTTCAGGCCCGATAGCATCCCGCCCGCCAGGTTGCCCTGGAACGCCTTACCACCAAAGTCGCCACCGCCGCTTATCCCGACCCCGACATGTTCAACGTTGTAGTCCGCCTTATTGTGCAGGTCACTGAAGCCCAGCGTCCCGGTATCCAGGCTGTTTTTGTCCGCCGTGCCCGTTGAACTGATTACCGCGCCATCCAGTTGGGTATGCTCGCCGACCTTAACGTCAAAGCCGCCCTTGCCTGCAAAGATCCCGGTCTGCTCCTGCACCGAGTCGTAGTTGCTGTGCATCTTGTCCTGGCTCAGGTTCAGGTAGCCGGAACCGCTCATCGAGCCCCAGGTGAAGCTGCCACCCGCACTGGCGTTCTGCTGCTTCATGTCGTAGAGATCGCTGTCCTGCTGGCTGGAGAGCGTCAGATTACGTCCGACGTCAACATCCACCTTGTCACCGCTGACCTGTGCACCGGCCAGGGTGGTATCGCGCCCGCTGTTCATGGCAAGCGTCTTACCGCTGTCGATGGTTGTCTCTGTCCACTGCGTACCGGTGCCTTTCTCGCTGCCTTTGCCAGCGTTGACGTTGGCGAACACCTTGATACCCGTGTCTTTACCCAGGCTCAGGCCGATACCGATTTCACCGCCGATGCTCTTGTTGCTCCCCGTCTGCTGCTGGGAATTGGCAGCCCCGGCCAGCAAAATGTCGCGAGAGGCATCGATGGTGGTATCGCCACCCGCCTTCAACTGACTACCTGCAATCACCACATCGCCACTGTTGGCACCGCTGCCTTTGCCGCTTGCGGTCACCGACAGATTATTACCCGTCGTCAACGTCGAACCGGTGACATTGTCAGAGACCTGTTTTTGCGTGGATGACGACTTTTGGGCCCCCAGGGAAAGGCTGATACCAATCGCATTACCCGCATCGCCCTTGGTATTATCCAACACTGCGGCCTGCCCTGCCTGCACCCCAGACAACGCGGCTTTGGTGCCTTGCAGGGCGGCCAAACGGCCATCGCTTTCATTTTTGGTACTCTGCGCTGCCGCTATTGCTGAGTTGGCCGCTGCACCTGCCGCACCGGACAACGCCACCGTCAGGCCACTCTGCTTCTGCTCAAACCGCTCTTCTACCGTACGCAGGTCATGCCCCGGTTCGATAACGACGCTGTCGCCAGTAATGCTGAGATTTTTACCGGCAATCAGATCCGCACCGTCGATATGTGCCTTGCCGCCCGCAACGATATTCACATCGCCACCGGTCGAGCCGATAGTGCTGACACTCTGGCTCTGCGTGGTACCGCCTTCGTTCACCTGATGGCGAGAGCTGGAGCTACCAATCGTCACCCCGATACCACCGGTGCCCATCAGCCCGCTCTTTTTCTTCTCATCCAACCGGTAGCTGGACTGCTCTTCCGTCGCCGCCACGATCTCGACGTTGTTACCCGCTTGCAGGTTAACCTTGCCGTCACCCACAACCGAAGACCCCTTCACCGTCAGATCGTTACCCGCAGACAGCGACACGTTGTCGCCGCTCAGCAGCGTGCCTTTTTCCTGCGTGGCGTAATCTTCCCGCACCGTGTGGGTGGTGGTCTTTGACAGGAACCTTTTCTTGGTTTTGGTTTCTTCGAAGAAGGAGTAGTCGCTTTCGGTGGCGCTGTTGAGCGTCAGATCGCGCCCGGCGCTTACCGCCACATCACCGCTGGCCTGCACCTGTGCCGCATTCAAGGTGGTATCTCGATCGGCGCGAATGGTGGTGTTGCCCCCCGCTGGCGATCTCCGTTCCTTGCTGACGTATAGACTCATCCACCTGCTGGCGTTTACCTTCCTTGCTTTCGCGGTATTCACTGGTTTGCTGGGTGTTGAGGTTCACGTCACGCCCGGCGTTCAGGTTGACGTTGTTATCCGCCACTATCGCCGCTGCCTGCGAGTTCACATCCCGGCCTGCATCCAGCGTTAAATCGCCGCCGCTAGTGAGGGTGGTGCGCGTGGCATCGTTACTGCGCTGTTCGGTGCCGTTATCTTTCTGCCGGGTGCTCGCTTCCTGCGTTTGCAGGTTGATATCGCGCCCAGCCATCAGGGCAGTATCACTCTGGCTGCCAACCTGGCTGGCCTTCCACGTTGACATCACGGCCTGCATCGGCCGTCAGCGGCCCACCAGCCGCTAATTTCGCTGCCCTGGCTGCTGTGAGGTTCGCTCTCTCTTACGTTCCGCCAGCCCTGATATTTATCGGCTCTGTAGGTGGTGTTGGCCAGGACGTTGATATCGCCCCCCGCCAGCAGATCCATTGCACCGCCGGAAGTCAATTTGGCTCCCAGAATATCGATGTTGTTGCCAGCGCTCAGGCTCAAGCTGTCCAAGGCCTGGATGGTGCCGATATCACCGATTTCCGTGCGTGACAGCGACAGGCTTTGTGGGCATCCAGCCGCCCAGAGAACCCTGGGTATTCCACTGATTCGTCAGCGTCTGGTTGATGATGCTGCCATCAAGGCTTTCCAACCGTACCGTTTTGCCGCTGATGATTGAGCCGATATTGTTGATATCGCCAATCGCGCTCAGTTGCAGGTTACCGCCCGCATTGAGCAGGCCTGCATTGAGGTTGCTGATGCTGTTCTGGCTATCGAGCGTCAGCGCGTTCTGTGCGGTCAGCGTGCTGCCACTGTTGGTGATGTTACCGGCGGTGAGCGAGACATTTTTCCCTGAAATCACGGCTGCCGTTATTGATCGTCACATCTTTTGGTGACAGGTAGAGCTTCGGCACCATCACCGTCTGGCCATTGATGCTGGTCGCTTCCCACCACAAGATGCTGTGATCCAACGAGGCGATCTGCTCCGCCGTTAACGCGACCCCGAACTTCAGTCCCAGCGACTGTTGCGCCCTGGCGGCGTTGTCCATCAGGGTTTGCATCTGCTCCAGATCTGAACCCACGCCGTTCAGATAACGGCTCCCCGTTTGATTGAGCATGGCATTGCTGACGTAACGGGTATCAAAGGCCGCATCCCCCAGGAAACGGTAGTCGTAATCCGGGTGGAGGTTCAGGCGGTCCAGGAAATAGGAGGAGCCGATAAATTTGTCTTCTACCGTGAACTGTTCGTTGGTTTCACGTGGGCTCTGACCTGGGTTGCTCCCCAGTAACGCGTAGAGATCGCCAAACAGGTTCGGATCGAGTTGCCCCAGGCCGTTCAGTTTCGGGTTGGTGGCGATCAGATACGGGCTGTCCGGATCGGTGGACGCCACAAAATAGCCGTTCTCGCCCGTAGGCAGAGGATACGCGCTGGTATCGACCGTTTTGCCTTGATACCGGTTTAAGCCTTTGCCATCCGTGCCGACCAGATCTTGGCCATCGGTGGCAGTATTTTGTAACTGGGTTCCATCCCCCAGATTGGCACTGCCCTGGCCAGCGTCGCTATATTTTTTCTAATCCGGTGAGCTCAGGCGTGACGCTATCCAGGCCGCTGCCCCCGTTAATCTGCTGCAGGGCATTCTGTAGGCTGTCTTGCCATTCAGGGGAATTGACCGCCGCTTTATCACCGGCTGACAGCGACTGTTTCTCTACGGCACCGCCAATAGTCTGTTGGCTCAGGGTACTGAGCGTCGGGGCATTGAGAGTGTGACTTACACCACCTGCGTTGGGTGAGGTGGTGGTATTACTCAGATCGTTGGCAAAGTTGGCCACAACGTTACCACCCGCCTGAATAACAGCGCGGTAGAGTGTGATATCACGGCTCTCATACTCCGGCTGTCCGGTTAAGTAATATTGAACAATCGTGTCCACGTCCTGTCGTATATAACCGTTTTTATGTGGCTTCTTAAAGAAATCCAAGCCTAGTGTCTTGCTAAATTCTCCCTTTGCCGTTTTACCATCATAATGATAAGTAAGATATTTTCCCTGAGTCCCTGCCGTTGCACTGACGTTATTGAGCGTTTCACCCGTCAGCGACACATTGCCACCAGCCAGAATATTGCTGGCAATATTATCCAACCGAGCAATTCCCCCTGTCATATCACGCCCAGCAGCAATCTGGGCCCGCACCACCACCAGCACTTACGGTTACAGTAGAGGATGAAACCAGGATCTTTTTGTCGACTGCAGAAACCTTGGGAGCCAGATAGTAGTAATCATCAATTGAGCCGTTACCGTGCCCAAAACTGCCGCCAGTCCGTACCGTTTTTACGTAATATCCCAGCTCATCCACTGGCAAGTCACCCAGTTTAAGTGCGACAACCGAACGGCCATTCCAAAGCGTATCCTGCGTTACGGCCTGTTGTTCTTCATTGACCAACCACCCATCGCGCTGATTCAGCAAATGGGCGGTGTTAATGGTGATATCACCATTTTGTGTCTCGATGGTGCCGGAACTGTTCACCACTTCAGCGTTGGCATTGCCTGCCATATCACGCTGCATCCACAGGCTGTTGCCCGCCAGGGATGTCACCGCGCAGGTTTGTGATGCTGTTGGCCAGCAGGTACAGGTTGTTACCGGCATACAGCAAGGCAGTATTAATCAGGCTGCCAGCCGCATTCAGCGTCATTGAGCCCCAGCGTGCCGGTAAACCCGTCAACGGTGATATCGCTCTGGCTGTTCAGGGTCACGTCGCCCCC
Source organism: Serratia odorifera (assembly GCF_900635445.1). Taxonomy (NCBI): domain Bacteria; kingdom Pseudomonadati; phylum Pseudomonadota; class Gammaproteobacteria; order Enterobacterales; family Yersiniaceae; genus Serratia; species Serratia odorifera. The sequence continues at coordinate 1,499,380 of NZ_LR134117.1, forward strand.
TGATTGCAGGGTTCCAGCCGCGTTCATGGCAATGGCGTTGCCACTGAGGATGCTGGCCCCACTTCCGCCGGTGATTTGCCCGTTGTTGGTCAAGATGCCGTACGCCGTGAGGTTGATGCTCTGCCCCTGCAGAGTGCCTTGGTTGGTCAATGCCCCTTGGCTGTCAAGGTTCAGGCTCTGGCCTGCGGGCAATCACGTTCTGGTTAGTAAAGGCGTTCACCAGTTGCAGCGTCAGGTTGCCCAACGCCACGACCTGGCCACGCTGGTCAAAATCGCCACTGCTCAGCAGTAAATCGCCCCCGCTGAACATTTTTCCCTGTCTCTTGAAGCGCCACCTGACCGGCATTGATGCCAAGCCCGGAGGTACCAAGCAGCGTGCCACCGTTAGTCAGTTGCTGGGTATTCAACGCCAGGTTGCTTCCCTGGATCGTGCCCTGAGTGTTCAGGCTACCTGCGGTCAAGGTTCCCTGCAGTTCTGCCAGCAAGGTACCGCTGTTGTCCAACGCATCCGCATTCAGTAACAGGGATCCTGCCTGTAGCCAACCGGTGTTGGTAAATTGCGAGCCATGGAGTGACAGATCGGAGCCAGCAAGCAGGCTACCGTCATTACGCCCTGATATCGTCCCTTTGAACCGGGTGTCAGCACCGCTTTGCATCAAGCCGCTGTTGACCCAGTACGGCGAGGTAATGGTGAGTGCGTTCTGGCTGAGAAGGGTACCCGTGGCGTTATTGGTCAACCCACCGCTAAGGTTCAGCGCTAAGCCTGTTTCACCTTGTACGCGTCCGCTGTTGGTTAGCGTACCGCTGTTAACCCATACGCCGTTCCCCTGGATACGCCCAAGGTTGGTGACCGAGGCCGCATCCAGTTTCAGGTCCCCCGCCGTCAGCAGGGTTTTATCTTGCTGCTGGGTGAAATCTCCGGTTAGCGCGACCATCAGGCCGTCAACGCCGCTGATTTCGCCCTGATTATTCAGGGTGTCAGCGCGTAGGGTGAGATTTTTTGCCAGCCACTGCCCGGCGTTGGTCAACGACTTTGCCTGTAAAACAGCTGCACCATTGGCGGTAATTTTGCTGCCAGCCGTCGAACTCAACGCCCCAGACAGAGCCATTTGCAGCGCATCCGCACTGTGGATTGAGCCGCTGTTATTCAACGTCTGAGCATTCAGCAGAACCTGTTGCCCCTGCCAGCGACCGTCATTGGTCACCGTTCTGCCATTAACAGAAAGCGTTCCCTGCGTCAGAAGTGAGCCCTGACTGCGGTTCACCAGCGTCAACAACGGGACGGAGAATGCCTGAATGCCTAACGTCAGCGACTGCAGGCCGATCAGCGTACCGGCGTTATTCACCAAGTTCTGCGTCAGGTTGAGGATGTTACCCTGTACGGCACCTTGGTTGTTCAACGTAGCGCCCACCAAAGACAGATTTCCATCGCTCAGAACGGCACCGTCATTGGTCAGCGTCTGCGTCTGTATTTCACTGTTACCCTGGCTAAGCAGTGACCCTTCATTCACCAGTTCATCGGTGACGTTGACGGCCAGAGAATCACTCCCCAGCAGGCTGCCACTGTTCATCCAGCCCGTGGCCGTGACGTGGGTTTGTCCCCCCTGAACCAACCCTTCTGAGGTCAGTTGCCCAGCATTCAGCGACAACGCGCCCCCCTGCCAACGTACGGCTTGACGCCCCCAGCGTCAGCGCATCACCGTGGGCATTCAGCCACTCGCTACCTTGCCATAATCCCGTGTTATTCAGCGTGGCGGCATCCAGCGTCAACCGGTTGGCAACCAGCTTGCCGCTGTTGGTTAGATAGTCGCCGCTCAGGTTCAGCGTCCCCAGGCTGCCCATCTGCCCGCTATTTTGCATCGTGTTAGCCACGGTACCGGTCAGGCCCGTAACCGCGTTTATCGATCCGCTGTTATCCAGGCTATCGACGCCAAAGGTCAGGCTATTCCCCTGCCAGGATCCAGCGTTGGTAACTGCGCCACCGTTGAGTGTCAGTTCACCACCGCTCAACAGTTGTGCACCGGCCAGCACGTTCAGCGCGGTGCTGTTCAGAGTCAGCCCGGCATTGCCCTGCATGATGCCGCTGTGAGTCACGGTGCCGCTGTCCACCGCCAGCGTATTACCCGCCAACACCCCGGCATTGTTCACCGATTGGCTGCGGAAGGTGGCATTTTCACGGGCCACCAGTTGGCCGCCTTGCTGGTTTACCAAGCCTCCCTGTACATCAAGGTTCAGGTTGTTCGCCAGGATGCTGCCCTGGTTGGTGAATTGCAGGCCGGTGAGAGACAAATCATCATTCACCTGCAATAGGCCAGCGTTATCCAGTTGTTCGAGCGCCAGCTCCAGCGCACCTCCGCTGACCAGCTTCCCGCTGGCAAGGTTACTGATATTGGGGATAGCCAGTTGCAGATGGCTGTTGCCCTGTAGCAAACCACTGTTGGTCAGCTGTGGCGTGGTCAATACCACCTTGTTTGCCGCCAGAGTGCCCTGATTGAGAATCTGGGCCGCCGTGAGATCAAAACGATCCTGGCTCAGTAACTGGCCACTGTTGAGCATGTCCCCGATCAGGTCTGCCGTCAGGCGATCTTGCGCCTGGGCACTGCCCCTGTTCTGCCAGGTCTGGGCTTTCACCGCCAGTTGTTGCCCCTGCAGAGCACCCTGGTTGACCAACTGTTGGCCTTCAAGGTGCAACGTCCCACTCGATAACATCTGGCCTGTGGCTGCGTTATTGAGATGAGTGCCGGAAAGTTGCAGAGATTGGCTACCCTGCACCAGCCCCTTGTTGATAACGTCGCCCACGACGGCGAGCAGGTTGGCCGCCAGCCATCCCGCGTTGTCCACTGAGCCCGCAGAGACGGTCATCTCTTGCTGGCCGAGGATCTTCCCTTGGTTGGTCAACGTATTGGCGACTGTCAGGCTCGCCGTTTGTTCACTCAGCGCATTGCCGTTGTTAAGCCATTCTTGGGTGGACAGATCCAGTGTCTGGCCCTGAAGCAATCCGCTATTGGTCAGCGAATCTGTCCGTAATGTCAGTGCTCCGCCACTGAGTAAAGCGCCACCGAGCTGGTTGTCTAACGTGGAGGTGCCGAGATTGAGTTGACGGCTGCCTTGTAGAGTTCCCGTATTGAACAGGGCCGTGGTATCCAAGGTCAGCGTCGTTGCAGCCAGCAGGCCGTCATTACTAAACTGAGGGGTGGTCAGCACCAGGGAGCCGCTCGCGTTGACGGAGCCGTTTTGCTGGTTGCTGAACTGTTTGGCCAGTGACAGGACCATCATGACCGCCTGCATCGTCCCGGCGTTAGTCAAGGTGTCTGCAATCAGGTTTAGTGAACCGCCGGTGAGTACACGCCCACGGTTGGTGGCTTCCGCAGCCTTGATAGCAAGAGTGCTGTCACCCTGCACCGTGCCGCTATTGGCGATGCTGTTGGTGTTCAGGGTCAGTTGATCGGCAGCCAGTTGCCCGGCATTGGACAACCCCATACCGTTTAGTGAAAGCTTATCTTTCGCCAGCAGTAAACCGCTCTGCTGGTTATCGACCCGCTGGATTTTGGCCGTCAGGTTCACGGCATTGATTTCACCGCTGTTGAGCAGTTGATCGCCACTGAGCACCAAATCCCGATCGGTGGTGATCAGCCCGGCGTTTTTCAGCGTCGGGATGGCCAGCGACAGGGCGTTGGCCGTATACACGGTGCCGCCCTTCTGGTTGTCCATCAGGCGGGCAATAAGCTCCAGGGTCTGGCTGCCTTGTAGCAAGCCGCTGTTGGTCAGCGTCTGGCTGTTAATCTTCAAGACGGGGAGCGACCAGCGTGCCCTGGTTGGTCAGGGTATCCGCCTTCAGGGCCAGGGTTGCGGCATGGCTTTTACCCCTGTGCAGCAGTGAGCCAGCCTCTACCGTTAATGCCCCTTTCGCCGTTTGGGTACCCGCCAGCGTGGCTTGTTGTGCCTGGAGGGTGAGATTGCCCCCGCTTTGTATCTGAGTACCCGGCTGCGTGTTCAACGTCGTGCCATGCCAGGCCAGATCGCCACCCGCATTCCATTCCCCGCCTAACGTGGCGTTACCCGCGTTAACCGCGATCCTGCCTTGGCTGGTGGTGAGGGAATCTGCCGCCGTGGCCAGCGTATCGCTGTTGAGGGTTAACCCCGTCGCGCCGGAGATCAGGCCATTCTGTTGCAGGGTTCCAGCCCACAGCATCAGGCTGTCGTCGCTCAGCAACTCGCCGTAGCGGCCATTTCGCAACGTATCTTTAACGGTAAGATCGGCTTTGCCTTTGGCGCTCAAGGTGCCGTCTTGATCCAACGTCTGGCTGGTAAGGGCCAGCGCTCCTCCACTCAGTATCCTGCCGCCGTTGGCGAGTGACTGGCCGCTCAACGACAGGTTGCCCTGGCTCTGAACGGTTCCACTGTTTGCCAGGTTGGAAAGGGTGCTTTGTATCGCCCCATTGGCCGCCAGCGTGCCGCTGTTGACCAAGCTAGTGCCGCTGAGGGTGAGGTTTTGCCCGGCGGTCACTTGCCCCTGCGTCATACCGCTGTTGAACAACGTCATGTCGACATGGCGGGCAGCATCAATCTGGCTCGAACTGTCCACCCGCGCGTCACGAGCCCGCAGGCTGACATCGTTGCCAGAGATCAGCTTGCCGCTGCTCATCTGCAACGTACCACCGCTGGTGAGAGCGATATTCTGGTCACTGACCAGCCTCCCCCCCTGCTGGGAAAGGTCCCCCTGGCTGTTTAACGTGATGGAGCCGGTGGCCTTGTGGTCACCCAACATGCTGATACTTTGCCCTGTCGCCGTTAATGTACCGCCTTGCGCCAGCGAATTATTGAGCGTCAATTTGCCGTTGGCATCCAGGGTGATATCCCCGGCACGGGCATTGAGGTTACCGAGGTTGACGCCTACGCCTTTGTCGCTGGAAACCAGATGAATACGGTTGGCATACATGCCGCCCAGCGCACCGGCATCGACCGCCACTTTAGGCTCCTCTCCCTGGCCCGCGATCGGGGTCGCATTGCCCTGCGCATCCACACGGTTGGCCCCCAGCGTGAGGGTGGCATCCTGGGCATACAGCTGGGCGTTGATCTCGGTAGCACGGGCGATCAGGGCAAACTTCCCGCTCTGGCTGGCATCCAGTCCTTTGCCCTGGATGCTGATGGCCCCTTGCGTGACTTCCAGCGCCTGCAGTTTGCCGTCCGGCCCTAACACCGGTTTACCGGTGGTCAGCGTCGCATTCGGGGTGTTGATGAAGCCGCAGCCGGCGCAGGTGATGCCGTAAGGGTTGGCAACCATCACGTTGGCCTGTTTGCCCGCCACCTCCATATAGCCTTGCAGCTGGGAGCGGTTCGGGGCGACAACCTCGTTGATGATGCCTTGGGCTTCCTGCCCGGCCTTCAGATTGGGGTTGTTCTGGATCAGGCCGCCAAGCTGGGTCTGATTGAGCTGCCCGGTGGCGTTGTTGAGGATTAGCCCCTGTTTGCCCACGTTGAATTCATTGTATTTATTGTGGGAAATGCCCGCCTGATTAGGCGTGGCGATGTTGACCACCGGCACACCATTACCAGCCTGATCGAGTCGGGTATTCCCTTCGGCAACGTTAACACCGTTCGCCAAGGCGGGCAGCAACGGCTGCCAGGCCAACAGGCTGCACAGGGTATAGCTCAGCCAACGCTGGCCAGCATGAACGGGTCTATCCTCTTTCATCGTCATCCTTGAAATCCTTCCCTGTGAATTAAAGAACGATGTTAATACGGTAGTAAATCGATACCCGGTCCGGCTCTAACCAGCTCGGATGCGCCAGCGGCCAGCCAACGGTAAATTGGCTGCTGAAATAGCGATTGCGGCTGCCCAGTCCCACCGCGCCGCCCCATAACGTGCCGGAAGCGTAGGTATCCACAGAGTCGTGGCGCAGATAACCGCCATCTACGGCAGCCAATACGGAAATATCGCCCAGATACGGCAGGCTGAACGGCGACCAGTTGACCTCGTTACGCCAGTAGCCGCCTTTATCGCCGGAGAGATACTGTTCCTTGAAGCCACGCACCGAACTTTCGCCACCGAGGGTCAGGCGTTCACTGCCGTAAAGGCGATCGGGTGTCCACTGGCCGTACAGGCTGGTGAGGTAGTTCCAGTTTGGTGTCAACGGCAGATAATAGCTGCCGGAGAGAGTGTATTTATTAAACTCCGCCCTAGGTGCTTCGCTGGCTTTACCGCTGTCATCTTCCGCGCCTAACCAGGGAACGCCACGGCTGTAGGAAGGATTGAGCGTGGCAAACCCTCCCCACAGTTTTTGGCTATGGCTCATACCCAGAGATACGCTGGTCAGTTTGCGGCTGCTACTGTCCAACCGGGTGTCATTAAGATAGTTGCGGTTGATGCGGTGGGTCAGGCCCAGCGCCAGGCCGGTTTTCATGTCACTGTTACGGAACAATACGCGCGAAACGTTGAAGCGATGGGTTTGACTGTCGCCGGTGGATCGCCAATCAAAGCCCTGATTGTCGATCGTCGAGAGATAGTCGCTGTAAGAGTAGTTGTAATCCACCAGCCAATAACCATAAGGCAGGCTGACACCGGCCTGTACGCTGCGGGCATCGTGATCGTTGGCGAAATCGCTGCTGCGCGCGCCGGTCACAAACCACTGATCCGCCAGCCCCAGCAGGTTATTGCCGGTCAATGAGCCGTTGATCTGCCCGGTGCCGGTACTCTTTTGCCCGCTATTATCAAAACCCAGCCCCAGCATCACCGGGAACTCGGGTTTGGCGGTCAAATTGACCACCGAATAACCCGGTTGGCTGCCGGGCAGGATTTCAATCTGCACCGGTTGTTGGCGCAGGCGGTTGATCTGCTCCATGCCCTGTTCGATATCGCGCAGATTAAGGATGTGGCCCACCAGGCCTGGGAACGCCATCTTCAGCATTCTGTCATCCCGTTGGTCCAGCCAGATCTTCTCCAGTTGCCCTTCCAGTACCAGCAGCTTCAGTTCCCCATGGGACAGGTCTTGCTCGGTCAGGAAAGCGCGGCTGGTGATATAGCCCCGTTCGATATACCAGTCGGAAACCTGCTGCACCAGGGTGTTGATCTGGGCCAGATTCAGGCAGCGTTGCAGATAGGGCTGCGTCAAGGCTTGCCGCGCACGGGCGGGCAGATGGCTGGCACCTTCAAGGTGAATGGTCGTAATGGTGAAGCACGGCCCGCCGGAGGCTGTGGCTGCTGGCGTTTGTGGCAGCACCGGGGACAGGCTGCGTTGCAACTCCTGTCGTTGCTGTTGGTTTTGCTGCAACAATTCGCGTTGTTGCTGTTGGATAGTATCTCGATCCGCCGGGCTGAGCATATTGGCGCCAGCAGCCGAACTGAGGGAAAGAAATAACAATGATACTGCCAATCGCTGAGTTACTGAGTCCATTCAGATAAACCGCCTTAATGATTTTGCGGCATTCTAACGACAGGATTCAGCATCAGACAAGCAGGAGATCGTGACTTTGCGGGACCTGATGTCATCAATATTAGGATAAATCTCAAGATTAGACGGGGTAAATATTCTTAACCCGATTTAATCCATTCAATTTATTTGTTGAGTGCAAATTAAATAGTCAATTATGCCAATTAAGCAAAGATATTTCTGATTAAACAAAAAATCGGCAACTACGTCACATATCTACGATAGATTAAGCCATCAATTAAGCCCAACCCGTTAAGTGGGCGCAGCATGCAGCACCCATCTGGCCAGATGCCCTATGCTGCGCTTGATGCTCAGTTCGCTAACGCCTCTGAACCGCCTTTGTCCAACGGCTCTTCCGGTTCGGCTGGCAGCACCATATAGGTGCCCTCAAATACGGCCCCTTTGTCATCGTCACCGAATAAATGTACTTCTGCCTGCACGCGCGCCCGGCGGCCACGTGCCAAACGGGCCAGATCGCCACTCAGTGAACTCAGATCGGCAACGGCTCTCGGCCTGCCGGTGATCGGTTTACTGTAGCGGATATGCGCATCCGCCAGAATGATGGTGCCGCCCAGATGACGCTCACGCAACAGCAGCCAGATCAATCCCCAGGCCGTCAGCGTGGCCAGCGAAAACAGGCTACCGGCAAACAGCGTATGGTGCGGATTCTGGTTGCCGACTTCCGGCATAGTGGTCACAAAACGCTGGCCGGTATATTGGCTGATGCGTACGCCCATCTTTTCGCTCAGCGGAATATGATCGTACCACGCCTGCTGCAATTGCCCGCACCAGTCAGGGCGGTGCAAAATATCGTCCAGCGTCGCTACCGGCTTGATCATCAGGAAGTGGCGTATCGGCGTGGTTTGCGGCGCGGTGATCTCCCCCTGGCTTTCAAACCCCAGCTTGGCGAAGAATTCGACCGCATCCTCACGCGCGCTGCACACGACGCGCTTGACGCCTTCCTGTCGCGCCACCGATTCCAGCGTCATCGCCACCAGCGTCCCCAGCCCTTTATCCTGCACTGAAGGGTCAACCGCCAGAAAACGTATCGCGGCCTCGTTGTCGGCATTGATATACAGTCGCCCGATAGCGACGATATTGCCACTCTCGTCCACCACCATCTGGTGATGGGCCATGGCGTCATAGGCATCCTTTTCCGAACCCACCGGCTGGTGCAGCGGTTTGCGCAGCATTTCCCAGCGAAACTGGTAATAATCCTTCAGTTCTTGCTCTGTTACGGGTACTCGTAGGTGATACATAGACGCCTTCTCTCCAAATCATGTTTCCTGCGGAGCCATTCAATAGGCGTGCCGTTGCCGTCAATTCGGGCCGGGTTGTGACTGGCCCCACGCCTCGGTGGGATGAGCACGGCTTCGGCCCAACAGGGCAAGTCAGTTAGCCTATTGGGTGGTTCCTAAACTTGCAGCCAGAAAGTCACCGGCCCATCGTTCACCAGCGCCACTTTCATGTCCGCAGCGAACTGTCCGGTCTGCGTTTCCACGCCGCGTTTACGGCACTGCTCGGCAAAATAGTGATATAGCCGCTCAGCCTCGAGGGGCGAGGCTCCGCGCGAAAAACCCGGCCGCATGCCTTTTTGCGTATCCGCCGCCAGGGTAAACTGTGAAACTACCAGTACGCTACCGCCGGCCTGTTGCACGTTGAGGTTCATCTTGTCGTTCTCGTCGCCGAAAATGCGGTATCCCAATACCCGCTCACACAGGCGGTCGGCTTTCTTTTGGTCATCGTCTTGTTCTACGCCCAATAACACTAACAAACCCGGGCCAATTTTGCCTATCGTCTCGCCGTCAACCGTGACGCTGGCGTTTGATACCCGTTGAATCAATGCAATCATGACTGCCCTTCCTGCTGATTATCCTGTTGTTGCTGCTCGACTTTATGTTGCCGGTACGCGCGATATTCTCCCAGAGTGACGGTGATCTCGGCACCCAATAACACGATACACCAGCTCCAGTAGACCCACAGAAATAAAATCGGGATCACCGCCAGCACGCCGTAAATCAGCTGGTATGACGGAAACATGGTGACGTACAACGCAAACCCCTTCTTGCCCAGTTCAAACAGCAGGCCAGCCACCAGCGCGCCGATCAACGCATCTTTCGACGGTACGCGCACCGTCGGTACCACGCTATACAGCAGCCAGAATGAAACCCACGACAGTATCAACGGGAAGATGCGCAGAAGCTGCTCGACCAGACTGTTGACGCCGGTTTGCGCCAACCAGTTCAACGACAGCAAATAGGAACTAATCGCCATGCTGGCACCCACCAGCAGCGGCCCCAGCGTCAGTACCATCCAGTACACTGCGAATGAATACACCATCGGCCGCTTGTTTTTGCTGCGCCAAATGGTGTTCAGCACGCTGTCCACCGACGACATCAGTAACAGCGCGGTGACTATCAGGCCGCAGGTACCGACGGCGGTCATTTTGTTGGAGTTGGCGACGAACTGTTCCAGATAGCGCTGGATGACATTGCCGGCAGCCGGCATGAAGTTGTTAAAGATAAAGCTCTTAAGCTGCATGCTGACGTCGGAAAACATCGGGAAGACCGAAAACAGCGCAAATACCACGGTGATCAGCGGCACCAGAGACAGTAGGGAAACGTAAGCCAGGTGGCCTGCCAGCATGGTCAGGCCATCGCTGTCGATGCGCTTTATCAGCAGGCGGCTAAAGGTCACGCCCGGTTTGATCGATGACGGCAGCGCCTTGCTGCGGAATAACGACATACTCACTCCTTGTCAGTTCGTATGCCTTGAGCTTAACCTGCCTGACTCAACCGGCAAAATAGGCCGGCACCACGTCGCGGTCGGTGACGTGCACCGCCTTGATGCCCACCGCCTGCGCTGCGCTGACGTTAGCGGGATGATCGTCAAAAAATACCGCCTGCTCGGCCGGGGTGTGTTCCGCCTTCAGTACGTATTGGTAAATAGCCGGATCCGGTTTGCGCAGGCCGATGTCCTGCGACAGATACATCGCGTCAGCCGCCGTCGCCACTTCAGGATAATGCTGCGGCCAGTAGTTGCAGTGCAAGCGGTTGGTATTGGACAGCACCACGACGCGGTGTCCTTCATTGCGCAGCCGCTGCATGATGGCGATCACTTCCGGGCGCAGAGCCACGAAAACCGCCTGCCAGCCGGTAGAAAACTGTTCAAAGCTGAGGGCAATGCCCATTTCTTCACACAGGCTGGCGGCAAATTGCTGGTCGCTGATTTCCCCGCGCTCATGCTGCTGGAACACGTCGCCCATGGTGAAACGTTCATTCAGCACCGCCAGTGGCGTGCCGCTCAAATTGCTCCATACACCCAGTACGCGTTTGAAATCGATATCGACGATCACATTACCTAAATCAAAGATGTACAGCATAGTCCTCTCCTGGCGGGCCGGTGAGAGTTCACTGTAGCGGGAAAAGTAAAGGCTGAACAGAGAGCGAACGGAAAAGCGCATAGCGCGCCGCAGAAACGGGGGAAAGCAGAGGAAAAAACTCAGGGCGCCGAACGCGCCCTGGGAATGCGGCATCGATACCGGTCAGCGCTCAGGCCGCAGCCTGACGCTCACCGGATATCAATAGGCAATTACACGTCTTTAGGACCGCGGCTTGCACGCTTACGATCATTTTCCGTCAGGTGACGCTTACGGATACGGACCGAGGTTGGCGTCACTTCTACCAGCTCGTCATCATCGATGAATTCCAGCGCTTGTTCCAGAGTCATCTTGATGGCCGGAACCAGGGTAGTCGCTTCGTCAGTACCGGAAGCTCGCATGTTGGTCAGCTTCTTACCGGTCAGGCAGTTCACGGTCAGGTCGTTGGAACGTGAGTGAATACCGATAATCTGGCCTTCGTACACTTCCGCACCGTGACCCAGGAACAGCTTGCCGCGATCCTGCAAACCGTACAGGGCGAACGCTACCGCCTTGCCCTGACCGTTGGAGATCAGCACGCCGTTCTGACGCTGGCCGACTTCGCCCGGACGCACGTCGTCGTAGTGGCTGAAGGTGGAGTACAGCAAACCGGTACCCGAGGTCATGGTCATGAACTCGTTACGGAAACCGATCAAGCCACGACTTGGGATCACGTAGTCGAGACGCACACGACCTTTACCGTCTGGATCCATGTTTTTCAGGTCAGCTTTACGCTCACCCATGGCTTGCATCACGGAACCCTGGTGCTGTTCTTCGATGTCCAGCGTAACGTTTTCGAATGGCTCTTGTTTACGGCCATCGATTTCACGGAAGATAACTTTCGGACGGGATACCGCCAGTTCGAAACCTTCACGACGCATGTTTTCGATCAGTACCGACAGGTGAAGCTCACCACGGCCAGATACGCGGAATGCGTCAGCATCTTCGGTTTCTTCAACGCGCAGTGCCACGTTGTGCACCAGTTCCTTGTTCAGACGCTCAAGGATTTGACGCGAAGTCACGAACTTACCTTCTTTACCACAGAATGGTGAGGTGTTGACGTTGAAGAACATGGTGACGGTCGGCTCATCAACAGACAGCGCCGGCAGTGCTTCCACCGCAGAGGTGTCACAGATGGTGTCGGAGATGTTCAGTTCGCCCAAACCGGTGATAGCGATGATGTCGCCCGCTTCAGCCAGGGTGGACTCGATACGCTCCAGACCCATGTGGCCCAGCACTTTGCCCACTTTACCGTTGCGAGTTTTACCTTCGCTATCGATGATGGTGACCTGCTGGTTTGGCTTCACTTTGCCACGCTTGATACGGCCGATACCGATTACGCCCAGGTAGTTGTTGTAGTCCAACTGGGAGATTTGCATCTGGAACGGTGCTTCCAGCTCAACCTGCGGTGCAGACACGTGGTCGACGATAGCCTGATACAGCGGGGTCATGTCTTCCGCCATGTCGTTGTGGTCAGTACCGGCGATCCCCATCAATGCAGAAGCATAGATGATTGGGAAGTCGAGCTGCTCGTCGGTAGCGTCGAGGTTAACGAACAGGTCGAAGACCTGATCAACAACCCAATCTGGACGCGCGCCAGGGCGGTCAACCTTGTTGATTACCACGATCGGCTTCAGACCGTTGGCAAATGCCTTTTTGGTCACGAAGCGGGTTTGCGGCATTGGGCCATCCATTGCATCCACAACCAGCAGCACCGAGTCAACCATTGACATCACACGCTCAACCTCGCCGCCGAAGTCGGCGTGTCCTGGGGTATCCACGATGTTGATGCGGTAGTCTTTCCAATTAATGGCGGTGTTTTTTGCGAGGATGGTAATCCCACGCTCTTTCTCCAAATCGTTGGAGTCCATTACGCGTTCGGTGGCTTCTACACGCTCTCCGAAAGTACCGGATTGTTGCAGCAGTTTGTCAACCAGGGTGGTCTTACCATGGTCAACGTGGGCAATAATGGCGATGTTACGCAAATTTTCGATCACAGCTTTGCCTCAGGCATTAGAAATAGCGCGCTATTGTACACGTATTAAGCGAGGTACTAAACAAGATCACAACCATCTCTTATAAACAACTGTGTCCAGGTCAGTTTGTGATCCCTTTCACGGTGCAAAAAGCACCAGTAGGTGCACTTTTGCACCATCTTGGTGCTTAACGGCGCTGCTTTTGCACTTCAATGGTGCAATGCATCACTAATGGTGCATACTCAGATTGGGTAAAAGCCGCACAGAATGGTGATTACCCCGCTTTTATAAAGTTGGCACAGTTTTCGCTTTAGTCTATACAGGGCGAAAAAAAGCCAGAACCACAGATTCGTTCCACGACGACGACAATGATAAATCCGGGAGAGTTAAGTATGTCCGCTGAACACGTTTTGACGATGCTGAATGAGCATGAAGTGAAATTCGTAGACCTGCGTTTCACTGACACCAAGGGTAAAGAACAGCACGTCACCATTCCTGCGCATCAGGTAAATGCCGACTTCTTCGAAGAAGGCAAGATGTTTGACGGCTCCTCGATCGGCGGCTGGAAAGGCATTAACGAATCTGACATGGTACTGATGCCAGACGCCAGCACCGCGGTGCTGGATCCGTTCTACGAAGAATCCACGCTGATTATTCGCTGCGACATTCTTGAGCCAGGCACCATGCAGGGCTACGATCGCGACCCGCGTTCCATTTCCAAGCGTGCAGAAGATTTCCTGCGCTCTTCCGGCATTGCCGACACCGTACTGTTCGGGCCAGAACCTGAGTTCTTCCTGTTTGACGATATCCGTTTCGGCAGCAGCATCCGCGGTTCCCACGTTGCCATCGACGACATCGAAGGCGCATGGAACTCCGGCACCAAATACGAAGGCGGCAACAAAGGCCACCGTCCAGCGGTGAAGGGCGGCTACTTCCCGGTTCCACCGGTCGACTCATCACAGGATCTGCGTTCAACCATGTGTCTGACCATGGAAGAAATGGGTCTGGTGGTTGAAGCGCACCACCATGAAGTGGCAACCGCCGGTCAGAACGAAGTGGCAACCCGCTTCAACACCATGACCAAGAAAGCCGACGAAATCCAGATTTACAAATACGTGGTGCACAACGTGGCTCACGCATTTGGCAAAACCGCGACCTTTATGCCAAAACCTATGTTCGGCGACAACGGTTCCGGCATGCACTGCCACATGTCGCTGTCCAAGAACGGCACCAACCTGTTCGCTGGCGACAAATACGGCGGCCTGTCCGAAACTGCCCTGTTCTACATTGGCGGCATCATCAAGCACGCAAAAGCCATCAACGCCCTGGCCAACCCGACCACCAACTCTTACAAGCGTCTGGTCCCAGGCTACGAAGCACCGGTTATGCTGGCTTATTCTGCCCGTAACCGCTCCGCATCCATCCGTATTCCAGTGGTTGCCAGCCCGAAAGCGCGCCGTATCGAAGCTCGCTTCCCGGATCCGGCTGCCAACCCGTACCTGTGCTTCGCTGCCCTGCTGATGGCAGGCCTGGACGGTATCATCAACAAGATCCACCCTGGTGATGCCATGGATAAAAACCTGTACGACCTGCCGCCGGAAGAAGAAGCCGAGATTCCAAAAGTGGCCGGTTCACTGGACGAAGCGCTGGCTGCACTGAGCGAAGACCGCGAGTTCCTGACCCGTGGCGGCGTGTTCACCGACGATGCGATCGATGCCTACATCGATTTGCGTAAAGAAGAAATGGACCGCGTGCGCATGACGCCACACCCGGTTGAGTTCGAACTGTACTACAGCGTTTAAAGCATCATCTGCGCCACCGCGCGTGGCGCAACCAATTTTAGTTGTCGTTTTTTTGTTGCCGTGGAAACTTTCAGCCCATCTTCGGATGGGCTTTTTTCACCACGCTATTATCGGTAACACTACGCCATTCCGTGCTTATCAAGGATGGAGTAGGATAGATGCACCAAAAAAGTGCAGAGCGTCTGCTATACCCACAAGATCTCAAGGTGCAGCGAGACGGCAACCGTGCCGATACGGCGGGGTCTGCCAGATGACCGGGTAAGCAAGGACAGCCATTGCCGCTGTACCTTGAAAGATGAAGGGCATATATGGCAACTGACAAATTGCCCGACGCAGGGCAAATCCTCAATTCACTGATCAACAGCATTCTGCTGTTGGATGACTCACTGGCGGTACACTACGCCAACCCAGCGGCTCAACAACTGCTGGCGCAAAGCTCCCGTAAACTTTTCGGCACGCCGCTGCCCGATTTGCTCGGCTATTTTTTCGCTGAACGTCGATCTGATGCGAGAAAGCCTCAAGGCCGGCCAGGGTTTCACCGACAACGAAGTGACGCTGGTGGTCGACGGGCGGGCGCATATCCTTTCCCTGACCGCTCAGGCGCTGCCTGAAGGCTTTATTCTGCTGGAGCTGGCGCCGATGGATAATCAGCGCCGTCTCAGCCAGGAACAGTTGCAGCACGCCCAGCAAGTCGCAGCACGCGATCTGGTGCGCGGCCTGGCGCATGAAATCAAGAACCCACTCGGCGGTCTGCGCGGCGCGGCGCAGCTGCTGGCCAAGGCGCTGCCCGATCCGTCGCTGACCGAATACACCAAAGTGATCATCGAACAGGCCGATCGCCTGCGCAATCTGGTCGATCGCCTGCTGGGGCCACAGCGGCCAGGCCAGCACATTACGCAGAGCATCCATCAGGTGGCTGAACGGGTTTGTCAGTTGGTGTCGCTGGAAATGCCAGACAACGTCACGCTGGTGCGCGATTACGATCCCAGCCTGCCGGAACTGGCACACGATCCGGACCAAATCGAGCAGGTACTACTGAACATCACCCGCAATGCGCTACAGGCATTGGGGGAAGCCGGCGGCACCATCACGCTGCGCACCCGTACCGCGTTCCAGATCACGCTGCATGGCACCCGCTATCGGCTGGCGGCGCGTATCGATATTGAAGATGACGGCCCTGGCGTGCCGGCGCAGCTGCAAGACACATTATTCTACCCGATGGTCAGTGGTCGCGAAGGCGGCACCGGCCTGGGACTATCCATTGCCCGCAATCTGATCGATCAGCATTGCGGTAAAATTGAATTCAACAGTTGGCCGGGACATACCGAATTTTCGGTTTACCTGCCCATTCGCAAGTCGAGGTAGCTATGCAACGAGGGATAGTCTGGATCGTCGATGACGATAGCTCCATCCGCTGGGTGCTTGAACGCGCGCTTACCGGAGCGGGCATGAGCTGCGCCACCTTCGACAGCGGTAACGACGTGCTGGAAGCGTTATCGACGCAAACGCCAGACGTGTTGCTGTCTGATATTCGCATGCCGGGTATGGACGGTTTGGCGCTGCTCAAACAAATTAAACAGCGTCATCCGATGCTGCCGGTCATCATCATGACCGCCCATTCGGATCTCGACGCGGCGGTCAGCGCCTATCAACAGGGGGCGTTCGATTATTTGCCGAAGCCTTTCGACATTGATGAAGCGGTGGCACTGGTGGAACGCGCCATCAGCCATTATCAGGAACAGCAGCAACCGGCACGCAGCCAACCGGCCAGTGGCCCAACCGCCGACATTATCGGCGAAGCGCCGGCGATGCAGGACGTGTTCCGCATCATCGGTCGCCTGTCGCGTTCGTCGATAAGCGTCCTGATCAACGGCGAATCCGGCACCGGCAAGGAGCTGGTGGCACATGCCTTGCACCGGCACAGCCCACGCGTCAAATCGCCGTTTATCGCGTTGAACATGGCCGCGATCCCGAAAGACCTGATCGAGTCCGAGCTGTTTGGCCACGAAAAAGGCGCATTTACCGGCGCCAACCAGATCCGCCAAGGCCGTTTTGAACAGGCCGACGGTGGCACCCTGTTCCTGGATGAAATTGGCGATATGCCACTGGATGTTCAGACTCGCTTACTGCGCGTACTGGCGGATGGCCAATTCTATCGGGTCGGTGGCTATGCGCCGGTGAAGGTCGACGTGCGGATTATCGCCGCCACGCACCAGAACCTGGAACTGCGCGTGCAGGAAGGCAAATTCCGTGAGGATCTGTTTCACCGTCTGAACGTCATCCGCGTCCATCTGCCGCCGCTGCGCGAGCGCCGTGAAGATATCCCGCGCCTGGCGCGTTATTTCCTGCAGGTGGCGGCCAAAGAGCTGGGGGTGGAAGCAAAGAATCTGCATCCGGAAACGGAAACCGCCCTGACGCGCCTGCCCTGGCCGGGCAACGTACGTCAGTTGGAAAATACCTGCCGCTGGCTGACGGTGATGGCTGCCGGACAGGAAGTGTTGATCCAGGATTTGCCCGGCGAACTGTTCGAAACCGCCGCGCCAGAAACCGGCGGACACAGTTTGCCGGACAGCTGGGCGACGCTGCTGGCACAATGGCCGACCGCGCGCTACGTTCCGGTCATCAAAATCTGCTGTCGGAAGCCCAGCCGGAAATGGAGCGCACCCTGCTCACCACCGCGCTGCGCCATACCCAAGGGCACAAGCAGGAAGCCGCCCGTCTGTTGGGATGGGGACGCAATACGCTGACGCGCAAGTTGAAAGAGCTGGGAATGGAATAATTACCGCATTGCCGCGTTGAGACAACTAACAGCCGCCACGCCTGGCGGCCGTTTTTTTTACGCTAGATAACCCGCGAAAATTGCTGGGTGCGCGCCTGTTTGCGCAGGTAGACATCAAAGCACATGCAAATGTTGCGGATCAGCAGGCGGCCACGCGGCGTCACGCGAATCCCCAGCGCATCCCTCTCCACCAGCCCGTCACGCTCAAATGGCGCCAACAGGTGCAGATCTTCCGCAAAGTAATCCGTAAAATCAATCCCATACCGTTGCTCAATCGGCTGATAAGCCAACTGGAAATTGCAGATTAGCGTTTTTGATGACATCGCGACGCAGGCAGTCATCTTCGCTCATCGCCAAACCGCGCCACAGCGCGCTACCCTGCTGTTCAACGCTGTCGTAATAGGTCTTCAGCAGTTTCTGGTTTTGTGCATAGCTGTCACCCAACATGCTGATAGCGGAAACGCCCAACCCCAGCAGATCGCTATCGCCCTGAGTGGTGTAACCCTGGAAATTGCGGTGCAGCTTGCCTTCGCGCTGCGCCACCGCCAGTTCATCCTCTGGTCGGGCAAAGTGGTCCATGCCGATAAACTGATAACCGGATTGTGTTAACGAGGCGATGGTCTGTTGCAGGATATCCAGCTTCTGCTGCGCATCGGGCAAGTCAGCATCCTTGATTTTACGCTGGGCGGCGAACAGATCGGGCAGATGGGCATAGTTGAACACGCTGAGCCGGTCCGGGTTCAGCTCAGCCACTCGAGCCAAGGTGAAAGCAAAGCTTTCTGGCGTTTGTCTGGGCAGACCATAAATAAGATCAATATTGGTGGAGTTAAAACCCAGCGCCTTGGCGCGCGCTATCAAGGCGAAAATAAAATCTTCATCCTGCTCGCGGTTAACCAGCCGCTGCACGTCCTTGTTGAAATCCTGTACGCCCATGCTCAGGCGATTGAAGCCTTCGTGGCGTAAATGATCGAGCACGTCCAGCTCAATTTCGCGCGGATCGACCTCGATCGACATTTCCGCGTCGGGCAGGAAATCAAAATTCTGGCGCAGCATCGCCACCAGCCGGCTGATCTGCGCTTTGTCGAGGTAGGTAGGCGTACCGCCACCCCAATGCATCTGGCTGACCTGACGCCCGGCAAACAGTGGCGCCCGTGCGGCGATCTCACGCGCCAGCGCCACCAGATAATCATCCGCCTTGTGGGTCTGCCGCGTCACCAGCTTGTTGCAGCCGCAGAAATAGCAGAGCTTGTGGCAAAACGGAATATGCACGTACAGCGACAGCGGTCGCTCGGGATAGCGCGCAGCAGCGCGTTGGAACGCCGCTTCGTCATAGCTCTGGTTGAATTCCAGCGCAGTGGGGTATGAGGTGTAACGTGGCCCTGAGTAATTGTACTTTTGGATCAGGGCCAAATCCCAGACAATCGCCTGTTCTGACATTGCTTACTCCTTTTCCGTACTCGTTTCTGCCGGGGCCGGGAAAGGGGCATTGCTCTACGCTGTCTGGCCACGGAAGCGCTGCGCAAGCGCGCTTTGCGCCGCGACAGCCGCCATAGTTTACCGAATAACCACAGCAGATAACATGTTAACAGTAAGGTTATTGCCAGAATCGGCCACATGACGCGTTAAAATACGTCTTTCGGGTTACCGCTCTTGAGCAACTTCAGGATATCTTCCTGCTTTTCTTCTTCTTCGTCGTCATCGTCATCGCCCAGCTCAATGCCTAGCTGTTCCATCAACGCATCGATACGATCCAGCGTTTGGTCGACGTAAGCCTGATCTTCAGCGCTCAGCGTTTCACCATCGTCGATACGATCCAGCAACGCATCCAGACGTTCGTCGTTTTCCAGCTTCGCCAGTTCTTCTTCCGGCGTCAGGCGCGGCTTGGCGACGGCTTTTGGCTTGATCTGCGGCTTGGCCTTCACCTTGCCTTCCACCAGCAATGGTACCGGCGTTTTGCTACCGATACGTGGGTCTTTCGCCTCGCCTGACGCTGAGTGTTTCTGTTTGCCGCTCTCTACCTGAGTACGAGAACCGGAGGCCAGGCCACGGCGCTTTTTCAAACGCTTGCGCTCGCGGGCTTCCTGATCGAGTTCCACACGACTTTTCTTTTTGGTTTTTGGCGTCGCCGCTTTACCGCGGGGCGCTTTTGAAGGCTGGTTCATAGCGTTATGCTCTTGAGTATTAGATTCTTCAGTATAGAGGAGCTATACGATTGGGCGGAATCTAGCAGAAAGCAGACAAATAAAAAAGGCGACAGGTTAAACCTGCCGCCTTTTTCAGTCCTTCGTTTGAAGGATATGGCTGCTACGCGCTCCATGCGCACATTCAACATCCCAGTTTTTCCATCTGCTATAAATGCAATCCCTGCCACTACGTCCTTCATCCTGAAAGAAAAATCATCCTTGGGCGCAATCCATTCGCTACCACTCATCCTGAGTGCGCTTCCCGCCAGCATCCAATTGCAAATACTTCACCATCCGTGTGCTGCCAACCCTTCCGCGGTTAACAGGCCAATTCCATCTGAAAACATCCTGGCACTCATTGCACATCCGGTGCGTTCCCTGAGATTTATCGTTCTTCCCGAACGTTCCTGATCCTTCGCGTCCTGCGATGAAGCTACTTTACGCGTATTCAACTCTCGCTCAAGGTACTTACTGACGCCAGGTGGTAATATTATGCAGTTCGAAGAATTAACACATTGTTTTAACTAAAAAGAACAATAAGCACTTTCGAATAAAGCGACATATCCCCATGTTCGAATGGTCAATGTCTTACACCAAGCCGCCGGGCAAAGGGCAAAAAACCGCACGCCAAGCGGTTAAAAATCAGAAAGCGGCCCATTTTCGCGCTGATGCAGTTATAATCGCCCCCAGAAAGCCATGCTCATTCGGAGACGAAAAATTTTGACCAGCAAGAATTACAATTATCATATGACCCATTTCGTCACCAGCGCGCCCGATATCCGCCATTTGCCGGCAGATGCGGGTATTGAGGTGGCGTTTGCCGGCCGCTCCAATGCCGGTAAATCTAGTGCACTGAATACGCTAACCAATCAGAAAAGCCTGGCGCGTACCAGTAAAACACCGGGTCGCACCCAGCTGATTAACCTGTTCGAAGTGGAAGACGGCATTCGCCTGGTCGACCTGCCGGGTTACGGCTACGCCGAAGTTCCTGAAGAAATGAAACGCAAGTGGCAACGCGCCCTGGGCGAATATTTGCAAATGCGCAACTGCCTGAAGGGATTGGTGGTGTTGATGGACATCCGCCATCCGCTGAAAGATCTCGATCAGCAAATGATCCAATGGGCGGTCGATGTGGGCACGCCGGTATTGGTGTTGCTGACCAAGGCCGACAAACTGGCGTCAGGTGCGCGCAAGGCTCAGGTTAATATGGTGCGCGAGGCAGTATTGGCATTTATGGGTGACATTCAGGTTGAACCGTTCTCTTCACCGAAGAAAATCGGCGTCGACAAGCTGAGCCAAAAGCTGAATACCTGGTTCAATGAAATCCCACCGGAAGTGCTGCCAGAAGAAGATGACATCGGCGGTGAATAACGCCCGCGCAGCATGCCGTCGGTCAGGGTCCATGCAAATGGGCCCTTTTTTCTGTCTGTTGCCTGGCGTTTTGTTATCTAATTACAGTTTTGACAAGAAACCATCATAAACACTTATGGCCAAGTCATGCCCGAGCGAGCGAATATGTGAATGTATCAAGGAAATAACGTGCTGGCACCGCTGACGAGGTGATAGGAAAAACTGATGTTTTGTTTTTGTTTTTACAATAAAAAACGCCCCAGTCAATACTGACTGGGGCGGCTAATATTCAGCCAAATCCGATTACGTGAAGTAAAAGGTCTGAAAGATAGAACATCTTACCTCTGTACCCTACATCTGTAACTCTACATCATTTTTTCGCAGGGCAAAAGAATTTTTTGTTGTTTACTTACACAGTTTGCACCGCTATTAGCGTAATATTGCGGAAACAATCACCGCTTGATGTAGCTAAATTACGAAAAAAGCTTGGTTTTTCGCCTGTTACCGTTAACAGCGAGCAGCAAAGGCTGAAGCGGCGCCGATCAATGCGCCTCATCCCAGTTCTTACCCACACCGATATCCACCTTCAACGGTACCGCCAACTCCATGCTCCCTTCCATCAAGCTACGGATACGCAGGCAGGCGTCGTCCATCGCCGACTCATGCACCTCAAACACCAATTCATCGTGAACCTGCATGATCATGCGCACCAGCGGCTGTTGTTGGCCTTGTAACCAGGCATCGACGGCAATCATTGCCCGCTTGATAATATCCGCCGCCGTGCCCTGCATCGGCGCATTAATTGCCGCACGCTCTGCCGCCTTGCGACGCATACCATTACTGGAGCGAACGTCTGGCAGATACAGACGACGCCCATCCAGGGTGCTGACATACCCCTGCTCCGACGCCTGCTGGCGAGTACGTTCCATATATTCCAGCACGCCCGGATAACGTTCAAAATACAGATCCATATAACGCTGTGCTTCACCACGCGGGATCCCCAACTGACGAGCCAGACCAAAGGCGCTCATGCCGTAAATCAGGCCGAAGTTGATCGCCTTGGCACTGCGACGCTGTTCGTTGGTGACTTTGTCCAGCGGCAGGCCAAAGACTTCGCCAGCGGTGGCGCGGTGAATGTCTTTGCCGGCGGCAAACGCGTTAAGCAGGCCCCGATCTTGCGACAGGTGTGCCATGATACGTAATTCAATCTGCGAGTAGTCGGCCGCCACAATACGGTAACCAGCCGGCGCGATAAACGCCTGACGAATACGCCGCCCTTCATCATTGCGAACCGGAATGTTTTGCAGGTTAGGATCGCTGGAAGACAAGCGACCGGTCGCCGTGACCGCCTGATGATAAGAGGTATGCACACGCCCGCTGACCGGATTGATCATCAGCGGCAGCTTGTCGGTGTAGGTGGTTTTCAGCTTCGCCAAGCCGCGATATTCAAGGATCACTTTTGGCAATGGATAGTCCAGTGCCAGCTCCGCCAACACTTCTTCGTTGGTCGACGGAGCGCCGCCCGGCGTCTTCTTCAATACCGGCAGCTTTTGTTTTTCATACAGAATTGCCTGCAACTGCTTGGTGGACGCCAGATTGAACGGCTCTTCGGCCAGCTCATGCGCCTGAATTTCCAGTTCGCCAAGCCGTTTGCTCAGCTCTTTGGAGTGCGCCGCCAGAATATGCTGATCGATCAACACCCCGGTGCGCTCAATGTGCGACAGCACGGGCAGCAGTGGCATTTCGATCTCGTTGAACACCTTCAACTGCCCAGTGCTTTCCTTTAGCTTCGGCCACATCGCCAGGTGTAACTGTAGCGTCACGTCGGCGTCTTCCGCCGCATAAGGTGCGGCCTGCTCCAAGGCAATCTGGTTGAACGTCAGCTGGTTTTTCCCTTTGCCGGCGATTTCTTCAAAGGTGATGGTTTTATGATCGAGATAGCGATCGGACAGGCTATCCATATCATGGCGGCCGCTGACGCTGTCGAGCACATACGATTCCAGCATGGTGTCATAGGCAATGCCGCGCAGGTCAATGTCGTAACGCGCCAGCAGGCTTTTATCAAACTTAAGGTTCTGGCCCACCTTCAGGGCTTTTTCGTCTTCCAGCAGCGGTTTCAGCGTTTCCAGCACGTATGCGCGATCCAGCTGTACCGGCGCATCCAGGTAGTCATGCGCGACCGGCAAATAGGCGGCAACCCCAGGTTCGATGGCAAAAGACAGGCCGATCAGATTGGCGGTTAGCGTATCCAGCCCGTCGGTTTCGGTGTCAAAGGCAAAAACATCGGCCTTTTTCAGACGTTCAAGCCACTCGACAAAGGTGCTTTCTTCCAGAATGGTGACATACCCCTCCTGCGACAGTTTGGCTTCCGCCACCGCTTTGGGGGTTTCAGCCGTCACGCTGGACGGTTTTGGCCCATTGGCCACTTTGGCACCGTTACCCTTTTTGTTCTGCAACCAAGTGCCGGCTTCGACGTCTGCCAGCCAGCGCTTGAATTCATAATGCTTGAACAGCTGTTGCAGTTGATCGGCATCTTGTTCGGCAACGGTAAGATCGGCGCAGGTGATCTCCAGTTCGACGTCGGTTTTAATGGTGGCCAGCTGATAAGACAGGTACGCCACCTCTTTATTCTGTTCCAGCTTGGCCGCCATGGTCTTGGCGCCGCGGAAACTCAGAGCCGCAATGCCGTCAAGATTGCCATACAGAGTATCCAGGCCACCCAAGCCTTGCAGCAACGCCTGTGCGGTCTTCTCACCGACACCAGGCACGCCCGGAATGTTATCTGAAGAATCGCCCATCAGCGCCAGAAAATCGATGATAAGCTCCGGCGGCACGCCGTACTTGTCACACACTTCCTGTGGACCGAGGATGGTGTTGTTCATGGTATTTATCAGGGTGATATTCGGCGTTACCAACTGCGCCATGTCTTTATCACCGGTGCTGATCAATACCGCATGACCGGCCTTTTCCGCCTCTTGCGCCAGCGTGCCGATAACGTCATCGGCCTCAACGCCCGGCGTAACCAGCAGCGGCAGCCCCATCGCCTTCACCATGCGATGCAGCGGCTCGATCTGCGCACGCAAATCGTCGGGCATCGGAGGCCGGTGGGACTTATATTCTGCAAACAGTTCATCACGGAAGGTTTTGCCTTTGGCGTCAAAAACCACCGCCACATGGCTCGGCTGGTACTGCAACAGCAGGCTGCGCAACATGTTCAGCACACCGTACATCGCCCCGGTAGGTTCACCTGCCGAGTTGGTCAGCGGCGGGAAGGCGTGATAGGCGCGATAGAGGTAAGAGGAACCGTCTACCAGGATCAATGGGTTTTCTGCAATCTGGGCCATAGCGTTTCTTTTTTCGTGAGAAGACTACGCTAAGGATGCCATAGCTGGCCGTCAGAGACGAACCTTAGCGTGCATTACGGCTAAAAATGATCGGATTTTGCTAAGCGATCCGCACGATCCTGCCTGTGGATAACTTTGTGTATAGAAAAAAGAATGGATTATAAAATAGAAGGCAGGCCGTTAAATGAAGATAAAATCCCCAGACAAATCATTGCACTAGAATTTATCCTAATGGCTAAGCGTATTAATTGGCGTTTTTTGATTTTGTGGATATTACTGGCGCGCAATTTTAATCGCACAATAAATCAAATTTGGCGCCTCAATTACCATAGCACAAGATAAGAGAGTTGCACGAAATCCCACCAAATAATCCGTGGTGCCGAGAAAAAAACAGCTACTTTTTGGTAACGCTTTCTCTAGGTGGTTTCTGGTAAAATCTGTCTTCGCGCCTACCCCGGCATACCTAATCCTGTTTTTTCAAGCACCAGCCTATAACCATGCCAAAAGTGTTAGCCCCTGTTGTTTTCATCATTTCTACGCTATTGACCATACTGCTGACGGTATTATGCTCAATCCCTATCGCTGCGGCCGGTATCGTCAAGCTGCTGGTGCCCATTCCTGTTATATGGCGACGTATTTCCGCCTTTGCCGATGCCATGATGTGGTGCTGGTGCCAGGGATTGGCGGTGCTATTACGCCTTAACCGGCAATTAGAATGGGATATTGAAGGACTTGCCGGGCTGGAGCGTAAAAATTGGTACCTGCTGATCAGTAATCATGAAAGCTGGTCGGATATTGTGGTGCTGTGCGTATTGTTCCGTAACCGTATTCCCATGAACAAGTATTTTCTGAAACAACAGCTCGCCTGGGTCCCTTTTGTCGGCCTGGCTTGCTGGGCGCTCGACATGCCGTTCATGAAACGCTATTCGCGTGCCTATTTGCTTAAGCATCCGGAAAAACGCGGCAAGGATATTGAAACCACCCGCCGTTCCTGTGAGAAGTTTCGCCAGCGCCCCACGACCATCGTCAATTTCGTTGAAGGCTCACGCTTCACCGAAAGCAAAAAGATAAAAACCCATTCGCCCTATCGCAATTTACTGGCACCAAAGGCCGCGGGTATTGCTTTTACACTCAGTGCATTAGGTAACCAATTTGACCGTGTATTGAATGTTACGCTGCATTATCCCGATAATAACCAACGGCCATTCCTGGATATGTTGTGCGGGCGGTTAAAACGCGTGGTGGTACGTATCGATATGCTGCCTATCGATGAAACACTGCACGGCGATTACTTTAACGACAAGCATTTCAAACGGCAGTTTCAACTATGGCTGAATGCGCTGTGGCAGGAAAAAGATCGCTTGCTGGATAAAATCAAACGACAATACCAATAAAAAACGCCGGTTATCCCGGCGTTTTTATCTGCAATGGTACTTACTTTTGCTGGCTGAGGAATTTAACCACGTCAGCAAATTGTTTCACGTACGCGTCCATTGAGCTGGTGTCCAGGCCGTCGTTTTTCACCATGTATTTGCCATTAACAAATACCGCTGGCACACCGCGCAGCTGAAGATCTTCTGCCGCCTTTTCCTGCTGAACAACCAGCGATTTAACCACGAAGCTGTTCAACGCAGCATCGTAATCTTCCGCTTTCACCCCGGCCTTAATAAAGACGTTGCGAATGTCATCCGGCGTTTGAACGGTTTGAGTTTTCTGTACCGCTTCAAACATTGGCTGCGTGATTTTATCTTCCACGCCCAGCGCCATGGCGACAGCCCATGCCTGCGTCAGTTGCTTGCCCATCGGACCCAGGAATTCAACGTGGTATTTGGTCATTTTGGTTCCGACCGGCAACGCTTTTTTCACCGCGTCAGAAACGTGATAAACCTCTTCGAACTGATAGCAATGCGGGCAGTAGAAGGAGAAGAACTCCAGCACCTGCGGTTCGCCGGTCACCGGTTTGTCTAACGTAACATATTGGGATCCATCGCTATACTGTGCAGCTGAGGCACCGAATGCCATCATCATGCCAACAAGTGCCAACCATACTTTCTTCATAAGAATAAACTCTCCGTTGTGTTAAAGCTTCAATACATTGGCATCAGCTGCAGAGGAGGTTCCTGCAACAGCTTAACCTGTTCAGTAAATGCCGCGGTCTGAGACAGCCAGAAATCAGACTCTGCCATCCAGGGAAAACTTCGCGGAAATGCCGGATCCTGCCAACGGCGTGCTACCCAGGCGAGGTAATACACCATGCGCATTGCGCGTAGCGGTTCGATAAGCGCCAATTCCCCCTGATCGAACTCGGTAAATTCGCCGTAGGCTTCCAGCAAAATATCCAACTGCATTAATTGATCATGACGTTCACCGTGTAACAGCATCCAGAGATCCTGCACCGCCGGCCCATTACGTGCGTCATCAAGATCGACGAATAACGGTCCGTCACGCCACAGGATATTGCCTGGATGGCAGTCACCGTGCAGGCGCAGCGGTTGCCAATCGAGATGCCAACGGGGTTTTATCGCCTCAATCAGCCTATCCGTCGCCGCCAGGAAGCCCGCCCGCTGGGCCTTGGGCACCAGATCGCAGTTTGCCAGCACGGTTCGCGGTGCGGTGAGATATTCATCGATACCGATAGTGGGACGTTCAATAAAGCGCTTCTCAGCACCAACCTGATGTATGCGTCCCAGAAAACGACCGACCCACTCCAGGTGATCCAGATTGTCTATTTCGTATTGCCGTCCCCCGACGCTCGGGAATACGGTAAAGAAAAAGCCGCCGTGCTGATGCAGCGTTTTACCTTGCAACATCAAGGGCGCTACCGCAGGAATTTCAGCGTCGGCCAAATCATGCGCAAATTGATGTTCTTCACCAATCTGTGCCGCACTCCAACGTTCAGGGCGGTAAAACTTCACCACATAGCGCTGACGGGCTTCATCCATAAACTGGTAGACGCGGTTTTCGTAACTGTTTAATGCCGTCAGGCCAGAATCGACGCGCAGGCCAACCCCTTCCAGCGCATCCATAATCAGGTCGGGGGAAAGGGTGTCAAAATTAAACGCAGAGTTGTTCATAACAACATTCATTTTAGCTTGGCGACAACACTGTGCCGGGAATGAAAATAGTAGCATCGATCGTGCACAGGCTCATATTGCTCACCCGAACTAGTCTTTTATCACGCCACGCGCACGCAACAGCGCCGTTTTGAAGTCTTCTTCATAGTCTTTCTTCAAACCCGGGATTTGTTCTGTACCGGCAGTGCCGCGCATCTTCAAATGGTAGATCAGAACATCATCGCTCAGTTCGGTGAGCTCGCCTTTAAAACCCGCTTCCTGCGCCAGCTTGTGTAAAAACTGCACCAGATTAAGATCGGGATCTTGCTGCCAGGCTGGCTGCAGTAGCTCAATCAGCTCGTTGACACGATGCGTTTTCATTTTAGATTCGTCCAGTGAAATACATAAACCCACAAAGTAACAGGCTTGACTACTCAGTGAAAGAAGCAGCTTGTCAATAAAGGTAAATCCTGATGTCTGGGTAGCTTTAGCGCTACAATCAGGGCGTTAGCCTTTAGTGGAATGACGATTATGCATGCAGAAATTACCGGTGTGATCCTGGCCGGCGGCCGGGCGCGCCGAATGGGTGGCGAAGACAAGGGATTGGTGCAAATAGGCGACAAGGCGTTGTATCAGTATACGCTGGCGCGTTTGCAGCCCCAGGTGGGCAAGGTATTGATCAGCGCCAACCGTAACCTGGCGCAGTACCAGCGCAGCGGTTGGCCGGTGATCGGCGATCTGCAGCCTGGTTTTGCCGGGCCGTTGGCGGGAATGCTGGCGGGATTGCAACATGCCACCACCGAGTGGGTGGTGTTCGTTCCTTGTGATGTTCCAGATTTCCCTGAGTCGCTGGTAGAAGCGCTATGGCAAGGCAGACAAGGTGCGCTGGCGGTCTATGCCAGTGATGATCAACGCGCGCATCCCACGCTGGCATTACTGCATAACAGCCTGGCAGCGCGTTTGGCGCAATATCTGGCCCAGGGCGAACGCAAGTTAATGCTGTTTTTAGACGCCGTTGGCGCAAAAGAGGTGGTGTTCAGCAATCAATCGTCCGCTTTTCATAATTTGAATACCCGAGAAGATTGCCTGTCATGGCAACGAGCAAGAGGAATCAGCCAATGAGTAGCCGTTTACCCCCAATGCTGGCCATTGCCGCCTATAGTGGTACAGGTAAAACCACGCTACTCAAGCAGGTGATTCCTGCTTTAAGGCAGCAGCAGATACGCGTAGGTCTGATTAAGCATACGCATCATGATATGGATGTGGATACGCCGGGCAAAGACAGCTACGAACTGCGTAAAGCGGGAGCTGACCAGACGCTGGTCGCCAGCGATCGCCGTTGGGCATTGATGACGGAAACACCGGAGCAGCAACCGTTGGATCTGGCCTTTCTGGCAAGCCGTTTTGACACCGCCAACGTGGATATTATTTTGGTGGAAGGCTTTAAACATGAGCGGATCGACAAAATCATTCTTTATCGTGCCAGCGTCGGCAGGCCGTTGGAGGAAATATTGGATGAATACGTTATTGCGGTTGCCAGCGATCGGCCCGTGGGCTATCCCGGCCTGCAACTAGATATCAACGATCCGCAGGCGGTTGCTGATTTTATTGCCGGTTGGCTGAAGCAGTAATGAACAAGCGGTAGAAATACCGCTTTATTTTCGTCATCCCAAAACAAAAAGCCCTACGTTTTCACGTAGGGCTTGTTGCTTTATTTGATGCCTGGCAGTGTCCTACTCTCGCATGGGGAGACCCCACACTACCATCGGCGCTACGGCGTTTCACTTCTGAGTTCGGCATGGGGTCAGGTGGGACCACCGCGCTATTGCCGCCAGGCAAATTCTGTTTCATTCCAACCGCTTCACTTTACGTAAAGCCATCAGAACCAATCTCGGAACCAGCTGAATATCTTTCGTCTCTAAAACACCTTCGGTGTTGTAAGGTTAAGCCTCACGGATCATTAGTACTGGTTAGCTCAATGCATCGCTGCACTTACACACCCAGCCTATCAACGTCTTAGTCTTAAACGTTCCTTCAGGGGCCTTAAAGGCCCAGGGAAGACTCATCTCGAGGCAAGTTTCGCGCTTAGATGCTTTCAGCGCTTATCTTTTCCGCACTTAGCTACCGGGCAGTGCCATTGGCATGACAACCCGAACACCAGTGGTGCGTTCACTCCGGTCCTCTCGTACTAGGAGCAACCCCTCTCAATCTTCCAACGCCCACGGCAGATAGGGACCGAACTGTCTCACGACGTTCTAAACCCAGCTCGCGTACCACTTTAAATGGCGAACAGCCATACCCTTGGGACCTACTTCAGCCCCAGGATGTGATGAGCCGACATCGAGGTGCCAAACACCGCCGTCGATATGAACTCTTGGGCGGTATCAGCCTGTTATCCCCGGAGTACCTTTTATCCGTTGAGCGATGGCCCTTCCATTCAGAACCACCGGATCACTAAGACCTGCTTTCGCACCTGCTCGAGCCGTCACTCTCGCAGTCAAGCTAGCTTATGCCTTTGCACTAACCTCACGATGTCCGACCGTGATTAGCTAACCTTCGTGCTCCTCCGTTACTCTTTGGGAGGAGACCGCCCCAGTCAAACTACCCACCAGACACTGTCCTCACCCCGGATTACGGGGCCGAGTTAGAACATCAAACATTAAAGGGTGGTATTTCAAGGTTGGCTCCACGCAGACTGGCGTCCACGCTTCAAAGCCTCCCACCTATCCTACACATCAAGGCTCAATGTTCAGTGTCAAGCTATAGTAAAGGTTCACGGGGTCTTTCCGTCTTGCCGCGGGTACACTGCATCTTCACAGCGAGTTCAATTTCACTGAGTCTCGGGTGGAGACAGCCTGGCCATCATTACGCCATTCGTGCAGGTCGGAACTTACCCGACAAGGAATTTCGCTACCTTAGGACCGTTATAGTTACGGCCGCCGTTTACCGGGGCTTCGATCAAGAGCTTCGCCTTGCGGCTGACCCCATCAATTAACCTTCCGGCACCGGGCAGGCGTCACACCGTATACGTCCACTTTCGTGTTTGCACAGTGCTGTGTTTTTATTAAACAGTTGCAGCCAGCTGGTATCTGCGACTGGCTTCAGCTCCATCCGCAAGGGACTTCACCTACGCGCCAGCGTGCCTTCTCCCGAAGTTACGGCACCATTTTGCCTAGTTCCTTCACCCGAGTTCTCTCAAGCGCCTTGGTATTCTCTACCTGACCACCTGTGTCGGTTTGGGGTACGATTTCGTGTTACCTGATGCTTAGAGGCTTTTCCTGGAAGCTTGGCATCAACTACTTCTGCACCGTAGTGCATCGTCATCACGCCTCAGAGTTAACGGCATTCCGGATTTACCAGGAACACCCTCCTACACGCTTAAACCGGGACAACCGTCGCCCGGCTAGCCTAGCCTTCTCCGTCCCCCCTTCGCAGTAACACCAAGTACAGGAATATTAACCTGTTTCCCATCGACTACGCTTTTCAGCCTCGCCTTAGGGGTCGACTCACCCTGCCCCGATTAACGTTGGACAGGAACCCTTGGTCTTCCGGCGAGCGGGCTTTTCACCCGCTTTATCGTTACTTATGTCAGCATTCGCACTTCTGATACCTCCAGCATACCTCACAGTACACCTTCACAGGCTTACAGAACGCTCCCCTACCCAACAACGCCTAAGCGTCGCTGCCGCAGCTTCGGTGCATGGTTTAGCCCCGTTACATCTTCCGCGCAGGCCGACTCGACCAGTGAGCTATTACGCTTTCTTTAAATGATGGCTGCTTCTAAGCCAACATCCTGGCTGTCTGTGCCTTCCCACATCGTTTCCCACTTAACCATGACTTTGGGACCTTAGCTGGCGGTCTGGGTTGTTTCCCTCTTCACGACGGACGTTAGCACCCGCCGTGTGTCTCCCGTGATAACATTCTTCGGTATTCGGAGTTTGCATCGGTTTGGTAAGCCGGGATGGCCCCCTAGCCGAAACAGTGCTCTACCCCCGAAGATGAGTTCACGAGGCGCTACCTAAATAGCTTTCGGGGAGAACCAGCTATCTCCCGGTTTGATTGGCCTTTCACCCCCAGCCACAAGTCATCCGCTAATTTTTCAACATTAGTCGGTTCGGTCCTCCAGTTAGTGTTACCCAACCTTCAACCTGCCCATGGCTAGATCACCGGGTTTCGGGTCTATACCTTGCAACTAGACGCCCAGTTAAGACTCGGTTTCCCTACGGCTCCCCTATTCGGTTAACCTTGCTACAAAATATAAGTCGCTGACCCATTATACAAAAGGTACGCAGTCACACCACGAAGGTGCTCCCACTGCTTGTACGTACACGGTTTCAGGTTCTATTTCACTCCCCTCGCCGGGGTTCTTTTCGCCTTTCCCTCACGGTACTGGTTCACTATCGGTCAGTCAGGAGTATTTAGCCTTGGAGGATGGTCCCCCCCATATTCAGACAGGATGTCACGTGTCCCGCCCTACTCATCGAACTCACAATTAATGCATTTTAGTGTACGGGGCTATCACCCTTTACTGCGCGACTTTCCAGACGCTTCCACTAACACAAGAACTGATTCAGGTTCTGGGCTCCTCCCCGTTCGCTCGCCGCTACTGGGGGAATCTCGGTTGATTTCTTTTCCTCGGGGTACTTAGATGTTTCAGTTCCCCCGGTTCGCCTCATGCCACTATGTATTCATGACATGATAGTGTGTCGAAACACACTGGGTTTCCCCATTCGGGTATCGCCGGTTATTACGGTTCATATCACCTTACCGACGCTTATCGCAGATTAGCACGCCCTTCATCGCCTCTGACTGCCTAGGCATCCACCGTGTACGCTTAGTCACTTAACCTCACAACCCGAAGGTGTCTTTCGACATCATCGTATTGCTACATTTGAGAGACTCTATGACAGGTTACTCCTCATCCCAAACTGCTACGGGGGACAAGTTTCAGCCGTCATGTTTCAATTTTCAGCTTGTTCCAGATTGTTAAAGAGCAATATCTTAAACACGACTCGTTAAAGTCATCTTTAAGTTATTTTCGGTTCTTGCGAACCGGTGATAATGTCTTTCACTCATTATCGGATGGCGTCCCCAAGGGGATTCGAACCCCTGTTACAGCCGTGAAAGGGCAGTGTCCTAGGCCTCTAGACGATGGGGACACAAAATCCGATTAAACCCAGGGCTTAACCGTTTCTCGTATCAGCATGAGTCAGAGACTCATTACATCAACAGGTGCGCATTTGCTCATTACTTTTCTATCAGACAATCTGTGTGGACACTGCACAATCGAATATCGTTAGGTAAGGAGGTGATCCAACCGCAGGTTCCCCTACGGTTACCTTGTTACGACTTCACCCCAGTCATGAATCACAAAGTGGTAAGCGCCCTCCCGAAGGTTAAGCTACCTACTTCTTTTGCAACCCACTCCCCATGGTGTGACGGGCGGTGTGTACAAGGCCCGGGAACGTATTCACCGTAGCATTCTGATCTACGATTACTAGCGATTCCGACTTCATGGAGTCGAGTTGCAGACTCCAATCCGGACTACGACGTACTTTATGAGGTCCGCTTACTCTCGCAAGTTCGCTTCTCTTTGTATACGCCATTGTAGCACGTGTGTAGCCCTACTCGTAAGGGCCATGATGACTTGACGTCATCCCCACCTTCCTCCAGTTTATCACTGGCAGTCTCCTTTGAGTTCCCGGCCGAACCGCTGGCAACAAAGGATAAGGGTTGCGCTCGTTGCGGGACTTAACCCAACATTTCACAACACGAGCTGACGACAGCCATGCAGCACCTGTCTCAGAGTTCCCGAAGGCACCCTTCCATCTCTGGAAAGTTCTCTGGATATCAAGAGTAGGTAAGGTTCTTCGCGTTGCATCGAATTAAACCACATGCTCCACCGCTTGTGCGGGCCCCCGTCAATTCATTTGAGTTTTAACCTTGCGGCCGTACTCCCCAGGCGGTCGATTTAACGCGTTAGCTCCGGAAGCCACGCCTCAAGGGCACAACCTCCAAATCGACATCGTTTACAGCGTGGACTACCAGGGTATCTAATCCTGTTTGCTCCCCACGCTTTCGCACCTGAGCGTCAGTCTTCGTCCAGGGGGCCGCCTTCGCCACCGGTATTCCTCCAGATCTCTACGCATTTCACCGCTACACCTGGAATTCTACCCCCCTCTACGAGACTCTAGCTTGCCAGTTTCAAATGCAGTTCCCACGTTAAGCGCGGGGATTTCACATCTGACTTAACAAACCGCCTGCGTGCGCTTTACGCCCAGTAATTCCGATTAACGCTTGCACCCTCCGTATTACCGCGGCTGCTGGCACGGAGTTAGCCGGTGCTTCTTCTGCGAGTAACGTCAATCCAACAACGTATTAAGCTATTGGCCTTCCTCCTCGCTGAAAGTGCTTTACAACCCGAAGGCCTTCTTCACACACGCGGCATGGCTGCATCAGGCTTGCGCCCATTGTGCAATATTCCCCACTGCTGCCTCCCGTAGGAGTCTGGACCGTGTCTCAGTTCCAGTGTGGCTGGTCATCCTCTCAGACCAGCTAGGGATCGTCGCCTAGGTGAGCCGTTACCCCACCTACTAGCTAATCCCATCTGGGCACATCCGATGGCAAGAGGCCCGAAGGTCCCCCTCTTTGGTCCGTAGACGTTATGCGGTATTAGCCACCGTTTCCAGTGGTTATCCCCCCTCCATCGGGCAGTTTCCCAGACATTACTCACCCGTCCGCCGCTCGTCACCCAGAGAGCAAGCTCTCCTGTGCTACCGCTCGACTTGCATGTGTTAGGCCTGCCGCCAGCGTTCAATCTGAGCCATGATCAAACTCTTCAATTAAAAGCTTGATTTGCTTCAACTCGTGAAGCGGTGCTCAAAGATTCACTAAATGAATTTTACTTCAGTAGTCACTCTTCAAGACTTGATATTTTTTTTGCTGCCGAAGCAGCTGGATATCGTCTTGTGAGTGCCCACACAGATTGTCTGATAAATTGTTAAAGAGCATCGCCGGCGTTAAAACTCATCGGCGCGGGCTGCGTATACTACGCTTTTCGCCCTGAGAGTCAAGCGTTTATTTCGCTTTCGTCTCACTGGCTGGGTGGTTCGTCTTGCGTTTAAGCAGTCGTTGTTCCCGGTCAGTGGAGGCGCATTATAGGGAGTTCTCAGAAGGCCGCAACCCCTAATTTCAAAAAACTTTTCAAGCGCGGCTTTTTTCGACAAAAGTGATAAAAAAGGGTGTTTTTCCGCCAGTTTTTCAGCAAAACAGCCACTAAAGCCGGCTGACAGTAGAGTAAAATAACAATAACGATGTAAGCCAAGGATCCGCAGCCATGCAATTTAATGCTCAACAACGGGCCGCCCAACGTAATCTTTCTTATCTGTTAGCAGAAAAACTCGGTCAACAGATACTCGCGGGCGAATTTGCTGCGGGCAGTATCCTGCCCGGAGAGATGGAATTGGCAGAAGCCTTCGGCGTCAGCCGTACCGCAGTGCGAGAAGCGGTGAAGATATTGGCGGCGAAAGGCATGTTGTTGCCGCGCCCGCGTATTGGCACCCGCGTTATGCCGCAAAGCCAGTGGAACTTCCTCGACCAGGAGCTGCTCACCTGGTGGATGACACGGGAAAACTTTGATCAGGTCATGCAACACTTCCTGATTATGCGCACCTCGCTGGAACCACAGGCCTGCGCGTTGGCGGCAACCCACGCCAGCAAACAGCAAAAAGCGCAGTTAGAAATGCTGATGGCGGAAATGCGCGCGCTGCATGATGAATTCGATCGCGAACGCTGGATTCAGGTCGATACGCAATTCCACCAGCTTATTTATAAAGCCAGCGGTAATCCGTTTCTTACCTCCTTCGCCAACCTGTTCAGTTCGGTTTACCAAAGTTACTTCCGCGCCATTACCGGTAATGAGGTGATTAAGCTGCCACACCATCAGGCGATTGTGGATGCCATTCTGGCCGCTGATGGCAGCGCCGCGCTGGCTGCATGCCAAGTACTGTTAAGCGAGAAAGATCCTTCTTCTATATAGATAGAGGAAAACAACGTGCCGACAATCAACCAGGAACCGTAATGACAAAATCCGCGCGCAGTATGGCTGGGCTACCGTGGATCGCCGCCATGGCGTTCTTTATGCAGGCGTTGGACGCCACCATTCTTAACACCGCCTTGCCGGCGATAGCCCATAGTCTGGCGCGCTCACCGCTGGCAATGCAGTCGGCGGTCATCAGCTATACGTTAACCGTCGCGATGCTGATCCCGGTCAGCGGCTGGCTGGCAGACCGCTATGGCACCCGACGGGTGTTTATTATCGCCGTCTCGCTATTTACCCTGGGGTCATTGCTGTGCGCCCTGTCACCCAGCCTGAGTTTCCTGGTCATTTCGCGCATCGTGCAGGGCATTGGCGGCGCAATGATGATGCCAGTGGCACGGTTGGCGTTGTTGCGCGCCTACCCACGCAGTGAGCTGCTGCCGGTGCTCAACTTTGTCACCATGCCGGGGTTGATAGGGCCCATCCTCGGGCCGTTGCTCGGCGGCTGGCTGGTGACCTACGCCACCTGGCATTGGATTTTCCTGATCAACATTCCCATTGGTTTGCTCGGCATTCTGTACGCACGAAAATACATGCCGGATTTCACCACGCCGAAACGGCCATTTGATTTCGTCGGATTTATGCTGTTTGGACTTAGTCTGGTATTGATATCCACCGGACTGGAACTGTTCGGCGAGCGGGTAATGGCCAGCTATGTTTCGCTTGGCGTGCTGCTGAGCGGGTTTGTCGTGCTATGGGGTTATATTGCGCACGCCCGTCGCCACACTCAGCCACTGATTGGTCTGGATCTGTTCAAGACTCGGACTTTTTCGGTCGGCATTGCCGGCAACGTGGCATCACGGCTCGGAACCGGCTGCGTGCCCTTCTTGATGCCGCTGATGTTACAGGTCGGTTTTGGCTATTCGGCGATTATTGCCGGCTGCATGATGGCGCCAACTGCCGTCGGTTCGCTGATGGCAAAATCCACCGTAACCCAGGTATTGCGCTGGTTTGGCTATCGTAAAACCCTGGTCGGCATAACCCTGGTTATCGGCGTGCTGATTGCCCAGTTCGCCCTGCAAAGCCCGGGTATGCCGTTATGGCTGATGATTGTGCCGTTATTCGTGCTCGGCATGGCAATGTCGACCCAGTTCACCGCGATGAATACCATCAGCCTGGCAGACCTGAATGACAGCAATGCCAGCTCCGGCAATAGCGTACTGGCGGTCACTCAGCAGCTATCGATCAGTTTTGGCATTGCGGTGAGCGCGGCGGTACTGCGTTTTTATGATTCGCTGTCGATCGGTACCATGATCGACCACTTCCACTATACCTTTATTACCATGGGCATCGTCACCATGGTATCGGCCTTTGTGTTCATGCTGTTACGCAAAAAGGACGGACGCAATCTGATTACCGGCAAAGACGGTTGGCTAACGGCGGCCGACCGAGGCTCGCTCCACCAGCTCAGGCGTCAGCACCAGCACCTGGGCGTCACGCTCCGGGTTTTGCAGGCGATTGATTAACGCGTCAATCGCCAGTTCGCCCAACGAATCTTTCGGTTGATGAATGGTGCTCAACGGCGGTGCTAAATATTTCGCCAACTCGATATCGTCGTAGCCCATTACCGCCATGTCCTGCGGTACGCGTAGCCCGGCCTGGAACAAGGCCTGATAAACGCCAACCGCCACCGCATCGTTACCGGCAAAAACCGCATGCGGCGGAGTCTCCAGCGCCAATAGCTGCTGCATGGCGCACACCCCGCCTTCAAATTCAAAGTCACAGTGCACTTCATAACCCGGCAGGATCGCCAAACCGGCACGCTGCATGGCCCGGCGATAGCCCTCCAGACGATGGCGAGCGGTGGTTTTATCCTGCGGCCCGGCAATGCAGGCAATATGGCAATAGCCGCGCGCAATCAGGTGATCGGTAGCCATTTCGCCACCCAGCAGCGAGTTATCCTGAATAATGTCGTTGGCGCCTTCAAACGGCGCCCAATCCA
The DNA here is from genome assembly GCF_900635445.1 of Serratia odorifera. Taxonomy (NCBI): domain Bacteria; kingdom Pseudomonadati; phylum Pseudomonadota; class Gammaproteobacteria; order Enterobacterales; family Yersiniaceae; genus Serratia; species Serratia odorifera. The sequence continues at coordinate 1,536,755 of NZ_LR134117.1, forward strand.
TCATGACGATCGGCAGCGAAGGGTAGCGGCTCAGCGCATCCTGCGAAGGGCGATGGTTTTCGGTGCACATCAACAACAACCCGTCGACGCGTTTTTGCAGCAGGGTTTCCATGCTGCGATTCATACGCGCCGCGTCCTCTTCGGTATTGCACAGAATCAGGCTGTAGCCGCGCTCATAACAGCTTCGCTCTACCCCGCGCACCACCTCGGCGTAAAACGGGTTATTGCTGGCGGTCACCAGCATGCCGATGGTACGCGTCTGGTTGATCTTTAGACTGCGAGCCAGCGCGGAAGGCGCATAGTTGAGCCGTTCGACGGCCGCCATCACTTTGCTGCGCACGCTATCGCTGACAAAACGATTATTATTGATAACGTGCGAAACCGTGGAGGTTGAAACACCCGCCAGGCGAGCGACATCTTTCATGGTGGCCAAGGCATTTACCCCTGCTGCTGCAAGAAGGCGTCGATCTCGGCACGCCAGGGTACCGAAGGCTGCGCGCCCGGACGCGTAACGGCAATAGCCGCCGCCGCATGAGCGAACCGCACCGCCTGGTTCAGGGTCTGTCCTTCCAGCAACGCCGTCAACAGCGCGCCGTTGAAGGTATCGCCAGCGGCGATGGTGTCGACCGCCTTGACTCGAAAGCCCGGCACCAGCTTGCCGTCACCGTTTTCACTCAGCCACACGCCTCGGCTGCCAAGGGTGATCAACACCGTTTCGATGCCTTTAGCATGCAGCACGCTGGCAGCACGCGCCGCATCAGCATCATTATTGACAGCAATTCCGGTCAAACGCTGTGCTTCGGTCTCGTTGGGGGTAATCATGTCGATCATCGCCAACAGTTCATCCGGCAATTCCCGTGCCGGCGCCGGGTTGAGGATCACCCGGGTAGCGTGCTGTTTTGCCAGCCGCGCCGCAGCGATAACGCTTTCCAGCGGCGACTCAAGCTGCATCAGCAACGCCGCCGCGTCGATCACCGACTGCCGGTAACGTTCAAGATATTGCGGCGTGAGTGCCGCATTGGCGCCAGCATCGATGCCAATCACGTTCTCACCGTCACCGTTAACGAATATCAGCGCCACGCCGGTAGTACTGCCATCGATGGCTTCAACAGGCTGAGTATCAATCTGGTCGCCGGCCAACTGTTGGCGAATGCGTTCACCAATATCATCTGCGCCCACGCAGGCAATAAAGGCGATATCCGCGCCGCTGCGGCCGGCAGCAACTGCCTGGTTGGCCCCCTTGCCGCCAAACGCCACTTTATACTGCTTCCCGATCACCGTTTCGCCCGGCCGGGGGAACTGGTCGACATTAAGGATATGGTCAGCATTGATGCTACCCAGAACCACCAGCTTTCCTGTTTCCATCGCATTGTTTCCTGCTTGCAGTGCGCGCCACCGACAACGCTCGTTCCGGCGGCACGCGATCACACTTATTGGGTGACCAGTTTCAGATCTACCGGGATAGTAGCCGGTACTTTCTCGCCTTTCAGTACTTTATCGGCGGTTTCGACGCCGATGACGCCGATCTGATCCGGACGCTGCGCCACGGTTGCCGCCAGTTTGCCACCTTCAACCGCTTTTACACCGTCGGCGGTGCCATCAAAGCCCACGACTACCACGTCGGTTTTACCGGCGGTCTGCAGTGCGCGTAGGGCACCCAGCGCCATTTCGTCATTCTGCGCGAACACCGCCTGAACCTGTGGATGTGCGGTCAGCAGGTTCTGCATTACGTTCAAGCCCTTGGTACGATCGAAATCGGCCGGCTGACTGGCCAACAGCGTGAATTTGTTCTGATCCAGCGACTGTTTGAAGCCTTCGCCTCGCTCACGCGCGGCAGAGGTGCCGGCAATCCCTTCCAGCTGAATCACCTTGGCGTCGGTCCCTACCTTCTTGGCGATAAAGTCACCGGCCATTTTGCCTCCCACGCGGTTATCCGAGGCAATGTGGCTGACCACCTCGCCTTTTGACGCCACGCGATCGAGCGTAATTACCGGGATTTTAGCCTGGTTGGCCATTTTGATGGCGTTGCCGACCGCATCGGAGTCGGTTGGGTTGATCAACAGCAGTTTCGGGTTCTGCACCATCAGATCCTGCACGTTGGCCAATTCCTTCGCCGGATTATTTTGTGAATCCAGCACCACCAGGTTGTAACCCAGCTTGTTGGCTTCCTGCTGCGCCCCCTCCTTCATTGAAACAAAGAACGGGTTGTTCAACGTCGATACCACCAGTGCAATGGTGTCTTTCGCCAGTGCATTCGCGCTCAGGGTGGCGCTCAGCGCAAAAGCTGAAGCCAGTACTGCCAGTTTTTTCATTTTCATGGTCGTGATTCCTGTAGGGGAGGTTACTTGTTACTTTTATTGTCTACCAGAACCGCCAGCAGTATGACTACCGCCTTCACGATCATTTGGTAGTAGGAAGAAACACCCAGCAAATTCAGTCCGTTATTCAAGAAACCAAGGATCAGCGCACCGATCAGCGTACCGACGATCCGTCCTTTACCACCCGCCAGGCTGGTGCCACCCAGCACCACCGCGGCGATGGCGTCCAGTTCATAACCGGTACCGGCGGTCGGTTGCGCAGAGGAAAGGCGAGCAACTTCGATCACTCCGGCCAGCGCTGCCAACAGGCCGCACAACGAATAAACGATGATCTTGACGCGGTCGACGCTGATACCGGACAGACGGGTCGCCGCTTCGTTGCCACCCAGTGCGTAAATGTAGCGGCCCAGGCGGGTATGGTGCAGCATGTACCAGGCGGCAATAAACACGATGGCCATGATCCAGATCGGCGTCGGTACGCCCAGCGGACGGCCGATGCCGAACCAGCCGAAGGTATCCGCCACGTCGGTAAAACCGGTATTGATCGGGCTGCCGTTGGTGTACACCATGGTCACCCCGCGCAGCAACAGCATCATGACCAGCGTGGCGATAAACGCCTGGACTTTGCCTTTGGCGACGATCACGCCAGTACAGGCGCCTACCGCAGCCCCCAGCGCCAACGCGGCGGCAACCGCCACCACGGCGTTGACTTCAAATCCGACGATCGACGCAGCAACCGCACCGGTCAGAGCCAGCAATGACCCCACCGACAGATCGATGCCGGAGGTCAGAATAACCAGCGTCATGCCGACCGCCATAATGGCATTCACCGACGTCTGTTGCAGAATGTTGAACAGGTTGTTCACGGTGAAGAAGTTCGGACTCATGGTTGAAACCACGGCGATCAGCACCAGCAGCGCAATCAGCGACTTCTGTTCTAACAGCCATTCTTTACTGAACCAGCGCTTAGCTGCGATAGTCTGGGAACTCATATCTGATTACTCCTGCTTTACGCCGTATTGCTTGCCGACGGCCGCAGCCATCAACGCTTCCTGAGTAGCCTGCTCAATCGGGAATTCCCCGCTGAGGTGGCCTTCATGCATCACCAGTACGCGATCGCTCATCCCCAGCACTTCCGGCATTTCGGAAGACACCAAAATGATGCTGAGCCCTTCCTGTTTAAACTGGTTGATCAACTGGTAGATTTCTTTCTTGGCTCCGACGTCGACGCCGCGCGTCGGTTCATCAAGGATCAATACCTTTGGCCGGGTCATCAGCCCACGGGCGATCGCCACTTTCTGTTGGTTGCCACCGGAAAGCAGGCCGATGGGCTGATCCATTGAAGGGGTTTTTACATTGAACAAACGAATGAAGTCCCCGACAGCCAGCCGTTCTTCCGCATGCTTAAGCCCACCGCCGGCGCGGCTGAAATAACGCAGGGCGGTCAGCGACATGTTTTCCTTCACCGACATGCCCAATACCAGTCCGTCACGCTTACGGTCTTCCGAAATGTAGACGATGCCGTTGGCCAGACCGTCCTGTGGGGAATGGGGGTTCACCTCGCGGCCGTCCAGGGTGACACTCCCGCTGCGGCGCGCGGCGGCGCCGTAAAGGATCTTCATCAGCTCGGTGCGCCCGGCGCCCATCAATCCGGATACGCCCAGGATTTCGCCCTGGTAGAGATCGAAACTGACGTCATGTACCCCGGAGCCGGAAAGATGGCTGACCTGCAAACGTTTTTTACCACGCGGCAAATTCAGGCGTGGGTACTGCTCTTCCAGTTTGCGGCCGACCATCATTTCGATCAGCGAGTCTTCGTGCAGTTCGCTGACCGGACGTTCGGCAATAAACTGTCCGTCGCGGAACACCGTGACGTCATCGCAGATTTCAAATATCTCTTTCAGGCGGTGCGAGATGTAAACAATGCCGCGCCCTTGCGCTTTCAGTTCGTTGATCACCTTAAATAAAGAGGCGGTTTCGGTGTCGGTCAGCGCATCGGTCGGCTCATCCATAATGATCACTTTCGACTCGAAGCTCAGCACCTTGGCAATTTCCACCATCTGCTGATCGCCGATCGACAGCTCGCCCACCAGCCGGTGGCTGCTGTAACGCAGGTTGAGCCGCGCCAACAGTTTGTCGGCTTCGGCGTACATGCGCGGCCAGTCGATACGGCCAAAGCGGTTGACGAACTCGCGGCCAAGAAAGATGTTTTCTGCAATCGTCAGCTGCGGGATCAGGTTCAATTCCTGATGGATAATGCCGATGCCGGCGTCCTGCGAGTCTTTTGGACCGTTAAATGCCACCTCTTTGCCGAGAAAATGCTGGCTGCCGGCGTCTTTACTGTAGATACCGGTCAGCACTTTCATCATGGTGGATTTGCCAGCGCCGTTTTCGCCCACCAGCGCCATCACCCTGCCGGGATACACGCTAAGCGCCGCGCCGGACAGCGCTTTCACCCCGGGGAAGGCTTTATCAATCCCTTTCAGTTGCAATAAAGGTTGCATAAATGCCTCAGAAAGTTACGCCGGCGCACAGGATCACATTCGCGTACGGCGAGCATTCGCCACTGCGGATCACCGCACGACTGTGTTCGGTTTGCGCCTTGAATTCAGCGTGGCTGATGTAACGCACGCTGACGGTGTTGCCCTGCGCCTGACCCAGCTGCGCCAGTTGCGCCAACAGCGCCTCATGGAGCGACGGGTTCTGCTTGACGATTTCCTCCGCCAGCAGAGCACTTTCGACCTGCATTTCCTGCGTTACCGTTGCCAACACCTGCAAAAACGTCGGTACGCCTTGCGTCAGCGCCAGATCGATGCGCGGTGTCGCAGCCGGAATCGGCAATCCGGCATCGCAAAGGGTTATCTGGTCGGTATGACCCAACCGCGCCACCAGCGCAGAAATGTCAGAATTGAGTAGCAGACCTTTTTTCATTTATCACTCCACGTCACTTCGTGAGCGAAACGTTTCGCTCGCCATAGAGTGTAAAAAATCGGCAGGGGAAGGCAACGGCGGAAAGCGGGAAATGTGATCGCCATCGAAACGTTTCGATCACGTTAGGCAAACGGCACAAATAAAAAAGGCTCTGCACGATGGCAGAGCCTGATTGAACCCCGGCGAAATCAGATCTCGACCTGGGTACCCAGTTCGATCACCCGATTCGGCGGTATTTCGAACTGATCCGGTGCGCGCAGCGCATTGCGGCTCAGCGCGATGAACAATTTTCCGCGCAGGAACAGATACCACGGACGCTTGGTGAGGATCAGCGACTCGTGCGACATAAAGAATGACGTTTCCATCATGCGGCACGGTAACCCTTCCAGCCCGCAGCGGTGGAAAACCTCCTCCACGTTCGGCGTTTCACGCCAGCCGTAGCTCGCCACCACACGCCAGAAGCTTGGCGACAGCTGTTCAATGGTCACCCGACGCACGTTGTGCACATAGGGCGCGTCTTCGGTGCGCAGCGTCAGCAGCACAACCCGTTCATGCAACACTTTGTTGTGCTTGAGGTTATGCAGCAGGGCAAACGGAATCACGTTAATCGCCCGCGACATAAATACGGCGGTGCCCGGAACGCGTACCGGTGGCGATTTCTCCAGCGATGCGATCAGCGCCTCCAGTGAGTTGCCATGTTCGTGCATTCGGCGCAGCAGGCGGAAACGCTCGCTCTTCCAGGTGGTCATTACGATAAACATCACCAGCCCGATGGTCAGCGGCAACCAACCGCCAGAGAACAGTTTCAACGCATTGGCGGAAAACATCGGCACGTCAATAAATAGCAGGATGGCTAAAATGCCGACGGCCAAAAAGCGGTTCCAGTGCCAGTTCTTGATCGCCACCGAGGTCACCAGAATGCTGGTCAGCACCATGGTGCCAGTGACGGCGATGCCGTAGGCCGCCGCCAGGTTGCTGGAATGCTCAAAACCGAGGATCACCAGCACGACCGCGATATACAGCATCCAGTTCACCACCGGAATGTAGATCTGGCCTGACTCCATTTCCGAAGTATGGATAATGCGCATCGGTGACAGATACCCCAAACGCACCGCCTGACGCGTCAGGGAAAACACGCCGGAAATCACCGCCTGCGAGGCGATAACCGTGGCCAGCGTCGCCAGTATCAGCAACGGAACCAGTGCCCAATCCGGCGCCAGCAGGAAGAATGGGTTTTTAATCGCTTCGGGATCCTTCAGCAACAGCGCGCCCTGGCCAAAATAGTTCAGCACCAGTGACGGCAATACCACGGTAAACCAGGCCAGGCGAATCGGGAACTTGCCGAAGTGGCCCATATCGGCGTACAGCGCTTCCACACCGGTGATCGCCAGCACCACCGCGCCCAGCGCGAAGAATGAGACTTTTTTGTATTCAAGGAAGAAATTCAGCGCCCAGCTTGGGTTCAGCGCTTGCAACACCTCTGGATTGGCGATGATGCTGCGTACGCCCAACACCGCCAGCGTCAGGAACCAGACCAGCATCACCGGCGCGAACAGCTTGCCGACGCTGCCAGTGCCGTGTTTCTGGATGACAAACAGCAGGGTCAGTACCAGTATCGATAGCGGGACAATAAAGGGATCCAGCGACGGCGCGGCGATTTCCAGCCCTTCAATGGCCGACATCACCGAGATAGCCGGGGTGATCACCACCTCGCCATAAAAGAAGCTGCCGCCGATCAGACCGAGGATCACCAGTACGGCGGTCGAACGCGCGGTGGTATTGCGCCCGGCCAACGACATCAGGGTCAAGATGCCGCCTTCGCCGGCGTTTGTCTGCGCGCATTACATACGTCAGATACTTCAGTGAGACGATGATCACCAGCATCCAGAAAATCAGCGACAAAAAGCCAAAGACCACATCGGGTCGGACATCAAAACCATAATGGCCAGAGAAACACTCTCTGAGGGTATAAAGCGGGCTGGTGCCAATATCACCGTATACCACGCCGATGGCCGCCAGGGTTACTGCGGATAGGGACTGCTTGCGTTCTGTGCTCATATGCGTTTCTTTAACTAGAACAACCGTTAGCGATGCATCCGCATCAACCAGGGATACGGGCTCTAAGATCCGTTACGTCCACCAAAAGGCGCACAGTATGCACGAATTATCCTGCTTGCCTACCCTTTAATATGCCGCGAAAAAATCACAAAATGTGAGTAGGCAACCTTTTTGATAATAGAAAAATTTTACTAATCAACAAGCTATACCATTAAAAATAATGGTGGTTTATTATCGGCTTCTCGAACAATATTGGCTAACTCTCGGACAACGCGGCAAAATTATGGCGTCTTCATCATTATTGGCAGAACGAATTTCCCGTCTCAGCAGCGCGCTGGGAGAGCGGCCTTTATGAGCGACAGGAGGCAATTCGGCTATGCCTGCTGGCGGCCTTGAGCGGCGAGAGCGTATTTTTGCTTGGTCCGCCGGGTATCGCGAAAAGCCTGATCGCCCGCCGCCTGAAGTTTGCCTTTCGCAGCGCCCGTTCGTTCGAATATTTAATGACGCGCTTCTCCACGCCGGAGGAAGTGTTCGGTCCACTGTCGATTCAAGCGCTGAAAGACGAAGGGCGCTATCAACGTCTGACCGCCGGTTACCTGCCGGAAGCGGAAATCGTGTTTCTCGATGAAATATGGAAGGCCGGGCCGGCGATCCTCAATACCTTGTTGACCGCCATCAACGAACGCCGCTTTCGCAACGGCAACAGCGAAGAGCCGATCCCGCTGCGCCTGCTGGTTACCGCATCGAATGAGCTGCCAGAGGCCGACAGCAGCCTGGAAGCGTTGTATGACCGCATGCTGATCCGTCTGTGGCTGGACAAAGTGCAAGACAAGCAGAATTTCCGCGCACTGTTGACCAGTCGACAAAACGACAGCGACAACCCGGTGCCCGACGCGCTGAGCGTCAGTGATGAAGAGTTTTACCAGTGGCAGGCGCAGATTGGCAGCGTCGCGCTGCCGGAAGGCTGTTTTGATCTGATTTTCCAGCTGCGCCAGCGGCTGGACGCATTGGAACAGGCGCCCTACGTCTCCGACCGCCGCTGGAAAAAAGCGCTGCGCCTGTTGCAGGCCTGCGCCTTTTTCAGCGGTCGAGACGCCATTGCGCCAATCGATCTGATGCTGCTGAAAGACTGCCTGTGGCACGATATGACTTCGTTGAAGCTGATCCAGCAGCAAATCGACCAGTTGCTGACCGAACAGGCTTATCAACAACAGCCTTTGCTGATCCAGCTTCAGCAAATCCATACCCGCTGGATGCAGCACCAGCAACAGCAAAGCGATCGCCAGGCTATCAGTCTGGTGAAAAAGGGCGGCATGTTCAGCCGCAAACCGCAATATGCCTTGGCCACGCCGCTGAGCGGCACCACTTTGACGCTGCTGTTGCAAAAACCGCTGCAACTGCATGATATACAAGTCAACCACCTCAGCATCGACATTAGCGCGCTGGAAAGCTGGCTGCAAAAGGGCGGCGACGTGCGTGCCAAGCTGAACGGCATCGGCTTTGCCCAGCAAATCGATCTGCAGGTTGATGAACAATTGCACCTGGCAGTGCTCGACGTCAGCCGCCAGCCCTCACTGCTGGCATTGCCCGGCAAACAGACCAGCGCCACACCGCCGGAGCTGCTGGAGCAAATGGAAACGCTAACGCAACGGTTGGCCGAACAGCGCCGGTTGTTCAGTCAGCATCAGCCGTGCCTGTTTACCGCCGCGGCTGGGCTGGCGAAGATTGAGGCCAGTCTGTTGCAGGTTGCCGAGCAAATCAAACAGCAGCACCAGCAGATGCGCGGCCAATAACCATGCTCAGTCTGGAAACGCTCGACCTGTTGCTGGCGATCACCGAAGGCGAACTGATCGAAGAGATGATCGTCGCCATGCTGGCGGCACCGCAACTGTCGGTGTTTTTCAAAAAATTCCCGGCGATTCGTCGCGCGCTGGATCGCGATTTGCCACGCTGGAAGTTGCAGTTGAAAGAACGGATCCATGAAGCCATGGTCCCCCCGGCGCTGGCGCAGGAGTTCTATCGTTATCAACAGTGCCAACTGGAAAACAATAACCAGTTTTACCATAACCTCAACGATACGCTGGATCTGCTACGCCAGCTGGTATCGCCGTTTTACGAACAGGCGCGCAAGCTGGTGGATACCGCCGATTTGCCTAACCATCCGCTCGACGACAGTTTTCAGACGCTGTTCCTGCAACGCTGGCGTATCAGTCTGACGCTGCAAGCCACCATGCTGCACCACCAGTTGCTGGAGCAGGAGCGCGAACAGTTGATGGCCGAACTGCAGGAGCGTCTGGCATTAAGCGGGGCGCTGGAGCCGGTGTTGGCGGAAAACGACACCGCCGCCGGACGCCTGTGGGACATGAGCAAAGGGCAATTGCAACGCGGTGATTATCAGCGGCTGGTGGAATACGGCAACTTCCTGCAAACGCAGCCGGAATTGAAAAAACTGGCACAGCAGCTGGGCCGCAGTTATGAAGCCAAAGCGGTGCCGCAGCAGGACGCGGTACCGGAACCGTTTCGCGTGCTGGTACAGGTACCGGCTACCCTGCCGGAAGAAGTGAACGGCGTGCACCAGAGCGACGATATCCTGCGCTTGCTGCCCGCCGAGCTGGCAACGCTGGGCATCGACGAGCTGGAGTTCGAGTTTTATCGCCGCCTGCTGGAAAAGCGCCTGCTGAGTTACCGCCTGCAGGGTGACGCCTGGCAGGAAAAGGTGGTGGTACGTCAGGTTACGCATCAGCAACAGGATCGGCAGCCGCGCGGGCCGTTTATCGTCTGCGTCGATACTTCCGGCTCGATGGGCGGTTTCAACGAACAGTGCGCCAAGGCGTTTTGCCTGGCCTTGCTGCGCATCGCGCTGGCGGACAATCGGCGCTGCTATATCATGCTGTTTGCCAACCAGATTGTGCATTATGAACTCACCGCTGCCAGCGGCATTGAACAAGCGGTGCGTTTCCTCGGACAACATTTTCGCGGCGGTACCGATTTGGCGGCCTGTCTGAGCGCAACGGCGGGGAAGATGGCGGAAAGCGGCTGGTTTGACGCCGACGCGGTGATCATTTCCGACTTTATTGCTCAACGGTTGCCTGAAGAGGTAATAAAGAAGGTGAAGCAACAACAACAAAGCCACCAGCAACGTTTCCATGCGGTGGCGATGTCAGCGTATGGCAAACCCGGCATTATGCGCATCTTCGATCATATCTGGCGCTTTGATACCGGATTAAAAAGCCGTTTGATGCGCCGCTGGCGACGCTGAGACTTACAGTATTCCTTCAACCGCGTCGCGCAGTTCCGGCGACCACACGCCACATTGCACCTGGCCGATATGCGACAGTTGCAGCAACAACATCACCAGACGTGACTGACCGATACCGCCACCAATGGTCTGCGGCATTTCACCGCGCAGCAGTGACTGATGCCATTCCAACGCCAGGCGTTCGCCGTCCCCGGTCTGCGCCAGCTGACGTTTAAGCGCTTCGGCATCGACGCGGATGCCCATTGAGGAAATCTCGAACGCGTCTTGCAGCACCGGGTTCCACACCACGATATCGCCGTTCAGCCCGGCCAGTCCATCCGCCGTCGGCGTGGTCCAGTCATCATAATCCGGCGCGCGAACATCGTGCGATTTGCCGTGCGATAATGCGCCGCCAATGCCGATCAGGAATACCGCGCCCAGTTCTTTGGCTATCGCGCGTTCGCGCCCTTTGGCATCCAGCTGTGGGAAACGCTGCAACAGGGTTTCGCTGTGCACAAAGTGGATCTGTTCCGGCAGGAACGGCGTCAGGCCATATTCACGACTTACCGCCGCTTCCGTTTCCTTTATTGCCGCATAAATGTGACGTACGGTGCCTTGCAGGTAATCCAGGTTACGTTGACCGTCGCCCATCACCCGTTCCCAATCCCACTGATCGACATACACCGAGTGGATGGCGCTCAGGCGATCTTCATCCGGTCGTAGCGCTTTCATATGGGTATATACGCCTTCGCCGGCGCTAAAATCATGACTGCCAAGGGTTTTTCGTTTCCATTTGGCCAGTGAGTGCACCACTTCAAAGCTGGCGTCCGGCAACGCCTTGACCTTGACCTGCACCGCTTTTTCACTGCCGGAAAGGTTGTCCTGCGTGCCATCACCCAGACGGCTAAGGATCGGTGCCTGTACTTCGATCAGACCCAGCTGCTGTTCAAGCTGGCGTGAGAAGAAGGATTTGACGAAGCTGATTTGCTGTTGTTTTTGGATAAACTGTTTTTTCATTGCCGTTACTCTCGAAATCTGTCTCTGTTGCTAACGATTAAGCAACACATACGGCACCATATTCAATAACCAGCAAACAATATTGCCTTTTCACTTTTAATCGCGCATTTTTAGGCGATGATAATTCCATAAACAATAATCAACGGGGGATTAAATGGCAGAAATTTATCAGATCGATAATCTCGATCGCGGCATCCTCAACGCCTTGATGGCCAATGCGCGTACGCCGTATGCCGAACTGGCGAAAACCTTTGCCGTCAGCCCCGGCACCATCCACGTGCGGGTAGAGAAAATGAAGCAGGCGGGGATCATTACCGGCGCGCGGGTCGACGTGAACCCAAAACAGCTGGGTTATGACGTCTGCTGTTTTATCGGCATTATATTAAAGAGCGCCAAAGACTATCCGTCCGCATTGCAAAAGCTCGAAAGCCTGGAGGAAGTGGTCGAGGCGTACTACACCACCGGCCACTACAGTGTGTTCATCAAAGTAATGTGTCGCTCAATTGACGCGCTGCAACAGGTACTTATCAACAAGATCCAGACGATTGATGAGATCCAGTCGACGGAGACGCTGATCTCGCTGCAAAACCCCATCATGCGTACCATCAAGCCGTAGCGCATAATTTACTATACCCATATTATCCACAGGTAGATCCCAGCCGTTTCACAGCGTACAATGCTGCCTCTTTGGCAAGGTTGGGATCATTCATTCATGGCAGACATTACGCTGATCAGTGGCAGTACGCTTGGTAGTGCTGAATATGTAGCTGAACATTTGGCTGAAAAACTGGAAGAAGCCGGTTTTTCAACCGACATGCTGCATGGGCCTGAGCTGGATGAATTAACGTTGTCCGGTCGTTGGCTGGTGGTGACCTCAACCCACGGCGCCGGGGAGTTGCCGGATAACCTGCAACCGCTGTTGGAACAGATCGGCGAACGTCAGCCCGATCTGTCCCGCGTGCAATTTGGTGCCGTCGGTTTGGGTAGCTCCGAATACGACACCTTCTGCGGTGCGATCGTCCAGATCGACGATCTTTTACAGGCCCGCGGTGCCAAAAGGATCGGTGATCGTCTCGAGATCGACGTCACCAAACATGAAATTCCCGAGGATCCGGCAGAAGAATGGGTCAAGAATTGGATTAATTTACTCTAATTCGTACAAAGATCGCGCTAACGATTGTGTGTAACTATGCTTAAAAGCAGGGTAAAACCGGTAGTTATCCAACTAACAACCGCAGTACGCTTTTCATGCTGTGCATAAGTCGCCATTTAGATCCCAGCTTATCAGCCGCAGGATCACCGATCATTCACAGCTAACGATCCTCCTTAATGCGCTGATCTTCATGGTGAATAATCGGTTATCCACAGAGGATCGCGATCCTAATAAGAGATCTAATAAAGAGATCTTTAAATAAAAAAGATCTTCTTTTAATTACCGACGATCCGCACCACTTGGTCGATCGTCTAAACTTGAGTAGAATCCCCACCCCGGGCAAATAACGGTCGTTGGCAATACGGCGAGGTGCAGTTCCATGTTTTATCCAGATCAATTTGACGTCATCATCATCGGTGGTGGCCATGCAGGTACCGAAGCCGCCATGGCTGCGGCACGCATGGGACGTCAGACGTTATTACTGACGCACAATATCGATACGCTGGGGCAAATGTCTTGCAACCCGGCGATTGGCGGTATTGGCAAGGGGCATCTGGTAAAGGAAATTGATGCACTTGGCGGCCTGATGGCCACGGCGATCGACCATGCCGGTATTCAGTTTAGGATACTAAACGCCAGCAAAGGGCCAGCGGTTCGCGCTACTCGGGCACAGGCCGATCGCGTGTTATATCGCCAGGCGGTTCGCAGCGCACTGGAAAACCAGCCGAATCTGACTCTCTTCCAACAACCGGTTGAGGATCTGATTGTCGAAAACGATCGGGTGGTCGGCGCCGTTACTCAAATGGGCCTCAAGTTCCGTGCCAAGGCGGTGGTGCTTACCGTGGGGACCTTCCTGGACGGAAAGATCCACATCGGGCTGGAAAATTACAGCGGTGGACGAGCTGGCGATCCGCCATCCATTTCGCTGTCACAGCGTCTGCGTGAACTGCCGCTACGGGTCAATCGCCTGAAGACCGGTACGCCACCGCGTATTGACGCCCGCACCATTGATTTCAGCGTATTGGCTGAACAGCACGGCGATACGCCGATGCCGGTGTTCTCGTTCATGGGCAATGCCAGCCAGCATCCGCAGCAGGTACCGTGCTATATCACGCATACCAATGAAAAAACCCATGACGTGATCCGTAACAACCTCGATCGTAGCCCGATGTATGCCGGGATCATCGAAGGGATCGGCCCACGTTACTGCCCGTCGATCGAAGACAAGGTCATGCGCTTTGCCGATCGTAACGCGCACCAGATCTTCCTCGAGCCAGAAGGC